>CAYWTX010000250.1:0-9033 GCA_964461295.1 uncultured Planctomycetaceae bacterium | reverse complement strand
CCCGCCGCGCCCAACGAGGACATCATGGACACGTTTGCCTGTCCCGGCGAAAACAGCATTCAGGACGAGGTTCACTGCGGCATCGTCAACGGACTTATTGCGCCCGGTATTCCGTTCAAGAGCCTGGTTCGGGTCAGCGGTCTGTGGGCGCCGCCCTTCGTCAGCAGCAACTTCAGCCTGAATGTGAGCGTGCTCGGGAAGGACCTGGCCGCCAGCCGCTACACCTGGTGGCCGTTCAAGGTCGAGCGCAGGGCCGAGGTCGATGGCCTGCGCATCTCGACGGCTACAGTCCTGGCCGCCGGGAAACGCGCAGTATTGCTCGCCATCACGGTCGAGAACACCACGGCACAGCCGCTGGATGTCCCGCTGTGCTGCACCGCCGCCGGAACACTGGACCGCAGCGACGGGTGGGGCTTCCATGCGCCCGGCAGTCGCTCGCGGACGACACCGGCCCTCGCCGACGGCGCGCTGGTGCTGCGGCAGAAGGACTTGGCAGTTCCGATTCGCACCGTGCCGGCATTGACTTGGGATATGGCTTCCTCATCCGCCAGCGCGACTTTCACCCTGAAGGCCGGCGAACGAGTCACCCAATACGTCGTCGTCGCCATCGGCAACGAGGAGGCTGCGGCGGCCGACTGCAAGGCCTTGGCGGCCGATCCCGCCGCCGCGATACGACAGGCGGAGGACGAACATCGCCGCCGTGTCCGCGAGATGTTCGAGAAGCTGCCGCGACTGGAATCCTCCAACGCAGCCCTGGCGCGCTGGTACACGCGATCCCTGGTGCATTTCCTGATGAATCGGTGGGACGTTCCGGAATTCGCCATCCAACCCTTCTATGGCACCGGCTGCACCAAAGGCGGCTGCGTCTGCTCCTATCTGTGGAATTACGGCGAAGTCTGGGAGATCCTGCCCCTGTACGAGCCCAAGGCCGACCGCCAGCAGATCGTCCTGTACCTGCAAAACAACATGATGGACCACCTGGCCATCGACCCGGTCAGTGGCAAGGCGCTAGGGCCGTGGTATCCCGTCGGCCAGGAGAAGATCATCGGACTGATCTACTATTACGTGAAGAACACGGGCGATGTCGCCTTCCTCAAAGAGGAAGTCAACCGCAAGACGGTCCTCCAGCATGCGATCGACCATGCCCTCTGCCGCGACGACCCGACAAAGCCGGTGGCCTTGATCGACTACGGACCGCGCAACGATCACCTGGAGTTGCGCCGGGGCTTTCCCTACAACCACCAGATGCCCGACCTGAACGGGAGGCGCTACGCGAATTATCTCATGGCCGCCAACCTGGCCGACGTGGCCGGGCAGCCCGCGCCGCAACTCTGCCAGCGCGCTGCCGACCTGAAGGCGCTGTTCAGGAAAGAAATGTGGAACACGGACAAGAAGTGGTTCGACTTCATCAGCCCCAAGGGCCGCGATATCCGCTGGACCAACCAGATGTTCAAGCTGTTCGGCGGCGGTGTGCTCGACAGGGAGATGGAGGCTGGTCTCCTGAGCCACCTCAACGATAAGGAGTTCCTCTCCGACTACGGCCTGCACAGCCTGGCCAAACACGACATCGCCTACGACCCCAAGGACATCGACAACGGCGGGCCGGGCAGTTGCACCAGCTTTCCCCCGCAGATCGTCGAGCGCCTGTACAAGTGTGGGCGTTCCGACGTGGCCGAGGACCTGCTGCGCCGGTGCTTGTGGTGGGGCGAGAAGCTGCCGTACTGGGGCGACTCGATGGTGGCGGACAAGATCGAGTATCGGAAGGATACGCCGCTGCAATGCATGGTGGACGGCGTGGCCGCCGCGCAGTGTGTGATCTTCGGGATGTTCGGAATCCAGGCGCGCTTCGACGGCGGCATCATCATCCATCCGCACCCGCCGGCGTTCGCTCCGCAGATGACGCTGCGCGGCGTGAAACTGCGCGGAGCGAACTTCGATGTGCTGGTGGGAGACAAGCAGTTCACGGTTCGCGCCGGCGGGCAGTCGATCCAGGCCCCCGTCGGCAAGGTTGTCCTCCTCCGCGATGGAAAGCTGTCCGTCTTAGACACGAGCGCGGCAGAGTTGCCCAACGAGTTCTGACTGATCGGAAAGACATCCGACCAGGCGACGGCGCCCACCAGCGCCCGGCAATGAACTATGGAGGCCTGACCCGCGATGACTTAGGCACATGAACTGCGCAGCGCCTCATTGAAGCTTCCTTCGGTGATCATGCAGGCGGTCACTCACATCGCGCCGGCGGCCGGCGTGGTGCTGTCCATCCAGTTGATCACCCAGCACGCCGGCATCACCGCGCCGCTAGCGTTTCTGATTGGCTTCGGCATCGTGCTTACACTCGGCATCTCGCTCACGCAGCTTGCGCGGCAGTTTCCCTCCGCCGGTGGGTACTACACCTATGTCAGCCGCACTATGCACCCTCGCGCCGGTTTCCTGACGGCCTGGCTCTACTTCCTGTATGACCCCATCTGCGCCGCCATCAATCTGGCCTACATGGGCTACCTCCTGGAGAAGACGCTCTGGGCCGACCTGAACGTCGTCTTGCCCTGGTGGGCGTTCCTGACTGCGGCCGCGGTAGGCATTGCGCTCCTGACCTGCCGGAGAATTCGTGCTCTTTGCGCTGCTGAGTTGCTGAATTCGGTGCTGGCGGTCTCGATCTCCTCGACCAACGCCGCCGCGCGTGTATTCTACGCCATGGGCCGCGCTGGTGCCCTGCCCGCTTGGCTTGGGACCGTTCATGCCCGCTTCCAGACGCCGTCCAAGGCCCTATGGCTGCAAACGCTGATCACTCTGGCGGTTGGTGTGGGACTGGGGTTGCCCATGGGACCGTTCCAGGAGTTCGAATTCCTGGCCGCGGTGTTGTCTCTGGCAGTGATGGTCGTCTATGCGATGGGGAACATCGGGGTGTTCCTGTATTACCGGCGCCAGCGCCGGCAGGAATTCAACACGCTGTTACATGCAATCTTCCCGATGTTCTCAGCCCTGGCGATCCTCGTGGTGGCTTGGTTCTCGGCCTTCCCGCTGCCTGAGCCGCCCCTGCGATACGCCCCTCTGGTCGTGCTGCTCAGGCTGATGATCGGGATCGTGCTCCTGGCCGTTGGGCGATCGATCGGGCGCGAACGGTCGCTGTTGGGCGCAGGTACGGCGGCCTACGCAAAGCCGTTCTTGCCCGGGCTTCCGCCCGTCGGACGAGGAACCGCGAAGCAGCCCGACGACGTCATCCCCCCGGCTGTCGGCCAGCGCGGGGAAGCCCCATGAGGCCGACCCAGTGCAGGATTTCTATCACTACGCCTGGAGACCTGTCGATGAGCCCGGGTTATTCACCCGCCCATTTCTGACAGCGTAGGAGGCGAGCAGGGGGCCGGCAAGTGACGGCGGAGGGCCGCAATCCCCCAATCCGCGCAAACCACCCCCTTACCCCCACGCACGCGAGGGCGGCTCCGAAACCGAATTGCCCGGCCGCTATTCCCGCAGAACCAGGCACAGATGTGCATGCGACGGCGGCGTGACCCAATCCCGATGCCGTGGGCCGTTGCGGCCCCACGTCGCGTCCCGCCACCACTTCGCCACGCGCCCCAACAATCGCCCCCACAGAACCCCAGCCGCGGCCGCCACGTCCACGATGAGACGACGCCCATGCTCGGTCACGAGCGCCCCGGCCTTCAGCACCGTCTGCCGCACCCGCTTGAGGTCCCAGCCGTTGTCGGCGATGCGGCGGACGAGGCGCCAATCGGAGGGTTGACTGGCCAGGCGTTCGTCGATGACCTTGCAGCCAGGGCGGTCCCAGACGGCCAGTTTCATGGCCACGTCATGGGCCAGGGTGTCAGCGTCGTCCTGGTGGGCGTAGCCGAGGGCCCCCGCGTAGACGTGCTGGCGGAGCAGTTCGGTCCGGGTGTAGCGGATGGCTTCGGGGTCGCGAGGGTCGATGAGCGCCCCGGCGAGGTCGGCCGTCAGGCCGAGGCGGTGATCGATTTCGCGAGGCAAGATGGCGCCGGCATCGGATGTGATGCGGGGATCGGCTTGACGCAGCTTGATGGTTTGGTTGAAGGTGGGCTCGAGGAACCGTCCGTGTGCTTCACCCATTGGGTGTCTCTCCCGTTCCGTCGGTTGAGGTCGTTCCTATGCCGATATCTACGTGACGGAATGGGCCTGCGGTTCACGAAAAACGCCCTGTTTGGTGAATGATCTGGGATGAGGGTCCTCACCGTCAGCACTGTCAACTTGTTGTTTCTTGCCAGCATCCTTCATGCCGAAGTGATAGCCCCCACCCCCTCCCGGCGGCCCGGTCCGGCCCCGCCTCGTCCCCGCATTCGTCACCGCTGACATAGCGGTCACATCAATGTCTCACCGCCTGTGTTAAAGTACCGTAGCGGCATTCGGCGCTGGATGAGAGGTCGGCCTGACGAAAGTGGAGAAGATCATGCAACTGCGATCGCTGTCGTCGATGGTGGGCGGAGTGTGCGCCTTGTGGATGACCTCGGTGGCCTGGTGCGCCCAGCACGAGGCATCGCGGGACACTCCGCAGGCATTGGTCGAAACCGAGTGGCTCGTGCAGGAGGCCATGCGGCATCCAGGCGCGGCCAAGGCCCCCGCACCCGCCGCCAAGCCCGCAGGCAGGCAGCGTGAGAGCGCGCCCTACGCGCCGCCTTCGGCCGAGCCGGCTTCGTATCCAGTCGAGGAAACCCTCGCTCGCGGACGAGCGCTGTTGGCCGAGCGCAGAGGAACCGGCATCAAGATGGCCGGCGTTGATGAGACGATCGAGAAGCTATCGGCCGCCGTGAAAGGCGCGCCGGCGGAAGATCGGCAGGCCCGCCGCGAGCTGTACCTGAAGGCTCGCGGCGTGGTCCGAAGTCTTGTGCTCAGCGACCCGTTGCTGAACTTTGACAAGCTGTTGTTCGTCAAGCGACACACGTACTGCTCCAGTCACATCTACACGGATTTCACGGACGGCAGCAAGCGGTTCGGGGGCAACCTGTGCATCCTGTCGCCGGTCGCTCCCGAAGGCCGGGTGACCGAGTTGGCCCCGCAACTGGCCGGGGGCATCTTCGGCCGGCATGACCTCTCGTTCGACGCACAGCGCGTGGTCTTCGCCTACAAGAAGGACCCCACGACGCCGTATCACCTCTACGAGATCGGCATCGACGGCAGTTCGCTACGGCAGATCACCTTCGACGATCCCAACAAGGTTGGCTACTGCGACGACCTTGACCCCTGCTTCCTGCCCGATGGCCGGATCATGTTCACCTCTACGCGCGAGCAGCACGCGGTGCTGTGCCTGGGACGACATCCGGTGCCGACGATGCACGTGATCGACGCCGACGGCAAGAACATGAGGTGCGTTTCGAGCAACACCTCCAGCGAGTTCACGCCGGCGGTCATGGACGACGGCCGGGTGCTCTACACGCGATGGGAATACGTTGACAAAGGCTGCGGCGACGTGCAGAGCCTCTGGGCCATGCGTGCCGATGGCAGTCATTCGGCGCACGTCTACAAGAACAACGTGGCCAAGCCGCCCACGCTGATCGATGGTCGGCCCATACCCGGAAGCAGTCGGCTCGTGGCCACCGGCGGCCCTCACATGCCGCTGGCCGTGGGCCCCATCGTGCAGATCGACATCTTGTCGGCGAACCAGACGTCCTCGGCCATGACGAATATCACTCCGGAGATCTCCTGGCCGACGCACGGAGGATACCCATCGGCGAAGATGGGCTTCTATAAGGAGCCCTGGCCGCTTTCGGAGCAGTTGTACCTGGTCGCGTACAATCCGGGACCGGCTGCGTCGGCGTCCGCGGGCTACGGCCTCTACCTGCTGGATCAGCAGGGCAATCGCGAGTTGATCTACCGCGACCCGGCCATGTCATCCCTCCAACCCACTCCGCTGCGTTCGCGGCGACGGCCGCCTGCGCTCCATTCCGATCCCGAGACGGCAGCCGCCAGGGCGCCGGCGACGACGGCCCATGCCACCCTCTTCCTCCAAGACGTCTACCAGGGGCTCGATGGGATCGAGCGAGGAAGGGTGAAATACGTTCGGGTTGTCGAGGATGCGGCCAAGCCGCGGTCCTGCACCCGCAAGGGCAGTCTGGGGTTGCAGAACCCGGTGGTCAGCCTGGACGGACACTTCGCGATCAAGCAGGTGCACGGCGTGGTGAAGGTTCACGAAGACGGCTCGGCCTTCTTCACCGTCCCGGCGGGCAGGAACCTGTACTTCCAGGCGCTCGACGAGGACTACATGGAGTTGCAGCGGATGCGCACGTTCGTCAACCTGATGGCGGGCGAAACACGGTCGTGCATCGGCTGTCACGAGCCGCGCCGGCAGACGCCGGCCAACCGCTTGCCGTTGGCTATGCGCCAGTCGCCGCAGCCTCTGCAGCCGCAGCCCGGCGACAGCGGCCCGCGGTTCGTGCACTATCCGCTGGATGTTCAACCGACCCTCGACAAGCACTGCGTGCGCTGCCATGGCGCCAGCGATCCCAAGGGCGGTCTGAACCTGACCGGCGAGGCGACGGCGTTGTTCTGCAAGTCCTATGAGGCCTTGTTGAGGAAGAAGCTGGTCGACAGGATCGACGTCAATCCGCGCGACGCGTTCATTCCCGCCGAGCCACCGCTGCGATTCGGGTCGCACCGCAGCGCGATGATCGACCGGATCCGCAAGCCGCAAGTGCCCTGTGCCGCGCCGCTCAGCCGCGAGGAGTTCGTCCGGCTGGTCACATGGATCGACGTGAACGCGCCATACTACGGCACGTATCAGGCAAGTTGCGCACCCACGCCAGCGGCGTCAAAGGCTGCACCGGGCCCCGCGCGACCTTAGCAGACGCGAGAAGTGAAAATCCAGAGACCAATCGCAGGAGAAGCAACGTGAGCATCCGGGAAGGTTGCCGTGCAATGCTGTGGTCCGATATTTCCAGAGCCGGCCGTGCGGGTTTCACTTCGCGGGCACTGCTTCTGCTGCTATTGGTGCTTTGCGCCGGCATCGGACAGGCGCAGACGGCCGTGGACGATCCGTTGTTCGGGCCGTGGTATGGCAGCGGGTACTTGCCGGTCAGCGGGACGCGCTCGAATGTGCTGCCGGCCAACGCGGGCGCGGAGGGGATGCAGAACTGGCTGTCCGTGGGGGACTGGCGTGTTCAGGGGCCGTTCCCGTCGCGCGAATGGAACGCGGCGACGCCGGCGCTGCCGACGAAGTTCGAGTTCAACACTATCGCCACGGACCTGGATCTGACCCGTGCTCCCGTCTGGGAATCGGCCGGGTTGGCGGATGACAACGGCATGTTCTGGCCGCCGGCATGGGACTTCAAGTCGAAGAAGTACCAGGCGAAGCCTGATCCACGGCGCAACGCGGGAATGCAGAAGGCATACTTCTACGCCACCACGATCATCCACGCCGAGAAGGAGGGGGAACTGTGGGCCGCGGTCGGCGCTGATGACCGCGCCAAGGTGTGGGTAAACGACAAACTGGGCGGTCAGAGCCCCGCCGTTGCCCCCGACGCGCAGACGGTGACGCCCGCAGTGGTGTTCGCCAACGGCGCACCTCAGAAGGGCGCCGGCAGCAGCATCGTGACAAGGCCCAACAGCGAGGATCTCCTGATGTTCCGCGTGTCGTTTGTGAAGGGCCCCAACCGCGTGGTCGTCTGCTGCCAGAACGACGAGGGCCTGACCTACTTCTGGATGCGCATCTGCGTGCGGGGACGGCCGCTGCCCGTCGCCGCGGCGGCGGCCAAGGCGAAGGCCATGGTGCAGCGTATCGCGGCGCCCCGCACGGCCATCATGGGTTTCCGCAACGACTCCCGGAACAGTTACCCCGACGCCAAACCCGTCACCACCTGGGACTGGGAGAAGGGGAGCAACATCCGCTGGCGCGTGCCCTTGTTCCTTCCCTCGAAGGCCAGTCCGATCATCGCCGGCGACAAGGTCTTCACGCTCCTGGACCCCGGCGTCCTGGTCTGTCTGGACAAGCAAACCGGCAAGGTCCTCTGGGAACGCGAGAGCAGTCGCGTGGAACTCACGGACAAGGCCCTGTATGAGGAGTCGAAGGGGCTGTTCAGCACCTACCGCGCCGCGCGCGATCGCGTTCTCGCCCTGGGCAGCGAGGAAGGGGCGCGCCTGGCGGCCCTGAAGGCGCAGGGACTGAGCGAGGAGGCCGCCCAGGCCAAGCTGAGGGAAATGGGCGACGCCGCCAGCCTGGCCGCCGCCGCCTGGCGCACCTTCGCGTTCACCGCGGGCAAGGCCATCAAGTGGGGCTGGAGCGATTGGGCCGGCTATAGCATGGGCACGCCGGTGACCGATGGCCGCCATGTCTGGGTGAAGTACGCCACGGGCGTGGCCGCCTGCTATGACCTGAACGGCAAACAGGAATGGATGACCGCCATCGACCCGGTGGGGCACTGGCATGTGGCGACCTCGCCGATCCTGGTCGGTGATCCCGCCGCAGGCCGCGGCCGCGGCTTGTTCGTCATGCGACTGCCGGTGGACTTCCTCGGGGAGACCGGGAAGGTGAAGCCCACCACGACCCACGCCCTGCTCGCGCTGGATGCCGCGACCGGCGCCGTGGCCTGGCACACCGCGCCGCTGAAAGGGACCTGCGACGCGGCGTCGCCGGTGGCCGTGCGCCTCAGCAACGGCGAGACGGACATGGACGTCATCCTGACTCAGGCCGGCACGGTGCTCCGGGCCGAAGACGGGAAGGTCCTAATCTCGGGACTGTTCACAGATAGCGACACCAGCACGGCGACGGTCGCCGGGGACGTCGTCTGCCAGGCGGGCGGCGGCGCTCGCGTCACGGCATACCAGTTCATCATGCTCGACCGCGACACGGTCGGCGCCAAACTGCTGTGGACCCGCCAGACTGCCTCGGGTTTCGCCTTCCCCGCCGGCCTGGCCCTGCACAAGGGGCTGCTGTATGGCATCTCGGGCCCGCAGGACTGCCGGAGTTTCGAAGTGTACGACGCGCGGACGGGCTTCCCCGTTCCCCGCAAAACGCCGCTGGCCGCGACGCTCCACGGACGCCCCTTTGTACCGACCGTCTGCGCGGGCGAGTACGTG
>CAYWTX010000249.1:0-7412 GCA_964461295.1 uncultured Planctomycetaceae bacterium | reverse complement strand
GGGCGTTGCCCTGGGCTGTCATATCTCAGCCCTTCAGGCTGAAGAATCCGATGCAGATCCCAAACCCGGTCTCAGCAACTACGGTCATGCACCCTTCCCGTCCTGCCCTTCCGCCTTCGGATCTCACTCGCGCAGGAGCTTCTCCCTCTCGGCGAGCATCTCGCCCAATCTCTCGCGCAGCGTCCGTGTCGTCTCCGCGGGCGGATTGTCATTCGCCCCCACGGCCGTCAACAACTTCACCAGTGCCCCGAAGTCCCGCAGGTCGATGTACTCCGCCGCAATCCGCCCCCGCGGGCCCTGGTTGTGGTAGTTGCCCAGCGGCAGGCACGCCGCGGCCGAGCGGTACCCGTACGCGCAGAACACGGTCGACTCGCACGTCCCGCCCGGCATCAGCGCCCGAACGAAGCGGAACTCCTTGTCGCCGGCCGCCAATGCTCCCGCCGTGGCCGCCAGATGCGCCGTCAGTTCGGGGTCGAACAGGCTCGTCCGGTCGCCGACGCGAATGACCGCGCCGCCCCCCAGCGGCGCCGCCGGCTGCGCCTTGGACGCCTCGATGCTCAGCACGTGCGCCTCGCGCGGGATTGTCCCCGCCTTGCACGCCGCCAGCGCGCCCACGAACCCCGCCTCCTCCGCCCGCGTCAGCAGCGCCGACACCTCCGCCCCGCCTCGTTCGGCCAGTTCATCCATCGCGCACACAACCGCGGCCGCGCCGGCCAAGTCGTCGCACGCCCGCGCCCGCAGGCGCTGCCCGCGCACCGCGAACGCCGGCAGGTCCCACATGCCCACCGTCCCGGGCGGCGCCGCCGCCGGCTGCTCCAGCTCGATGCGGCACCGCCACCACGACGCCGGCCCGCACGCCCGCTTGCCCGCCACCGTGCCGACCGCCTCGCCGCCCGGAGCGAACAGCCGCACTCGCTCGCCCGGCCCGTATTCCTCGCCCACCCCGCCGCGGAATTCCGCCCGCACCGTCCGCCCGCGCCGGCCCAGCACCGCGAAGCCCGGATGGTCCATGTGCGCCGTCAGCCACCACCGCCCTCGCCCGCGCCGCGCCCGGCCCAGGTGCAGCACCACGTTGCCGGCCTCGTCGCGACCAAACGCCACGCCGCGGCCGCTGGCCCATTCGCGCACCGCCGCCGCAACCGCCTCCTCGTGGAACGGCGCCGTGGGAGCAGAGAGGATCTTGCACAGTATATCCCGACATCTGAATGGAAGCCTATGAGCCACAGTCTCTCTCCGAGGCCTGCCCGCTTCAGCGGGCAGGTCTTCCTACCTGGGCGTCCCCTTCGCCATCTCCTCCAGCCGCGGGAGTTGCCGCGTGAGTTCCACCGCCGCCCGCGTATCCGGGAACCGCGCCACCAGGTCGCGGGCCAGCCCCAACGCCTCCGCGTACCGCCGCCGCGCGATCAGGTCCCGGATGCCGTCGCGAATCTCCCGCACCTCCTCCAGCCGCGCGTTGTCCTCCATCGTCGGCCGAAGCGACCGAATGTGCTCCGCATCGCCCCCTTCGGGAAACGCCGTCAGGAACGCCGCCGACGTTCGCAGCGCCTCGCGCCACTGACGCTTCTCGGCCGCTCGCTCCACCTCTCGCATCAGCCGCCTCCGCCGCTCCGTCTCGAAGATCCCACGCTCGCGCCGCACCTGCTCCAGCAACCCCGCCGCCTCGGCCGCGTCGGGGAACCTCAATGTAAGCCCCGCCGCCACCGTCTCCGCATCCGCGAACCGGCCCAGCGCCATCAGGTCCTCGGCCCTGTGGCGGGTGTCGTCCAACTCCCGCCGCCGCGAATCATCTCGCGCCGCGGCGATCCTCGCCCGCTGCGCCGCGGCGGCCTCGTCGCCCGGCAGCCGATCCGCGAACGTCTCCACACGCCGCTCGGCCGCCGCGAAGTCCCCCTCCGCCACGGCGGCGTCAACTTCCCGCTCGAGCTGCCGCACGAGCCGCTGACGGCGGCGCCGCCGCATCTCGCCGCGCTCCGCCTCGCTCAGCAGCAGCGCATCGCCGATCTCCCATAGCTGCCGCAGCACTTCATCGTTCGTCGACGGCGGCAGCGGCGGCGGCTCCGCCGCCGCGTGGGGCGTCGCCCGCGCCGGCCCCGTCGATCCTCCGGGCCGCTCCTCCTCACGCTCCAGCAGCAGCCCCAGCATCCGCAGCAGCCGCTCCTGCAGCACCGCCTGCCGCGACTGTTGCCGCACCAGGTGGCCGGCCGCCCACAGCAGGCACGACCCCGCCATCGAACCCAGCGCAATCCCCACAGCTACTAGAATCGACCCCGTCGTGGCCGTCGTCGCCACAACCGCCGCCGCGATCAGCCCCGCCGCCGCCACCGCCGCCGCCAGCGCCAGCATGCACCCGATCAGCCCCGCTGGCGACGACTCGGCCCGATGTGTGTCTTTCTTCTCTTCCATGTCGCGTTGGCCCACCAAGGCAATCCGCAATCCTACTTGATCCCCAGTTCCTTCCGCATCGCGTCCTGGTCGGCGGCCAGGCGGTCCAACGCGTCCTGCACCTGCTTGCCGAGCCGCTCCAACTGCTCCTTGCGGGCGGGGTCGGCGCCGGGCGATGCCTGCTCGCCACGCAGCCTGGCCAGCGTCTGCTCGAGTTGCTCGGCCGCGCTGCAGTAGCTCCGCACCGTCTCGTACAGGTAGTGCGACTCCAACTCCTTCTTGTCGGGCTTGTACAGCAGGATCCATGGCTTGTAGCGAATCTGGCGCACGGCCGACTTCAACTCCGATGACGCGATGGACAGGTTGTCCAGCGTGGAATCGATGTTCTCGCGGTTGCCCTGGAGGACCTCACGCGCCTGAAGGGACGCCGCCACAAGGTTGTCGGCCACCTCGCCGGCCTTCCCAAGGACCGCGGGCAGGTCCTTGCCGATGGCCGCCTGGGCCTTCTCGGCCGCTCCGGCGATGCTGACGAGCGCCCGCTGCACCTCGGGGCGGGCGTCCCTGAACGTTCCCCTCGCCTCGTCGAGGGTTTCCCTCGCCACGGCGACGACCGAGCCTGGGGTGTTGCCGTCCAGTTCTCGCGCCAGCGACGCCGTCGCCAGCTTCACACTGTCGGCGCTGACCTGAACCTTCGCCACCAGCGATCCCGCCCGATTCGCGTCCAACTGCTCGCGCAATGCCCGCGCCGTATGCGCCAGGTCGTCGCCGATCTGGTGAACCTTCGCCAGCGAGCTTCCCGGCGTGCGCGCGTCAAGTTCCTTCCGCAAGGCCAGCACGATCTGGTTGGCGTCGCTGGCGGTCTTCGCCAGCACGTCCATCACCTGGTCCAGTCCGCCGCCCAACTTCGCCGGGTGGCCGTCGTCGGCCGCAATGCCCGACGTGCCCAGGTGCGTGACGACCACCTTGGACGGGCCCACCATGCCCGAGATCACTCTCGCGTTGGCGTCGCTGTAGATGTTCACCTCCGGGCGATCCAGCCGGACGCGGTAGTAGCAGAGGCCCTTGCCGATGTCGGTGGCCACCGAGACGATGCGCCCGACCTGCTGGTCGCCCACCTTCACGTCGGACCCGTCGCCGACGCCGAGGGATCCCTGGGCGATGGAATGGGCGAACGTCGCCGTGCGCCCCCTGGGCTCGAACAACTTCGTCGCACCCAGCCACAGCACGACGCCCAGAAGGACCGCCAGGCCGAAGACGACAAACACCCCGGCCTTCAACTCGCTGCGTTTTCTCGTCATTCGGTAGCTCCAAGGGCCGCGGCGCCGCGCCGCGTGCCGCCGCCGGTGCATGCCGCCGCGCCGCCGCTACTTCCCTTCCGCCGCGCGAAGGATGTCCTCTTCGTAGTCGCTGCTGCGGCGCCTCGCGGCCGACAGGCCTTCCGGCTCGCCCCGCAGGAACCGGCGGACGTAGTCGGCGTCGCCGTCACAGTCGGCCTGGCCGTCGCGGAGGGCCTCGAACTGCGCGCGCGGCCCGACGTGCACGATCCGCCCGCGGTCCAGCATCGCCATCCGGTCGGCAATGCGAAACGCCGACTCCATCTCGTGCGTCACCACCACGCTCGTCACGCCCAGCCGACCCGACAGGTCCATGATCAGGTGGTCGATCTCCGCCGACGTGATCGGGTCCAGCCCGGCCGAGGGCTCGTCGTAGAACAGGACCTTCGGGTCCAGGGCGATCGCCCGGGCCAGGCCGGCACGCTTCTTCATGCCGCCGGACAGTTCCGACGGCATGTGGTCCACCGCTTCGCGCAGGCCGACCAATTCCAGCTTGATCCGCACGATGATCTCGATGGTCGGCTCGTCGAGGTCGGTGTGCTCGCGCAGAGGCAGCGCAACGTTCTCGCCCAGCGTCATCGAGTTGAACAGCGCCCCGGACTGGAACAGGATGCCGAACTGCTTGCGCAGCGCGTCCAGGCCGTCCTCGTCCAGCGCCGACAGGTCATGCCCCAGCAACTCGACGTGGCCTTCCTCGGGCCACATCGAGCCGATCATGTGCCGCAGGAGCGTGCTCTTGCCGCACCCGCTGCCGCCCATGATGACCATCGTCTCGCCCGGCTGAACGTCCAGGCACACGTGGTCCAGGACCACCCGCTCGCCGAAGCGTTTGACCAGGTTGATGACGCGGATCACGGGGGATGTTGCCTGCCGCGTGCTCACTCGCGCACCCCCATGAATCGCGGATTGCGGATTGCGGAAAGTCCCGGCATTTGGCAGCTAGAACCCATAGGTGTAGAAGACCATCGTAAAGACGAACGCCGCTCCCAGCACCGCGACGATGGAGTAGACGACCGTCATGGTCGTCGCCTGCCCCACGCCCAAAGCCCCGCCGCGGGTGCGCAGCCCCTCGTGGCAGGCGATGCTGCCGATCAGCAGGCCGAACACGCCCGCCTGGATCAACCCGCTCACAAAGTCGCGGTAGAGAAGCTGCTCCCGCATGCGATCCCAGTAGCCCAGGTACGACTGCGGTCCCAGCGTCAGGCTGGTCAGGTAGCCGCCCAGCCAGATCATCATGTCCGCCACCGCCGTCAGCACCAACATGCACACGATCGCCGCCAGCACCCGAGGCACGACCAGAAAACGGACCGGGTTCAGCGCGATCGCCTTCATCGCCTCGATCTCCTCCGACACGCTCATCGTGCCCAGTTCGGCCGCGATCGACGCGCCCGCGAACCCGCCGAGCACCACCGCCGTGATGATCGGCCCCAACATGCGAAAGCCGGCCACCCCGACGATGTTGGCGACCTTGTCCACCTGCCCCCACGGCTCCAGCGGCGGCGTCATCTGCAGCACCAGCGTGGCCCCCACGAACATCTGCACCAGGGCGACAACCGGCATGCTGCGCCACCCCACCCGCACGATCTGCTCGCCCAGCGCCCGCCAGCCCGAACGCCGGTGCCGCCACAGCAGCCCGCGAGCCGCCTGCCGCGCCGTCGAACCCAGCAACAACGCCATCTCCCCCGCGTACGACAGCGAGGCCAGGGCCGCCGCCCCCAGCGCCGTCACCGGTCCGCGGCGGTTGTCGCCGGGCCTCTCGCTCATGTCGTCGCCTCCGCCACCGTCGCGCGGATGTCGAATACCGTCTCCAGCCGCGTGATCTCGAAGATGCTCCGCACCCGCGGCGTCAGCGCCGCCAGGCGGACTTCCGTCCCCTGCCGCTTCGCGCTGGACAGCAGTTTCACCAGCGACGCCACGCCGGAGGAATCCATGTACGCCACGGCGCCAAGGTCCACCACCACCCGATCGGGACGCTCATCCAGCACCCTGAGAAGCACACGCTGGAACTGCACCGAGCAGCCCAGATCGACGTCGCCCTCGACCTCGACCACCGCCTGCCGGTCCTGCCACCGCACCGCCCGGACCGGCCTGTCTGCCTGCCGCTCGCCGTTCGCCATCGCTCACCTTCCACGCCTTCGCTGCCGCTTGGTCATCGTCAGCACCGTCCCGCCGCCTTCCGCCTTCCGGTAGTCGATCGAGTCCATGCACCGCTTCATGATCGGCACGCCCAGGCCGCCCGGGCGCAGCCGCGGACTTCGCGCCGCCGGCGCGCCGGCCGCCGGCGACGCCTTGCGGCTGCTGTCACGCAGACACACCCGCAGCCCCGGCCCGCCTTCGCCCTTCAGCGGCGTCAGTTCGACCTCGATCAGCCCGTCGTTGGCCCCGCCATACGCGTGGCGGATGATGTTGGCCATTGCCTCCCCCACGCTGAGCACCACGTGTGTCGTGCGCTCCTCGTCGAAGCCGACAATGCGGCACACCGCCTCCACCGCCGCCCGAACCACCGCCAGGTGCGCCGGCGTGGAGAGCACCGAAAGACGCACCGGCTTGGCCGCTGCTCGCGACATCAGCCGCCTCCCTTGCCGCCGGGACCGGCCGCGGGCACACCCGCAACCGCCGGCCGCGTCGCCACGCCCGTCCGCCCCGCCAGCCACTGCCGCCACCGCCCAATCGGCCCCTGCTGCCGCGCCGACGCCCCGTACGGCAAGTAACCCAGCGTCGTGCCCGCCTGGAGCCTCAGCGCCTCGATGGCCGCGAAACGCACCTCGACCTCCGTGTCGCTCAGCCGGTCCACCAGGTACGGCAGCGCCCCGGCGTCCCGCGTTCGCGACGCCTCCGCAATCGCCTCTACCCGCACCTGCGGGTCCACCTGCTGCAAACGATCGTACAGCGCCCGCCCACGCGAGCCGTCAGACCCGCCCGCGGCCGGACCGCACCCGCCGCCCAGGCAGGCACAAACGGCGCAACTCACCAAGATTCGCAACCGCACTGCCATGGTCGGCGGCCGCTCCCGAACTTGCCCTGGCAACACCACAACCTGTTCCATCTACATCGGCTTGCGCCACGCTCCCGCTTGATGCGAACAGATCCGCGGCCATGTGAGGCGCGATGGCCAATGCCGCAACCAAACGGACGCGCGCATCAAGTGTGGAGATCGACGAGATCGCTGAGAGCTCCTCCTGCCCGGCGAACGCCTTCGCCTTGCTTGCGGCTCCTTGGCGTCGCCGCCCTCCACCGATCTGCCCATCGGCGGTCCTACTCCTCCACAAGCTCGCCATCGACGACTTCCGGCTCTCCCCCGTCCCTGGCGGCGCGACCCCTCTTCCCTTTGCTTCCTGCCGCCTTCCCCGCCTTCGCCCCCGCCGGCGGCAAGTCGTGAACCACGAAGGTCAGCGACTTGCCGCGGCCGTCCACCACCACCGCATGGCCTTCGCGAATCTCGCCGGCCAGGATCTTGTTCGCCAGGACGTTCTCGATCTTCTGCTGGATCAGCCGCTTCAGCGGCCGGGCGCCGAACGACGTGTCGTACCCCTGTTCGCCCAGCAACTCCCGCGCCGCCGGCGTCACCGTCAGTCCGATGTGCCGCCCCTCCAGCCGCCCGGTCAGGTCGCGCACCTGGATGTCCACGATCGCCGAGAGGTCCTTCTTCGTCAGCGAATGAAACACGACCGTCTCGTCGATGCGGTTGAGGAACTC
>CAYWTX010000248.1:0-1613 GCA_964461295.1 uncultured Planctomycetaceae bacterium | reverse complement strand
GCCGCCGCCATCGCGGCCGGCAAGGCGCTCTCGCCCGCCCAGACCCGTCGCGACGGGCCGGCCCCAGGCGGCAAGGTGGCCCCCGCGTCGCCCGCGCCCGGCGACGCCAACGGCATCTCGATGCCGACCGACAAAGCGGTCGTCCTGCCCTACCGCGTGCGGGTCTGGAAACTCGCCCCCGCCGAGGGCGAGCGCATCGTGCATGTCTCGATGGCCCACCCCGAGGCCGGGCCGATGTCCGCCTTCCGCTATGTCGCCTACGCCGATACCGACGGCGACGACAAGCCCGACAAGCTCATCGCCCGCTCGGGCCTGGCCGCGGCCGACACGCCCGGCGGCTGGACCCGGTGGAACTTCGCCACGTCCGAACGCGTCGTCTTCGTGGGCAACGCGTGGTCGCGTCCCGAAACGAGCCACTATCGCCTCGAGGCGGTGCGCCTTGGGACGCAGGCCCGCTGGCAGCGGCGCGGCCTGTCCGACGACGCCTACGTGGCCGACGACATGGGAGACGTCCCAAGCCGCGTCGTAAGCGGTTTACCATACAGTATCTACGTCTGGACAGACCAAGGCGACGACGACGGCCTCAGGCCCCGCGAGCACAGGAAGCACAGACCGAACTGACCGTTCTGTGCAACTTGCCCATTTTGCGGCAGCGGGAACTTTCCCCGCTGTTGTCTCGCCCGAATCGCGTTGGGCCGTGCCGGAGACCCCGGCACACCCCGCGTCTTGTTCGGCCGCACCCGCCGCGGTATCTTCATGGGTGTGGATGGACTGCTCGCGCGTCGCGAGCAGTCCCCTTGGAGTACGCGTGATGGAGAAGGTTCTCGGCAAAGGTTTCACCAGCGGTTCGTTGACCGCTGCCCAGATCCGCGAGATTGTCAATCAGGCAGCCGGGCGGATCGCCCCCGCCGGCAAGCGAATCCTCGTCATCGTTCCCGACCGCACGCGAACGTGCCCGCTGCCGCAGATCGCCCGCGAACTGTACGGCGCCCTGCGCCCGCGGGCCCGCGCCCTGGATTTCCTCGTCGCCCTCGGCACGCACCCGGCGCTCGACGAGGCCGGCATCGACGCCCTCTTCGGCTGCAAGAACGGCGAGCGGGCCGGCGTCTTCGCCGGCTGCAACTTCCACAACCACAACTGGAAGGACCCCTCGGCCCTGGCGACGGTCGGCCGCTTCTCCCGAGATGAGGTCCAGGGCGTGCTGGCCAAGGAACACGCGGCCTTCGCCCGCGACGTCGACGTGACGATCAACCGCCTGGTGCTGGACTACGACCTGGTGCTGGTGTGCGGGCCGGTATTCCCGCACGAGGTGGTGGGCTTCTCCGGCGGGGCGAAGTACTTCTTCCCCGGCATCTGCGGCGAGGACCTGCTGAACTTCTTCCACTGGCTGGGCGCTCTCATCACCTGCCCGCGGATCATCGGCGCCAAGATGACGCCCGTCCGCGAAGTGCTCCACCGCGCACACGCCATGATCCCCGTCCCCACCGCCGCCCTCTGCATGGTCGTCGCCGGCCAGGAACTTGCCGGCCTGTACTACGGCGACGTGAAGGAGTCGTGGTCGGCCGCGGCCGACCTGTCCGACAAGCTGCACGTCACCTACGTCGACCGGGCCT
>CAYWTX010000247.1:0-3748 GCA_964461295.1 uncultured Planctomycetaceae bacterium | reverse complement strand
GTTCGATGACCTGGCCGGTGGCGGCGTCGATCAGGGCCGTGACGTTGAAGTTGGCGTCGGTGGTGTAGTAGATGTGTCCGCTGGCCGGAATCCTGCCGGCCAGGATCGCATCGGACGGGGCGGGGGTGCTAGGGTCGCCATTGGAGGAGATCGTGCGGCTGCGCCCCCTTGGCAGCGGTTCTGGACCGGTTCGGCCGGGGGGGTGGAAGGCGCTGCGCGGCCTGGGGTCGGCGGGCGTCGCCGACGTCGCTGCCCGCCCCCAAACGGCACGCGCCGGCCGCAACGGCACCCCCCGGCCGCAACGGCACGCTTCGGCCGCAACGGCACGCCCCGGCCGCAACGGCACGCCCCGGCCGCACGCGGCCGGGATGTGCCGCCGCCGCTTCCGGGCACCCCGGGCGACGGCCAGGTTGACGCCGATCCCCATGGTGTGCATTGTCCGCGGCGGCGGTGGGTCTGTCAAATGCGTATGTTCCGCCACGGCCGTTCGGCGGGGTCGCGGCCCTTTGCCGTTGGCCCACCGAAAGTGTCCATCACGGCGCGTCCTTTCTCCGTCACTCCGACACACATGGACATCGGGGGTCGCTACCCCTTTTCTGTCCTTTGCTCTCAGAAACTAGGGCGCGTCCCTAGTTTCCCTAGTTTCCAGGGGCAACGCCCTGGGAAGGCGTATCCGTAGATGGGGAAGCGCTGGAAGGGCGAAAGGGGGCGTTGCCCGGGCGGGGAGTTCCTGCGCCTTTTCAGGGCTTGTTGCTTTGGGACATCCATTCCCTGTCGTCTGTCAGCCCTTCAGGCTGAAGAGGCGATGCAAGCACGGTCGTGCCCCCGGACGGAGAGCGCGAGTCACGCTTGCATGAAACCGACCGGGAGATGAGAGACGCTTTCTCGCTCACCCCGCGCCGGCGTCGTGGGTTTTCTCCGCCCTGGCTGCCGACGGCCCCGCAGGCGCCTGCCGCGCCAATTCGCCGGCGATTCTTCCCGGCAGGGCCGCGACGCGGTCGGCCACTTTGCTCAGCGATCGCTCGAAGAAGAACGCCAGGCCGGTGCGGATTTCGTCGCGGAACGGATCGAGCCAGCGCCGCGCCAGGTGGCCGGGGCCGAAGAACGTGCCGAGGATCGCCCCGCCCGTGCAGCCGAAGCTGTCGGTGTCGTTTCCCTGGGCCACCTGCTTGCAGATGCCGTCGCCGACATCTTCGGCGAATCGCACCGTGTTGATCAGCGTGCCGACCTCCGCGTAGACCTGGCAGTGCGTGGCCTTGCCGTCGTAGCGCCGGGAGATCCGCTCGTAGCCGTCGAGCCAGTCCTTCGCGGCGGCTACGTCGTCGAGGGCGGCCCGCACGTCGCGGGCGAACCGGCTGCGCCGCGGCACGTAGCGGAGGGCCTGGGCGAAGACTTCCAGCCGGTCGCGCGTCACGTACGCCAGGGCGATGGCGGCGGCCACGAACATCTCGCCGTAGATTCCCGTGCGGCGGTGGGTGAAGCTGGCGTCGCGCCAGGCCAGTTCTGCGGCAAGTTGCGGCCGGGCGGGGCAGGCGTAGCCGAACGCGTCGGCTCGGATGAGCGCGCCGCAGAACTCGTCCTTGGGGTTCCAGACGTTGGGCCACGTGGCGGCGTCGCTCCCGGCGCCGCAGACGCTCCAAAGACCCGCCTTCACCAGCGTGGTCCGCTCCGGCCCGAACGTCATCGCGATGGGCAGGTGGTTCATCCACGCGTTGCGGACGTCGTCGTGGGTCATGGCCAGCCCGCGCGATTCCAGCAGCAGCATGCCCAGCACGGCGTAGTTGATGTCGTCGTCGGCCGCGACGTAGGAGATCCGCCCGCGGGCGGTGTCGATCCACGAGCTGTGGCGGCGCCCGAGCCGGTCGAGCATGGCCTCGGAGACGTAGTCGTTGAGCGGCCAGTCGCCGACGGCCTCGGCCGCGGCGCGGATTTCGCCCAGCGTGGGGTTGACCTCCAGCGGTTTGCCGAGGATGCAGCCGCAGCAGGAGGCGAGGAAGCCGGCCCGCGCGCGAGCGGCCGCGTCGGCGGGGGCGATGGGGGCGACGGCGTCCATCGGCCGGGCGGGGTCGCACTCGGCCAGGATGCCTTGCCAGTCGCTGGGCTCGACGAATGGCCAGTCATCGCGGAGGGGCAGGTCCGCGAGCTTTCGCGCGAACGCCTCGTAAGCGTCGTAGCCGGCAGGCAGGTCGGCAAGCTCCTGCCGCAGGCCCTCGACGGCATGGCCCTGGCGGCACTTGTCGTTGATAGTCGTCTCCAGCACGTTGCGAAGCGAGGCGAGCGGGGGCAGCATAGTTCGTCTCCGAAGGTCCTGCCGCTGCCAGACCAGGAAGATCACGAATTGCGCGAATGGAGAACGAAGTAGACGAAGAACAAAGGGTCCACAGATTGCCCAGCGCGGCCGGCGGCCGCAACCAAAGGGACATGCGCCTTCATCGCAGAGGGCGCGGAGGCCGCAGAGAGAAGTTCATTACAACCTCTTTTCTCTGCGTACTTTGCGTACTTTGCGCTGAGAATCCTGTTCGCCTGCGAAGGAAAGCATCATCAGCAGTACAGATGGAGAAAGATGGCGAAAGAACGTCTCTTCTCCTGATCTGCAAGATCTGTGGACCCATTCTCCTCTTTTCGTGTAACTCGTTTTTCTTCGTGTAATTCGTGGTCTCTTGCTGCCGACAGCGTACACGCCTACTCCGTTGTTTCGATGACCGCCGGTTCCATGAGCCCGTGGTCGTTCAGCAGGTAATTGGGGGTCCAGTCCTTGTTGTCCGGGTCGAACTGGCCGGGGCCCGTCCACTGGATCCACGGAGTGTGCAGCGGGCCGAGTGTGTTCTTTCGCCCGCCGATCACTTCGACGGCGATGGTGTTCTCGCCGGGGGCAAGGGCATCGGTGATGTCGGCCTCGAACGGCGCCCATGGCAGCAGGAACTGCTTGTCGCCCGCATGGACCACGGCGCACGTGCAGCGAATGCCCGGCAGGCGCACGCGAACGCGACCGGCGCCGGCGGGCCTGGTGACCTTCAGCTTGTACTTCACCGCGCCGGGGAAGAACAGCAGCCCCTGGCCCACCCATGAGCCCAGCGAAAGCCGGGCCGGCCGCTTGACCATCGTCACGTTGCCCGGGCGGGCCGTGGCGCCGTCCGAGGTCCGCACGCCGAAGTCGCCCACGAGGTAGACGTCCTCGAGTTCCATGTCCGGGCGGTAGTCGAACGTCAACATCAGTTCGTTAGCCCCGGCCACGAGCAGGCCCGTCACGTCGATGGTGCGGATGTCTTCGTCGATCCATGAGCCGGTGGCCGGCCCGACGGGCTTGCCGTTGAGCGTGATTTGGAAGTCTTCGGGACGCTCGATGGCGAGCAGGCACTTGCCGGGCAGGTCGGTGACGTGGAACGTGCGCCGGATGCGGAAGACGCCGCGCGGGGCGTTGTCCACCGTGCCCATCGCGTAGAGGTACCACGGCTGGTGCTCGCCGCCCAGGCGCGTGCCCAGGCCAAAGCGGGCGCGGATGGACTTGTCGGCCTTGAGCGAATGCACCTCGTCGGACCAGGCTTCTCCGTCGGCGGCCCAAGAGCAGTAGTCCAGCGGCATGGCGTTGGCCTCGGCCAGTTCGATCTCGAAGGGCCCGGCGAGCAGCGTCTGGCCGGTCACCTTGGGTTGGGCGGCCGCCTTGGGCGCGCCCTTGAGCGGCAGGCCGAACGTCACGATGAGCGAGCCGGTCGGCGGCAGGGCGAGTTCGAAGCTGACGTGCCCGTCG
>CAYWTX010000246.1:0-13139 GCA_964461295.1 uncultured Planctomycetaceae bacterium | reverse complement strand
ATCGCAGCACCTACGGCGGCGGCGTGCAGATCCCGCTCGAAGGGTCCGTGGTCAACGAGTACGTCCTCAGCCGGTCCGGAACCGACCCCAAGGGCAATTACGTCGAGTACGTCTTTGAGGAAGCCGGGAAGATCACCACGTATTCGTGGAACTTCTGGGACCCGAGCAAGCACAACGACGGGTGGGTTCGCATCTACCCAGTGAGCGGCACCATAGAGATTATCTCCTGCAACTGCGGCGGCGACAACCAGCTCTGGATCGACAACAAGCCCGCATTCGGCCCCGACCCCACCAACAAGATGCACACGCAGATGAAACCCAACGTCGGCAAGACCATCAATCTTGGGGCTGGTGTTTCCGGAACCTCCAGCTACGGCATCAACAGCTTCGCGCACCGGTACAGTTACGGCTCGCCGGTGCTGGTGCTGATGGACTACGAGGCCGACGGGGCGACCCTGGCCGCCGATCCCGACGACCCGGCCAGGGTCCGCCAGCAGTTGCTCAATAGCCTGCGCCACCTTGGCCGCGTGAACATGTTGTTGGCGGACGGAAGCGTCCGGACGGCGGGCTTGTCGCAGATCGACCCGGTTGCCAACCGCAGGCTGTGGAACCCGGACAACCTGGCGCCTCACGCGGACGACTAGCGGCCGGGCGCCGCAAGCGGCCCGCCGCGCCGGTCGCGAAGGGAGACAGGGGGGGGCCGGGCGAAAAACGTCACGAGCGGGGTCTTGACTTCGCCGCGGAGGAGGGCATAATGGATGGTTTCCCGGTATGGCAAGGAGATCGTAAGTGTACGCAGTGATTGAGGACAGCGGGCAGCAGTTCCGAGTGAGCGAAGGCGACGAGTTGAGCGTGGACTTGCGCGATCTGGCCGAAGGCGCCCAGCAAGTGGAATTCGACCGGGTGCTGCTGGTCAGCGGCGATGGCGACGTGAAGGTCGGCACGCCCCTGGTGGCCGGCGCCAAGGTCGTGGCGGATATTGTCGACGCCGATGCCAAGGGCCCCAAGGTGCAGTCGTTCAAGATGCGCCGCCGCAAGGGCTACCGCCGCAAGACCGGGCATCGTCAGCAGTACATCGCCGTGCGCATCAAGCAGATCGTGGCCTGATACGGTTCTTCGGACCGGCCACGGACGGGCATTTGGAAGGGCCGCCTCCCGGGCGGCCCTTTCTGTCGCCCACCGCCGCGATGGCAACAGCGATGAACACAGATGAACGCCGATGGCGTCCTGTCTGCCTTCGTCCGTGTCCATCGTTGTCGCCCTTCCTGCTCCCGACAGCCTTCCTCCACTGGACGCCCGCCCCCGCGACCGCTACGATGTGCATGGAAGAAGTGCCGCTGTAGCGGCATCCATGGAATCGCACAAGAAAGGATGCCGGTCATGACCGCAAAGCGTGGTTTCACGTTGGTCGAATTGCTTGTCGTGGTGGGGATTATCGGCACGCTGGTGGGGATCCTCGTGCCGACCTACGGGCGAGTGATGGAACTTGCCCGCGAAGCGGAGTGCGGCAACAACCTCAAGCTCGTGTCGCAGGCGATCATGGGGTACCTCGCCGCCAACCGCGACTTGCTGCCGGGCAACGATACCGGCGCGACCAACTACCCCGAGATCACCATCGACGACGTCCTGCCCGGCGGGAGAGAGGCGACGGCCGGGGGCGCGAAACGCTGGTGGGCCAACAAGGTGTTCAACTACGGCACGAAGAGCCCCCGCCTGTACGTCTGCCAGACCATCGCCTCCAGGGCCGATGTCAGCGTCATCCGGACCAACTACGGCTTCAACGACACCCTTACCCAGATCGACAGATGCGTCAACGTCCACAACATCACCGACACCCACCGAACGGCCCTGGTCGGCCACTGCACCGACGCCACGCCCGATCCAGCCATCATCGAGGCGATGGTCGCCACCAACGACGGGAGCCTCTGGAGCGGCGTGCACGCCAGGAGGCTCGACTCCGCCGGCCGGAACGTCGGCCGCGGCGGCTTCATCATGGCCAGCGGCAGCGTCGAGACCTACTACTGGGCCGACGCACAGGCCCGGAACCCGAACAACGCCAACCAGTTCGTGCTGTTCCACAAGTGACCCGCGGCCCGTGGCCGCGGAGAATAGGACCCATAAGACGCATGGGACGTATACCCCGTCGTGCATACGTCCTGTTGCGTCCCATAAGTCCTATCCCCGCGGGCAAAGCCCGCGGGTTACTTGTTGTGCGCGAAGTACTCCCGCACGAGGGATTCCATCAGTTCCGCCCGGCGGTCGTACAGCCTTCGCAGCGGGCGTTTCTTGTGCGTCGCCAGGGCGCACTGGGTCAACAGCGGCATGGCGATCGTCGTGTCCGCGTAGCAGACCACCGCGTCCGGCAGGCGGTTGGGGTCCACCTTCCCCCAGCTCACCGCCTCGTGAGGCGTCGCGCCGCTCAGCCCGCCCGTGTCCGGCCGGGCGTCGGTCACCTGGAAGAAGTAGTCCTGCCCCACTTCCTTGATGCGGAGCACTTCCTGGATCTGTGGCTCGGTCTGGAGCATGAAGTTCTTCGGGCTGCCGCCGCCCCACAGCATCACGGCGCTCTTGCCGCCGCCGCGTTTGGCGCCCAGCACGAAGCTGGTCGTCTCGTTCACGTCGATCGACGGGTTGATCCGCAGCCTGTTGCCGCGAAGTTCCACGCCGGCGATGTTCATCCCGATCGTCGAGTCGCCCGGCGAACTCGTATACACCGGCACGCCCGCCCGGTATGCCGCCGCCAGCACCGACACGTCCTTCAGCCCGCTCTTTCGCTCCCACTCCGCCGCGTACTTGCCGATCAGCCAGTGCAGTTCGCCCGTGCCCATCTCCTTCTGGAACTCCGGCTGAACCAGGATGCCGCGCAGGATTTCGTCGGTGGCCATGAGGCAGTCGGTGTAGCCCAGCAGCACGTCGTAGATGCGGACGACGTCGTTGTTCCGCAGGTCGGCGTCGTCGACGAGGTGGCTGCCCACGTGCAGCGGCATGTTGAACGCGAAATGCAGGTCGTGGTACAGGTTGGCGCCGGTGGCGACCATCCAGTCCACGAAACCCGCCTTGATCAGCGGCACCATGCACGAGCAGCCCAGCCCGGCCGGCGTGAGGGCGCCCGCGAAGCTCATGCCGATCGTCACGTCCGGTTCGAGCATCTTCCTGGTGAACAGATCGATGCCCTCGCGCAGGCGCGCGCCGTTGTACGCCAGGAACGAGTTCTCGATCAGGTCGACGAGCCTCTCGCGGCCGGTGATGCCCTTAGGCATGATCCGCCGCCCGGAGAGGTACTGGTTCTTGTGCGGGCATTTCTTCTGCTTCATCCAGTCCGGCAGCTCGCTGATGTCTTCTCGCGTGCGGTGGTTTCGCTTCATCTTCGCTGGTCCTTCTTGGGTCTGATAGTCTTTCCTGCGCTCGCGTGAGAGAGGCCACGAATCACACGAATGAGAACGAATTGCACGAAGAAGATATCCAATCTCCCTCCCTTCGTGTCATTCGTCTTCATTCGGGCAATTCGTGGTCTCTCTGCCACCCTCGCGGCAGGACCTACGGAACGAATACGATCTTCGCCGGCGGGATCCCGTTGAAGCTCGTCGCGCTGGCCGTGCTGTAGGCGCCGACGTTTTCCACGTAGACGATGTCGCCCAGTTCCAGCTCGGGCATCTGCTCGCCGCGCGCGATGATGTCCAGGCTGTCGCAAGTGGGCCCGGCCAGCGTGGAAATCTGCGTCCGCCCGCCCCGCGTCACCTTGAACTGGTACTTCGCGTGGTCGAAGATCATCCCGCTCAGCGAGCCGTACACGCCGTCGTCCAGGTAGTACCAGTGCTTGTTCTCGCGGATGGCCTTGCCGATCACGCCCATGACCAGCGTCGCCGCCGGGCCGGCCAGGAAACGTCCCGGCTCGGCGATCACGCGCACGGACTTGTCGATCAGCCGGTCCAACTCGCCGCGGATCACGCCCGCCATCGAGCCGAAGTAATCCTCGTCGCTGTCGAAGTGCTGGATCGGGAAGCCGCCCCCGATGTCCAGCACATCCAGCGGAAGCTGCTTGAGCCGGGCGTCGTGGAAAATGATCGCCGCCAACTCCAGCGCCTGCATGTAGTTTTCCAGGTGCGTGCACTGGCTGCCCACGTGAAAGCTCATGCCCGTCGGCCGCAGGCCCAGCTTGTACGCCTTGATCAGCAGGTCGATCGCGTCGGCAGGCTCGGCGCCGAACTTCAGGCTCAACTCGACGACGGAGCCCACGTTGGGCACCTTCACCCGCGCCAAGACGCGAGCGCCCGGACCGTGCTCGGCGATCTTGTCCAACTCGTACTCGCTGTCGAACGTCATCAAATCCACGCCACGCTCCATGGCCGCCACAATGCTCTCGGGCGGCTTGATCGTGTTGGCGTAGATGATGCGCTCGGGCTTCGCCCCGGCCGCGAGCGCCGCGTCGATCTCGGCGACGCTGGCGGCGTCGAAGCCTGTTCCGGCCGCGGCGAGCGTCTTGAGCACGTCGCCGTGCGGGTTGGCCTTGATGGCGTAGAACGGCTCGACCCGCGGCAGCTCGGCGCGGAAGCGGTTCACCTGCCGCCGCAGCGCCGAGCGGCTGATGGCGCACATCGGCGTGCCGTGCTGCTTTGCCAGCCGGTGCAGGACACGTTCCTTGGCTGTCGGTGCTTTCTTGGCCACGCGGGGGAGTGTCGAGTGTCGGGTGCCGGGTGTCAAGTGCCGAATGCCTTGCGACTCGCGAACATCTCGCCGCGTCTGCGCCCCCCGCCATCAACTCAACACGCGCGGCGAGCAAGCTCGCCCGCTAACGGCGACGATTCTCCCGCCTCTTGACACTTGACACTCGACACTCCCGTCGCATGAGCGCGACCCTCACGTTGATCGGAAACGAAGGTTTCCACGTCGCCGCCGGCGGCGCGGGAGTCTTCATCGATGCCTTCTACACTCCCTTTCCGTGGGTCGGTTCGGCGCCTGCGATCAAGGCCCGCACCCCAGGAACGTCGATCCATCCTGTCCAAGCCCCGGCCCGGCGTGGCCGGGGCATCTCGCCGCCGACCTCATCCTCGTCACCCACGCGCACTGGGACCACTTCGACCGCGACGGCGTCCAGGCCGCCGCCGCTGGCGCCGGGGCCGTCGTCGCGGGCCCGCGCAGTGTCTGCCGCGCCCTGGAGGGCCGCGTGCCGCCCGGCCGCCTGATCGAACTGGAGCCGACCCCGCCGCCGAGAGGTCGCTTCGCGGCCCCCACGACCGCCAACGTCGGGCCCATCCGCGTCCAGGCATTCCGCACTGCGCACTCCAGGGACCACAACTCCTACCTTGTCCAGTTGCCCGGCTTCCGCCTCTTCCACGACGGCGACAACGAGCGCACCGCCTGCCTCGACGGCGCCGCCCTGCGCCCGCTCGATGCCCTGCTCATCGCGCCGTGGCGCGGCTCGGGCTGGGCCGACTTCGTCCGCGCCACGGGCGCCACGCGATGGTTCCTCATGCACCTGACCGAGGAGGAGCTCCGCGAGCACGAGGCCGGCACGTTCCTGAGCGACTCCTGCGGATGCACTGACGTGCCCGACAACCTGGTCGTTCTGCGCCCGGGCGAATCGATAACGCTCTGAACCCGGGAATACGAAACCAACCGCAAAGGACACAAAGTCCGCAAAGACGGAAGTCTCCAGAAGGAAACCTTTGCGTTCTTTGCATTCTTTGCGTCCGTTGCGGTTAATCTCCTGCTATGGCCCTCAGGCGCAACAACAACAAGTGCAAGCTTCGCCCCCGCAAGACGAAGTTCATCGAGATCCTGCGAACCACGCCCGCGAAGACCGTCTGCCCGAACTTCTTCATCCTCGCCCACGCCAACGGCTGCCTGTTCAAGCCGCTCTGCGACTACTGCTATCTCAAGAGCTCCCTCTGGAAGCTCGGCGAGCAGCCTCTGGCGTTCTCCAACGTGGAAGACATGCTGGCCGACGCCGCCAGATGGATCGCCCAGGACGACCTCGAGTCGTACGTGCTGAACACCGGCAACCTCTCCGACAGCCTCACGTTCGAGAAGCTCCGCCCGGCCGTGGCACGACTGGTCGGGTTGTTCCGCGCGCAAGCGGAGGCCAAGGGGCGCCCCCACGCACTGCTGCTTCTCACCAAGGGCGGCGTCAGCCTCTGCAGGCCGCTGCTGGATCTGAAGCCCTGCCGCAACGTGATTGTTTCCTTCAGCGTCAACGCGCCCCAGGCGGCCGAGGAGCACGAGCAGGGCGCCGCGGCAGTGGCCGACCGGCTCGAAGCGGCGCGGCAGGTCCGCAAGGCGGGCTGGCGGCTTCGGATGCGCATCGACCCGATGATCCTCGGCTACGACTACCGCTGGATCGCCCGGCAGGTGCGGGACCTGAGGTCCGAGCGGATCACTCTCGGCACGCTACGGGCCGAGCGAAACCTCCGGCAGCGGGTGAACCACGGGTTGTTCGCGGCCTTGGAAGTGCCCGAGGACCCCAAGGCGCTCGCCCGCTACCCCGCCGGCACGCGAGCGGCGATGTATCGCGAGGTGATCGGCATCCTGGGCGACGCCTGCCCGATCGGCCTGTGCGAGGAGTTCGCCGACACTTGGAAGGCCAGCGGCCTGGACCCCGAATCCGCCCTCTGCAACTGCGGACAATAGCGCACTGGACCTGTATCCCCCTTAGACGGCGTTGAACTCGAACGCCTCAAACTTTCTGCCTCTGTCTCCCCTCCAAGCCCCGGCCCCGCGTGCTCGGGGTGTCTTCCCCGCAAAAAAAATCGGCCGGCAGGGGAAAGGAGGACAGAAGCCCTGCCGGCCGGAGGGACCCATTTGGGAGGGAGATCCCTCTCGCTCGCTCTATTACCAATATAGCTTCGCAGCCCGATAGGGCCAAGGCAATTTCCAGTTTTTCTCGTTTTGCTTGCGTGAGCATAACCAACTCGAATGGCTTGAGTTATGCTTGAGGCTGAAGAAAACCAGAGCACATCTCAGGTTTCTTGCGGCCATACCGTAATACAATCGCCCTACTTCCGCCCTTTCCTGCTCTTCGTACCGCGTTGCGCCTGCCTCGGGCCCGCGGCAGGGCGCTTCCTGCCCTGTTCCTGTGCCCCCGGAACCCTCACCTCGCCGGTCTCCTGGGCCGCGTCAATCTCCACAGTCGGCACCTTGCCCCGCTTCCAGTCTGCCAGCGGCAGCAGCGGCCATGTGCCCGTCGCGATCGGCGACACCGCCGCCGACTCGCCCTTCTTCGCCAGTCCAGAGGTGGACAGCAGCAGCCCGAACGTCGCCGCTCCGCGCGGATACCACACCAGGTTGTTCGTCAGGCTCGTCTCGGTGAAGCAGTTGGGCTTCTCCGACCCGATCCCGTTGCCGTACACCTGCTGGTTCCAGTACCGCTCGCAGTTGACCAGCATGTCGATGCCGAGGTACCCCGCCGCACAGTCGCGCCAGACGTTCATTGAGACCCACATGTTCTCCTTGTCCATCGAACTGTGCCCGCAGCCGTAGGTGGTCATGCTCGCGGCCGCGGCGTTCACCACGTCGCTGCGCAGCTTGCGGCGATCCAGCCCCGGCGGCAGGTCGTCGATCATCATCAGCATCAGCAGCCCGTTGGTCGTGTACAGGCTGTAGGCGTCCCAGCCGGGCAGCACCTTGTAGTCCAGGGGTTTCTTCGTCCAGCAGTCGATCAATCCGACGGCCGACTTGTCGAGGCACACGCCCCAGTGGTCGCCCAGCCAGCCGGCGTTCAGCGTCTTCACCGCCCTACGGACTTCCTTCGCGCAGCGAGCCGCCAGGTCCGCGTCGCCCGTTTGCTCGGCCATGCGTCCAGCAGCGTGAAGCGCCGCCAGCCGCTTGATGCCCAGGTAGACGTTGTCGCGCCCATACTGCACGGCCGGGGTGGCGTCGTCGATGGTGTTGGCCGTGCCGCGGTCGGGGAAGCCGTTGCCCGTCGAGTCGGTCCAGAACAGGTACTCGGCCAGGCTACGGCTGAGCCTGGCGTACTTCCTGAACAACTCCTGCTTGCCCCACCACACGCCGTGGGCGTACAGCATCAGCAGGAAGTTGGAGTTCTCCTCCACCGGCATCATGTGGTGGTAGCTTTGGCCGTTGGCGGTCCAGCCGGCGCCCATGTCGTGCTGCATGATCGCGCCGGGGAACTCCGTCAGCGGTTCGTGGTCGTCGCTCTTGATGGCCCGGCGCCGCCGCTCCTCGGCGTAATCGTTCGCGTGCTGCGCCCACTCCTCGAAGAGCATCTCCAGCAGTTCCGGCCAGCACGAGAAGTAGAACATCGCCTCGTTGTACGTCACGTCCACCGTGCTGTTGAACCAGCAGGAGCCTTCCCACACGCTGAACCACTCCCTCGGCTGCTCCCCCACGCACCACAGCGTGCACATCAGGTAGCTCTGAAAGCTCTGGGCCGTCAGGTCCGCCGCCGCGGCCGGCAGCGAACTGCCCGATATCAGTCGGTCGAATCGCTCACTCTTTGCGACAAGTTGCCGCCAGTTGCCGCGGACAAACTCCGCCACCTCTTCCGGCCCCTTCCACATCGACGTGTACTTCAGCCGCATCGGCTTGCCGAACCGCTCGAACAGCCCATCGCCGCACCAGCAGAGCATCGCGGCGGCGAACTCCTGCTCGGGCACCTCGCCGCTGAGGTCGAACGGCACTTCGAGCATGCCGTCCACGACGCTCCAGCCGCTGTCCAGCGGGACGATCCTGTCCGTGCTCGCGCCGTCGGTCGGCACGTGCCGCCCGCCGCCATACTCCTGCTGCCCCGCGCCCTCGCCCGTGGACATCCGCCCGCCAACGGAAACCGGGTAGTCCATGCGAACGCGGCCAGAAGCCTGTTTCGCCTCGACGCCGGGCAGCTTGATCCCCAGCCGCACGACGCCCTTGCGGCGAGCGTCGGAGGCTATCTTCTCCCACCGCACGCGCCCGGGCCTGCTCACCTTGATTCGCACGATGTACGCCGGCACCAGGCTCGTCCGCTCGTCCCGCGGCCAGAACGGCGCCGTGATGGTCATCCGCATCCGCACGCCGATCTTGAGGCAGTTGGCCTCGTACACCACCGACGTCATCGTCTGCTGCTGGTCGCAGTTGTGGAAGTCGCCGCCGGCCTTGCTCAGCGGCAGCACGGTGAACGTGCCGGCCTGATCGTCGATCCCGGCCACCAGTTCGCCGACGCACTGGCGCATCAGGCCCAGCGCCCCGTAGTGGATCTGTCTGCGGACGGGGTCAAGGATGATGCTGTAGCGGCTTCCCAGCCGCGCCACGCACGTGGACATCAGGGGCATTGTTTCTCTCCTGCTTCGGAGCCATTGCGATTGCCGACGGCCCGCCCGCTTCAGCGGGTAGATCTCATTGGCCGGTCCCACGGCTCGGGAGCCGCCGATTATCCGTTGCCCCCGCCGCACCGGCAAGGGCCCTGCCTGCCTCCACCGGAGGGCTGCGCGCCATCGCGCCCGCTCTCGGGCCGCTCGCCGGCTTCGTCGAGCGTTGCCCGTCCCACGCGCCGATACGCGAGTTGTGCGGCGTCGCCCGACCGACCTGGGCATGTTCCTTCGCGCGCCGTGCGTGTCGAAGCGGCTCGCGCCCGCGCGAAATGTCGCGTCGCCCGCTGTGGCCTGGCCGTTTCGCGCTGCCCACGCCGAGGAACGGCAAGAGCGGGCAAGGCCAGTTGGCACCTACGGCAAGGCCGGCCCCATCGCAGCCAGCATCTCCAGGAAGGCCTGGACGCGGGTCCGCAGGTATTCGGTATCGCCAGGTCCGTAATCGGTGTTGACGACCAACAAGGGGACGGCCTCCGGCTGGAGTTCGCGCCGCAGGATCTCGCTTTCGGCGGCAAACAGGGCGCAGTTGCGGAGCTGGTGGTAGATGACGCCGCCGGCCCGGGAGGCGCGGATCAGTTCGCGGATCCTCACCATGCGGTCCTCTGAGGAAGCGAAGCATGGGCACAGGCTGGGCAGGAGAGTCTTGTCGGCCAGGGCCTTGAGCAACTCGCGGCCCGACCAGTCGCGAGGCGCCAGGTGCTGATGGAGGCGATGTGTTCCGGCACACGAGTCGTCGGCCACCACCACGGCGCCGGCTTCCTCGATGATCCGCAGCAGTTTGTAGTTGGGGTGGATCAGGGGCGCCCCGGCGAGCATGACGCGAATGGCCCCAGGCTGGGCCGCACAGAAGCCGGCGCGCCGGGCCGCCTGAAGGGCCTCGACCAATGTGGCCAGCCGGTCCGCGTAGCGCGACGGCTCATCGGCGAACGAGGCGCCCGCGGCGAACTGGAATTGCTCGCCCGTCAGAAGCGAGCCGTCGTCGCCGGCCCCGTGCCGCAGGTCCACCAGCGCGCGGAAGACAGACTCGCGCCGCATCGAAAGCCGGACGGCCCGGCCCAGGCTCACGCGGGTGATCTTCCGGCCGAAGACCTGTTCGATGCGTTCGGCCAGCCGCTGGACCTCGCCCAGCCAATAGTGGCGGGCGGAATCGGAATCCCTGACGGCGGGCACGTCCATCACGTGGACGGCCTTGCGGCGGCGGAACGTGTCGGCCAGCTTTCTCTTGGCATCGCAACTGGCGGGGACGACCAGCAGGTCCAGGCGATCCCAGAGCTCTGGGTCCATCTTCGGCAGCGCCGCCGCCGCCTTGACGGCCGGGCAGATGTCGCGAGCCAGGAACTCCTCGCCCGCCGCCTCCCATTGCGCGCTGCCGCCGCAGAGGCGAATGGTTCGCCCGCCGGCCGCCCAGACCAACTCCTCGGGGACGAAGTTGCAGTACGTGCCCACCACCGGGCCGTCGAAATCGACGAGTTCCCGCTCGGCCCGGCGTGTCACGAGCACCTCGCGGAAGTACGACAGGCAGTTTGAGAGTTCCTGTGCGTCCATCACGACTCCGCCACGGTCCGGCCGAGAAGCTTCGCTTCCAGGCATTGCTTCTCCGGGCACTCCTCGACGCAGCGGAGGCAATAGACGCACGCCGGGTCCGTAACGTCAGGCCGCTGGCGTTCGCGGTAGACCATCTCGATGTCCATGGGGCAGCAGCGGCGGCAGGCGCCGCAGAAGGTGCATTTGCCGGCGTCCTTCCTGATCCACGCCGCGCCGCCGCGGTTGAAGTACGAGACCAGGGCGCCAATCGCGCACACCCGGCACCATAGCCGCGGCACGAAGAAGCCCATCAGGAAGAACAGCAGCGAAGCGCCGCTCAGCATGGTGAGGAAGATCGTCATCGAGTTCGTCACGTCATAGAGGCACGGGCTGACGCCGCCCAGCACGGGGTAGATGATCCGCGCGGGACACATCTGGCAGTAGGCCAGGAAGAGGCTGTCGTTGACGCCTTTGAGGCCGAACGCCGGCAGCGCGATCAGGAGCGACACGGCCAGCGAACCCCAGAGCAGGAAGTGGCGCAGGCCGCGGAGAAAGGTGTCGGTTCGCGGACCGACCTGCCAGCCGGGAATCCGCAGCGCCTTGCGCACGCCGTTCAGTGAATCGGTGATCGCGCCCAGCGGGCACACCCATCCGCACCAGTACCGGGCGAACAGGAATGACAACAGCAGGAAGAGGAACAGGTGCGGAAGCACGTTCTTGAGATCGCTCAGCCAGGTAAGGTTCTCGCTCATCATGTGCAGGGCGCACGCCTTGAAGACCCCTCCCTTGGCGATGAAGCGGCAGGCCAGCGTGGGCGGATACATCTCGAGGACCGTGTCGGCGCCCGAAACCCAAAGGGCGCGGTCGCGCGGGTAGAGCGAGGTCCGCGGCGTGCCGGCCTCGATCTTCGGCAGAGGCGTTGCGACGGGCTTCTCCCAGAGGAACACGCCGTAGAGAATGACCGCAAAGCATACGGCCTGGACTACCCGTCGCCACAATGTGAATCGCTTGGCTCCCATGCGGAACTTCTCTTTCAGCCTGTCCGTGCGCCCGTCGCTCATCCGAGGATCGCCGCTACTCCGACCGCGGCGAACCAGAGCCCGCAGAACAGCGACGCCACGGCCGCCGTCGCCCGAACCGCCGGCCATTTCCCGCCCGCGGCCGCCAAGGCCAAGGGCATGCTCACCGCCATCGTGCCCAGGAAGAAGCCGGACGTCGACGCGGTCGCTTCCAGCACACCTCCCGCGCCGGCCGCCCGCGCCAGGCACAGCAGCAGCGGGGGACAAAGCTGCGCGGCTGAGAACATGCCGGCCAGGAACGGGTACCTCCGCAGCCACGCCGTCTCGCCCAGCCGCGCGCAGCGGGGCACGGCGGGGAAACTCCTGGCCACGCCTTGCAGCAGCAGGAGGACCGCAAGCACCAGGACCGTCGCTCCGATGGCGATCCGCGCGCCGCGGCTCATCAGCAGGGCCTGGCCCGCCCAGAACAGCAGCGTGCCCGCAACCAGGTAGGTGATCAGTCGTCCGGCCGAGAACTCGACCATCTTCCGGAGCCCCGCGCCGATGCCGCAACTCGGCCCGCCGGCCAGGTGCGGCGCCATCGCCAGCGCGCAGCCGCCGAGACAATAGACGCCGCTGGAAAGCCCCAGCAACAGCCCGGTCGTGAGGTCATCGAGAAACATGCGATCAGCGATCCTTATGCACCGTCGTGAAATCAGGTGGCACAGGTCTCCGACCTGTGCTGCACAGCTTGAGAAGCTGTGCCACCAGGTCAAGGGGACGCAGGGAGGCGCGGCCGCGCGGCCCGCCGGCGCCGCCGGCTCCACCACCGCCACGCCAGGGCTGCCAGGATGCCGACGGAGCCGGCCGCGTACGCCCAGGTTTCCCACCCGGCCCACCAGCGCACGCGAACCTGCACGGCGCCGATGGCCACGGCGTCGGCGTCGCGCAGTTCCCGCTCCGCCGCGGGCGTCAAGGGAATCGCCAGCGGCCAGGTTTTGTCCGACGCCAGCTCGTCGGCGGCGAACGACAGCGGCACGGCGACGCGGTCGCCCGTCAGACGGGCACTGGGCAGCGGCGTCACGTGAATGGCGAATTCCACCATCTGGCTGATCGGAAGCGAAGGCACTTCCCGCGGCTCGACCCGAATCGCCAGTTCCGCGTGTGTGCCGGCGATGCGAAAGCGATGCAGCGGGGTGGGATAGCTGTGGTAGACGCTCAGGCGATAGACGTTCCCTTGCCCCAGGCAGGCCGGCGGGTCGGCGCTCACGTAAAGCCCATCAAGGATGGGAAAGACATGCGCCGGCTCCTCCGCGGG
>CAYWTX010000245.1:0-14634 GCA_964461295.1 uncultured Planctomycetaceae bacterium | reverse complement strand
TACAACCACCGGAGGGCTTTTGACGCCCCACTCAAACGACAGGGTCGCCCCTGCCGCCCGGGGCCTGCTACACGGCGCTACGGCGCTTACCGTGGCGGGACTTCCACCCGCTAGCTCGATGCAGCTTTCAGGACGTTCCATTGCGTGAGATTGTAGCGGGATCTCCTTTCCTCACTCCGCAACAATTCCGCGCATTCCGCTCTCGCCCTTGGGGTGTCTACGGAGTTTAATGCCTGAACAAGATGAAAGGGACCCCTCAATGATGGCAGCAAGTATCGCACTGACGCTGGCGGCATCGTTCTCGGCAACCGTTGCGGCCGACACCGACATGAAGCTCGTGCTGAGCGACGCGCTCGGCGAGGGCCGCGACGTGGAGTTGTTCATCGCCTGGCGAGGCGGCCAGGCCGTCGCCACGTTCAGCCAGGCGCGCAAGTTCAACGGCATGCCCCACAAGGTGGTCGCGCGCGACGTGACGTTCGCCGGCGGGAAGCTCGTCGGCACGTTCGCCATCACAATCCCCTTCGACGGCTGGGTGCCCAAGAGCGGCAAGGCGCTGGAACTGACGGCCGCGGTGGAAGCGGCTGCGTCGGCCGACGGCAAGACGCTGGCCGGCACGTACAAGCTCACCGGCGACGAGGCGCTGGGCGGCAAGCTGACCGGCGCCCGCGAGCTTGCCGCCGTCCTTGAGCGACCTGCCGGCGGGGGCCGCAACGGCAAGTTGACCGGCGCCGCTTCCGCTCCCGCCGACGCCAAGGCCGTCCAGCGCCTCACGCTGCACTGCGAAAACGCCATGGTCTTCGAAGGCAAGGCGAAGCCCGGTCATGCGCGGGTGGGCATGACGCTGTCGCTGAAGGACGCCCGCAGCTTCGCGGCGCGGGTCCTGCCTCGCGGGAGCATGACCGATACGAGTGCCACGATCTGCGTCGCCAGGCACGAGCTGAAGTTGGATGGCCCGCGGCTGACCGGGCGGCTCGAGGCCGTCGTACGCGGCCAGGGCAAGTCCGACGAGCCGGTAACGTTCATGTTCGACCTCGACGGCATGGTGATCGCCGGGGCCGTCTCGGGCTCGATGAAGATCACGCGGGCGGGCAAGGCGATGGACGAGCCGGGGCTCTACACGGGCACGGTGGCGTTCGGCGCGGCCGATCCGGCCGAGGCGCTGTGCCGTCTGTCGCTGCTGGGCGCGATCGAGCCGTACAACAACTTCGACCTGTACGTGACGGTGCGCGACGGGAGGGTCTTCGGCGGGTTCGCCACCTCGCCCAACTACAATAACGCCATCCACACCGTGAACCTGGAGGGCCTGAAGGTCGAGGCCGGGCGCCTGGCGGGGAAGATGGGCATCACGCTGCAACCGGACGGGTGGATCCCCAAGGACCGCAAGCCGATCCCGTGCAGCTACGAACTGGATGCGAAGATTGCCGACGGCGAGATCGTCAGCGGCACGGTCGTCGGCAAGTTCGGCGGCAAGGACGTCAAGGGCACCGTGGAAGGCAACCTCGACCGCAAGCCGGACCTGAGGTCGATGAGCGGCCTGACGCTGAAGTACGAGGGCGGCGCGTTCGGGCGGGCGTTCCTGACGATGCAGTACGCCGACGGCAAGTTCGTCAGCGGCAAGGTGTGGAACAACCACACCGACCTGACCGGCACGGTGGACAAGGCTGACCTGGATTTCTCCGGCGAGCGAGTCCGCGGCAGCGTGCAGATCACCGTCGCCAAGGGCGGCGTGACGCCCGGCACGTACACCGCCACGGCCGAGGGGATCCTCGTCGGCACGGTGGGCGCCGGCACGGGCGTGACAAAGAACGCCAAGGGCGACGAGAGGCCGACGACGTTCTGGATTTCGCTGAGCGCGGGCAAGGAAAAGTAGAAGCATGGACGGTCTCGTGAACGTGACGGCGCATGGCGCCCGCGGCGATGGCGAGACGCTGAACACGGCGGCTATCCAGAAGGCGCTGGACGCGGCCGGGGCCGCCGGCGGCGGCGTGGTGCTCGTGCCGCCGGGCGATTTCCTCACTGGCACGCTGCACCTGCGCAGCGGAGTGACGCTCCAGGTCGCCGCCGGCGGCGTGCTGCGCGGCTCGCCGCGCATCGAGGACTACCCGCCCACGGGCCGCGAACGGAAGAAGGGCGCCAACGTCGACAATCAGCCGCACCACCTGATCCTGGCCGACGGCTGCCGCGACGTTGGCCTGGCCGGGCCGGGGACCATCGATGGCAGCGGGCCCGCGTTCTGGGACCCGCCCACCACATGCGCGTTCTTCACGCGGAAGGAGCGGCGCCCCAGCCCGATGATCGAGCTGCACCGCTGCCGCAACGTGCGGCTGAACTCGCTCGTCATCGCCAACAGTCCCGGCTGGACCGTGCACGTGGTCGAGTGCGACAACGTCCGCATCCGCGGCGTGGACATCCGCAACAGCCTGATCGGACCCAACACCGACGGGCTGGACATCACCGACAGCCGTGACGTGATCGTCTCCGACTGCAACATCGTGTGCGGCGACGACTCGATCGTGCTGAAGAGCTACGGCGGCGTGAACGAGCGGATCCTCGTGACCAACTGCGTGTGCGAGACGAACTGCTCGGCCCTGAAGCTGGGGGCCAGCGAGTCGCTGGGCACGATGCGGCGCATCGCGATGAGCAACTGCGTGGTGCACAACAGCTCGCGCGGCATCAGCCTGTACAACCTGGCCGGCGGCACGTTCGAGGACGTGACGTTCAGCAACATCGTGATCGACGCGCACACGGACATGCCGCTGGTGTGCCCGATCCACATCAACCTGTCGCACTACCCGGAGGCGGAGCGCGACCGCGGCATCGGCGTCGTCCGCAACGTCCGCATCAGCGACGTGCTGGTCCGCAGCGACGCACGCATCCTGCTGACCGCCCAGGACGGCGCGATGCTCGAGAACATCTCCCTGTCGGGCATCCACATGGATTACCCGGCCGTCGAGGACCGCTTCGAGCAGGCCGCGAAGGCGTTCAGCGGGCAGTTCTCGCCGTTTTCGCCGGAGGCGCGGGGCGCTCGCGCGTGCGTGGCGGCCTGCAACATCCGCAACCTGGTGCTGCGCGACGTCAGCACGACCTGGCCGGCCGATGCGGCGCCGCTGCACTTCCTGTGGGCGAGGAACGTCCGCGGCGGCCTTGTCGATTGCCCGCTGGGCACGGCCTCGCGCGGCGACCTCCCGCCGGTGGAACTGATCGACTGCGACCTGGATGTGCGTGCACCGGAGGAGAAGAAGGAGAGGAACACCCGCCTTCCGTCGAAACGCGGGAAGCGTCGTTCCTGATGCGCACAGGGGGGAGGGAGATGCCCCGGCCACGCCGGGCCGGGGCTTGGATAGAGAGCTTGTGAAAGAATCGCATGAGGAGCGGCCTTCCTCCCCCTTCGCCCCGAAGGGGCGACAGAAGGCGTCGAATGCGGACAGAACGTCGAATTCCAAGTTTTTCACGAACTCAGAGACGCGTCGGGCCGGGGCTTGGATGGGGATCGTCGGGCCTGACCATCGTCACCTTTGCTCCAGGAACGCATCGATGACCGCCAGGGCGTTCTCGGTGGGCGTCTCTTCGCGCAGGGCCTTCGCGGGCCCCAGGAGGAAGCCGCCGCCGCGGCCGACTTCGCGGCACAGGCGGCCGACTTCGGCGCGAATGCTCTTGGGCGTGCCGAAGGGGATGGTCGTCTGCGAGCCCAGGCCGCCCCAGAACGTGATGTTGCTTCCGAACCGTTTCTTGAGTTCGTAGGGGTTCATGCCGCGAGGCTCCGGCTGGAACGGGTTGATCGCGTCCAACCCGATGTCGATCAGGTCGCCCAGGATGTCGGCCACGCTGCCGCAGGAATGGTGCGTGACGAGCTTGCCGGCCGCCTTCACCATGCCGTACAGCTTCGCGTAGCGGGGCTTCATCCACTTCCGCCACAGCTCCGGTCCCATGGTCACGCCGTTCTGGTCGCCCCAGTCGTCGCCAAAGTTGACGGCGTCCACCGGGAGCGTCAGGCAGACCTCCACCGACCTGGCGTGCAGTTCGGTCAGGCGGTCGAGCAGTTCCTCGTAGAATGCCGGCTCCCATATCGGATCGGTCAGGGCATCCTCGAAGCCGCGCAGCATCCACGTCCGCTCGAACAGGCCGGGGTTGGCGGCCGTGGCCTGCCGGAAGGCCGTGCAGGTCTCCATGTCCTGGCGGCACTTGGCGAGGCGGTCGGCGTCGTACAGGCTTTCGAAGGCGGGGATCACCCCCGGGCGCAGGATCGGCTCGCTGAGGGCGGGCCGCTCCACGTGGTCGGCCAGGCGGTCGTCGCGCCAGATCGTGCCGTAGACGTCGCGGTACCGACCGTCGGGCAACCGCTGGCGGCGATCCCAGGCCAGCGGCGTGCAGCCGCTTTGGTAAACGGGCAGGCGGCTGCGCCACTCGGCCGAGCCGTAGTGGCGGTTGAGGCGTTCGATGACCTCGTCCTTGAACCAGAGGGTGAACGGCACGGGCGAGGTCTCACGGTGGGCCATCTGTTCCAGTACGTAGTCGCGCGGCAGCATGGACGGAGAGTCTACCAGATTACCTTCACGCCCGGGTACTGGGGAATGAACCTGTCGGGCGTGACGATGGTCAGGCTGCGCTTGAGGGCGGCCGCCACGATGAACCTGTCGGCCGGGTCGCGAACGAGGCGCCACGCGCTTGTGCCGCCTCCGGCCGCGAGAGATAATGGAACTGACCAGTCAGTTCCGTTTCCACTGCCCACGGGCACGGGAGCCGACGAGATGCCCAAGCGAGACCGGCGCTGCGAGATCATGCGGGCGGCAGAGCGGCTGTTCACCAGCCGCCGGTATCACGAGGTCACCCTGGACGACGTGGTGCGGGAAGCGCGCGTCGGCAAGGGGACCGTCTATCGCTACTTCAGGAGCAAGGACGACCTGTTCTTCCAGATCGCCACGCGTGGTTTCGACGACTTGTGCAGCCTGCTGGAGGCAAACGTGCCGGACCGGGGGCCCTTCGAGGGCCAACTCCTGGAGGTGTGCAGGCAGATCACGGGCTTCTTCCTGCGACGGAGGCAGTGGATGCGCATGGTGCAGGCCGAGGACGGCCGCATGCACTGGGAGAGCGAACCGATCCGCTCGCGGTGGCTGCGGGAGAGGCACAAGCTGGTGGCCGCGGTGGGGGCGATCCTGGAGCGAGGCGTGGCCGCGAAGAAGATCCGCCGCGACGTGCCGGCGGAGGTGCTGGCGAATTTCGTGCTGGGCATGTTGCGGACTCGCGCTCGCGACCTGGAGAACTGGGAGACGCTGGAGAAGGCCCTGGCGTTCGCGGTGGATATCTTCCTGAATGGCGCCGGGGATGGGCAACCGCAGAGGACGCAAAGGACGCAGAGGAGGACGGGAAGAGAAGAGCCGGCCCCTGAAGTGGCCAGCCCTCAAAAACGGAACCGGTCGCCCATTCACCGGTTCACCAGATAACCAGTTAACCAGTCAACCGACCCACCAATCTGTGGCGGTGGCGTTTCCGCAAGAGGAGTTCCCCGTGAAGGGATGGATAGGATCATCAGGACGGGCGGCGGCCATTGCGATGTGTGCGGCGTGCGTCAACGTGTGCTCCTGCATCCCGGATACGCCGCACGAGTCGGACTTCGTCGGCCCGGCGTTCAAGGCGACGACGACTGCGCCGGGCGGCGAGGCGGCCGCCCGGCCGGGGCCCACCACGCTGCCCAGCAGCGGCCCGGCCGAGACGGGGCCGCTGCACATCACCGTGCAGCGGGCGATCGTGATGGGCCTGGAGCACAACCGCTCCCTGGCCGTCGAGCGGCTCAACCCGGCTATCTTCCGCACGCAGGAGCAACTGGAGCGGGCGGCGTTCGACCCCGTGGTTGCGGGCGACCTCGCGGCCGGGCGGGCCAAGGGCCGCATGCTGCCCAACGGCGACACGATCGCTGACAGCGTCCACGGCGGGGTGAGCGCCACGCAGTTGCTGCCGACGGGCACGAACCTCGCCGCGGGCGTCGACGTCGACCTGCTGGACAGTTCGTTGTACAGCGACGACCTGGCGAGCACGCACGTGTCGCTCAGCGCGACGCAGGCGCTGCTGCGCGGCGCCAGCGTGCGGGCGAACCTCGCCCGGCTCAACCAGGCCCGCATCGACGCGCGGATCAGCCAGTACGAGCTGCGCGGGTTCTCCGAATCGCTCGTGGCCGGCGTGGAGGAGGCCTACTGGGACGTGGCGCTGGCCGCCCGGCAGATCGAGATCCTCATCAACTCGCTTGCCCTGGCCGAGCAGCAGCTCAATGAGACGCACGAACGGATCAAGATCGGGCGCCTGGCCGAGACCGAACTCGCCGCCGCCCAGGCCGAAGTCGCCCTGCGGCGCGAGAACCTCATCAATGCTCGCTCGCGGCTGGCGCAGTTCAACCTGCGGCTGCTGCGGCTGGTGAACCCCCCTGGCGGCACGTTGTGGGACCGCCCGCTCGTGCTGGCCAACCATCCCGTCGAGCCGCCCGTCAAGCTCGACGACGTGCGGGAGCACGTGGCCGTGGCGATGCGGATGCGCCCGGACCTGAACCAGGCGCGGTTGGCGGTGCAGCGGAACGAGTTGGAGGTGGTTCGGACGGAGAACGGCCTGCTGCCTCGGCTGGACGCATTCGCGACGGTGGGCAGAAGCGGGTACGCCAAGGCGATCGGCAAGTCGATGGGGTCGTGGGACGGCGACTACTACGACGTGCTGGCGGGGGTGCGGTTTGAGTACCCGCCGGCCAACCGGGGCGCGCGGGCGCAGTACGGGCGCGCGGTGCTCTCGCGGCAGCAGTCGCTGGAGGCGGTGAACAACCTGGCGCAACTCGTCGAGGTGGACGTGCGCTCGGCGTACATCGAGGTGACGCGGGCCCGCGAGCAGATCGCGGCGACGGCCGTCACGCGGAAACTACAGGAGGAGAAGGTGCGGGCCGAGACCGAGAAGTTCAAGGTGGGCAAGAGCACCTCGCTGCTGGTGGCCCAGACGCAGCGCGACCTGCTGGCCAGCCAGATCGCCGAGATCGAGGCCGTGACGACGTACCTGAAGGACCTGGTGGAACTGCACCGGCTGGAGGGTTCGCTCCTGGAGCGTCGCGGGCTGGCGGCGCCGGGGCGCGAGCCGGCGTCGATGGACCCGGCCGAGACGGAGGTCAAGGCGACCTGCCCGGTGAAGTGACGTGGGCATCGCGTCCGCCGCCGCCTCTTCCTATCGGTCGAGCCTCACCACCGCCTTGATCTTCGCCGCCAGGCACGCGTGGGGGTCCCAGTCGGGCAGTTCGGCGCCGGGCGTCAGCGTGGTGATCGAACAGCGGCCGATGACGTGCCGGCCCTCGCGCCCGTCGCGGCGGGTCCGAACGCCCCACGGGCTGTGCAGGATGATCGGCTGACCGTCGCGTTGGCCGACGTACAGCATGATGTGGCCATCGCACCATAGGAGCGTGGACCACGGCCGGGCGTGCTCGAGGATGCTCGCGTAGAGGCGCTGGCGGTCGGAAGGGTCAACCGGCACGAGCGCGCCGGCCCTGGCCTGCTGGCCCGAGTTACGCGGCAGGAACAGGCCGAAGGGGGTCATCAGGTCGCGGACCATGGCCGAGCAGTCGCGGTTCTCCAGCAGGCCGCCCCAGCCGTAGGGCTGGCCGAGCATCTGGTTGCCGCCGCGCGCGACCGCGGCGGGCGTGAAGGGGACCGGCATGGCGGCGACGGCGTCGGCGGGGACGGCGCACTGCCGCGCCGCGGCCCCGCCGCGGGCGTTGTCCACCGGGATCAGCAGGGCGAACGTGCGGTCGCTCTTGGCGGCGATGGGGAAGACCGCCCCGACGTGCGTGACGAAACGGGCCGGGGCGTCGGACCGTTCGCGGAACGCGGTGCGATCCCTGACGACGGCGGCCCATGGCGCGGCCTGCCACGCCTCGATGAGGTCGCGGTCGACGGCCAGGACGTCGGCGGCGGGCGCCCAGCCGGAGGCCAGCGACGTGGCGACCAGCGCCCAGGCGCCGTCGGCGGAGTAGTGGCAGATGCAGGCCGGCGTGCCGGCCCACAGAGCGGTCTTCTGGAGGTTGTCGAACGGAAAACCCTCGCCCGGCAGCGACGGGTCGTTGAAGTGCGGCGCCGCCGTCGGCAGTTCACGCAAGTTGGTGTTGCGGATGGTGATGGCGGGCGAGGGTGCTCGCGGATGTCCGCTAAGCGCCGCGAGGCGAGCCAGACCGCCGATCCAATCCGTCTTGTGGGGGCGAAGGTCCTCGCCGTAGCCTGGGTCCCTCGCGTAGCGATCGAGCGTCGCGGCGGCCTCGTCGCGCACGGCGTCGGTGTTGACGGCCGCCCACGGCGACATCCAGGTCTTGCGGAAGTGGGCATAGCGTGCGGCCTGTTCCTGCGGCGAGATCAGCGGCGTGTCGCCGGCGGCCCTGTCCAGCCAGGCGTTGCAGTCCTGGGGCAGGTTGCGGATGTCGGCGACGTCGGCGGCGGAAGCGGGCGGGGAGGACACGGAGCCCGCGCCGCGACAGCCGGAAAGAACTAAACCGATAAGCACAAGCGCAAGGAAGTTCGGGCGTTTGCCGAAGAACCGGTCACTGAAACCGAAGGCCCCTTCGGGGTGACTGCCTCTCGCACTGCTTCGGAAGGCATCACTTACTTGGGGCCAGGGAGGTCGTTCCCTGTTCGTAGTCCCGCCGTAAGGCGGAATCCCGGCACGCCTTCGACAAGAAACAACCCGCCTTACGGCGGTACTACAAACGTCCCCCTCCGGTAGGTGAGCCCTCACGCCGCTTCGAGGCGTTCTTTGTGTACTCATGCTTTCCCCACGACGAATGCTGCCCAGTAGCACAGCCGGCTGCACACCAGGCCCAGGTACGTGCCGATGATGTTGCCCAGGATGGCCATCAGCAGCCCGACGTTCGCCAGGCCGGGCTGGTAGGCTTCGGCCACGATGGGCGCCGAGGCCGGGCCGCCGATATTGGCCTGGCTGGCGGTGGCGGTCAGGAACATCGGGGCGCGGACCAGCCGCGAGGCCGCCACCAGCACGCCGGCGTGGATCAGCACCCAGACAGCCCCGGCCAGCAGGAGGATCGGCACCTCGGCGAACCGCGAGAAATCCGCCCTGGCGCCGATGCAGGCCAGCACGAAGAACAGCATGGCGTAGCCGGCCTTGGTCGCGCCGAACCGTTCCAGCCGGCGCAGCGGCGTGAAGGACAACACGATGCCGAGCGTCGAGGCGACGATGATTCGCCACGTCGATTCGTTGGCGATGTTGGGGATCTTCGGCAGGGCGCAGCCCACGTGCCACGCCACGGCCGAGCCGATGAACGCCACGGCGAACACGGCCGCCAGGCCGGGCAGGCTGAGAGGCAGCGCGGCGCCGGCGGATACGTCGCGCGTGCGGCGGCCGAGGTCGTCCATCAGGCGAGGGTGGCAGAGCGTCCAGCGGTCGTAGCGGCGCTTCACAGTCGCCAGGGCGATCACCAACCCCATCCAGGAGTATGCCACGATGGTGTCGACGACCACCATGAGGCTGTACATGCTCTCCGGGGTGCCGATGGCTTCCTTGACGGCGACCATGTTCGCGCTGCCGCCGATCCACGAGCCCGACAGCGCGCCGAACCCCATCCAGATCTTCTCCGGCAGCCAGCGGCCCAGCAGCAGGATGACCAGCGGCCCGCCGATGAGAATGCCCCCGCTGCCGGCGAGCATCATGAACAGGGCCCGCCAGCCCAATCGCAGGATCGCCGGCAAGTCCACCGAGAGAAGCAGCAGCACCAGCGCGGCCGGCAGCAGATGGTCCAGCGAGAACGAGAACAGCGTCTTGAGGCCCGCCCCCGGGCGAATCGCTCCCGCGGCCACGACCACGCCCGGCAGGAAGTAGATCCAGAACACCGTCGGCAGGAAGTTGAAGATTCGCCGAAGCAGCCTATGCTCGGCCGACAGCAGCACGCCGGCCTCGATGGCCAGCAGGACCGCCGCAATGGAGAGACTGTCACTCAACGTCGGCCCTCCAGGACGTACCGCGGGCCGTCGATCCGCCACGGTCCCACGCGCCCGTTGTGCGAGAAGAAGTGGATCGAGTCGAGGTCGACGTAGTCGAACTCGCCCGTGCCGGCCGCGAAGTTGATTCCCGCCGAAAGCCCCACGGCCGTCTCGGTCATGCAGCCGATCATGAGGAGGAGCTTCGCGCGGCGGGCGAGGCGGACCATCTCGGCTGACTCGGCCAGGCCGCTCTTGGCGATCTTGATGTTGACTCCGTCGGCGGCGCGGTGGTCGATCACGCGGCGAAGGTGGTCGATGCCTTGCACCGATTCGTCGAGAACGATCGGCAGCGGGCAGCGCCCGCGAAGCTGCTGAAGCCCTGACCAATCGCCTTTCCGTAACGGTTGCTCCACAAGCGCGACCGGAAAGCGACGCGAGGCAAGCCAATCGGTCAGCGCCAGCAGGCAACGCGGCGTGAAGCCCTGGTTGCCGTCCAGCAGCAGCGAGCAACCCTCCACCGTGTCGGCCAGGCGCTGGGCCACCAGCGTCAGCAGGCGGCGGTCGTCGGCCTGCCGGCCGGAGACTTTCACCTTGTAGATGCGGAAGCCCTTTCGGCCGGCCCAGGCGAGCCACCGCAAGACCGTACCGGCGTCGGTGGAGAAGGGGATGGTGATGTCGGTCTCGATGCGGCGGCAGCGGCCGCCCCAGTGGAGGAACTCGTCGCTGCCGCGGGCGGCGAGCTTGGCGCGGAGCATCGCGACCTCCAGGCCGGAGAGCGTCATCCGCATGCGTGGGCAGCGTCGGCGCAGGCCCGGCAGCAGGGCGAGCGCGTCGTCGATGGGCAGGCCGAGCAGCGCCGGCCGGGCCGTGGCCAGCGTGTGCAGGATCGCCTCCATCGACTCGTGGGGGTAGGTGAAGCTGGTTGGGACCTCGCCGATGCCGACCGGGCCGCCGGCCAATCGCACGCGAACGAGCACGAACCGGTGCGACTTCTTGCTGCCGCGGGACGTGGTGAAGGCGGTGCGGAGAGGCCGCTCCATCGGCCGAAACGAGATGTGCCGGATTCGGGGCATCGAACGTCCCTGTTCGGCTGGAGATTGTAGCCGCGGGCGGGGGGGTTGTGTAGGGGCTCGCGGCGATTGGCGTCGAGGACGGACGTGGGCGGGGATGCACGTCGGGGCCGACGGCGCCGTTCCTGGCTTCTACCGCGCGATCAGCGTGTGCCCCCGCCTTCTTCCTCGGCAGTGATTTCGGCCAGCGCGGCCGCGGCCGCCGTGGCGGCCGTCGTGTCGGGGTACTTCTCGGCGACCTCGCGGTAGCGGCGCTTGGCGGCGTCGAGCTTCCTCTGCTCGCGCAGCATGTCCGCCATCTTCAGGGCGGTGCCCGCGGCGGCCTCGTCGCCCGCCGCCGGGGGCTTGGTCGCGTCGCCGCCGTTGGGCTTGGTTGTCGCCGTCGGCGGGAAAGACAGCAGCCCGATCGCCGGCGGCAACTCGCCGGTCTCGCCGCCGCGGATCTTCAGCCCGCCGGACAGCACCTTGAGGCGAACAGAGCGGAATCGCCACGATGTCTTGGACACGCCGATGCCCAGCCCGCGGGAATCGAGCCGGCAGTGCGACGGCAGGCCCACCATCGCAGCCAATCCCTGCCACTTGACGAATTCCTTGCCGTTGAGGTCGGCCTGGAGCGTCACCCGCGAGTCCGGCTCCATCACAACCTTCAGCAGCCACGTCATCTTCACGTTGTTGTCCATCCGGTACTCGCGGGCGGCGTCGTTGGCGATGACCATCTTGCCCTGGATGGTCTCAAACCCCGCCATCGCGTATCTGCCGGCGCCTCCCCTGAACGGACCGTACTTGCGCGCAACAGCGGTCGGACCGTAGTACGAACTGGGGTAGTTGGCCGTGTACCCGCCGACGTGATAGCACACCATCCTGGGCCCGGCGGGCAGGAAGATGAACGCCGAGTTGTCACCGCCCACACGTTCCGTCACGACTTCCAGCTCGTAGCTTGCCTGCGGCGAAGCCGGCAGGCGAAGGCCCGCCATCGTGTCCGGCGAGAGCAGCCCCTCGGACGACAGCGACCACTTGCCCGACAGCACGTCCTGCCCCAAGTTCACCAGCGCCAGCAGGTCCACCCACTTCCCGCGGTATCTCTCGGCCGCGGGGCGGAGCGCCTCCAGGGCCTTGTTCACGTCGGCCAGTTCGGTCTCGGCCTTGACCCGTTGGGGATCGCCGTTGGTGTGCAGCGAAAGGAACCTTTCGAGGTACCCCTGCGCCCGTTTGAGCACGGGCTCGCGCCCCAGCGTCGCCGCCCGGGCCAGGTCGCGGTACCACCCCGCCAGCGACAGGCAGTTCTTCTCGTCCACGCGGTCCATGGCCTGCATCGCCAGGGGCACCATCTGCTTCAGGGCCGCGTCGCCCGATGGCTGCACGTACGGCGCCGCTTCCTCCGGCGCGTTGAACTCCACGACGCACAACATGGCGATGGCGCGGGCGGCCGCGGGGTCGCCCGGTTTGGCCTGGTAGTTCCTCAGCAGCCGTTCCAGGCTCGCCGCCAGCGTCTGGCCGGTGGTGGCCTGTCCCACCTTCTGTTGTGCTTCCGCCACGCGGTCCGAGCGGTTGGTGCGGGCGATCCTGACCGCCCGGCCATAGAACTCCGATGCCCCGATGAAATCGCGCGCGGCGCAGCGGCCATCGCCCATGGCGATCAGCACATCAAGCAACTCCTCGCCGATGTCGAAGCGGGCGCCGTCGGGCGTGGCCAGGAACCGATCCTCAAGGGCCTTGGCCAGCATGTTCTGGCAAGCCGGCTTCTCGTCGGGCAGGTCCTTGAGAAGCCGCCTGGCCGCATCGGCGGCAACGGTATAGCCGGCGCGGTCCTTCATCGCCAGGTCGTATGCTTTGCGGCAGAAGTAGACGCGGGTCTGCGTCTCGGAAGTGAACTTCGCCGACGCCTCGAGGATCTTGCCGGCCAGTTGCACGTCGTCGGCCTTGTCGGCGCTGGCGGCCGCGGCCCGGACTTCCTGGCCGAAGACCGTGTCGAAGCTCCTCTCCGGGCTCTCGACCGCGGCCGCGCGCAGGCAGACGCCAAGCGCCACAGCCCCGGCGATGGCGACCAGTCTGCCTCTCATTGTCAGTCTCCCGGATTCATGCCCGATACGAGGTGAGTCCGTCCATGGCCCTCAGAGCCGTAAACGGATGCCCGATGTGATTATTGCAGCACCGGTGCAGGTGTCAAGTCTGCTTCACCCATCGGCCAGGGCAATCGCACCCGATTCGCCCCCGTGAGGGCCTTCAGCAGGCAGTCGTCAGAGCTTGTGAAGGAATTGAAGAAGCAGTCTTATCCCTCCTCGCCTCGAAGGGGCGGCCAGGGTCCAGGCGGGGCGTGAGCCCCCGGAAGACCGCCACAACGCGACCGGCTGTCCTGACCCGGATTCGCATTCGTGATTCACTTCGCTTCGCGTACCATTGCGTGCATGTCTTCCTGGTCGCCATGCCCGGTATACGACATCCACCTGGACGCGCCGGACGGTCAGCCATTTGCCGCCTTGCCGGCCGAGGCGGTCGCGCGCGCCAAGGCCGTGCTGGCCGACATGCGTGCGCGGGTCCCGGGCGCGGTGCTGCTGCTGGCGCGGGCGTTCGACTGGCGCACCGGCGGACGGTTCGGGCGCGAGGCGAGGCAGATCGCGGCCGCCACGGGCGTCGACTGGCGATGGCTGATGATGGCCAACGTGTCGTACGACCTGATCATCTCCATCGCGTGCTCGACGGTGGCGTTGCCCACGAGCGCCGGCCCGGTGGTGGCGCGGAACCTGGATTGGTGGCCGCCGGAGAAGCTCGCCGCCGCGAGCTGCCTGCTGCGATACGTCCGCGGCGGGCGGATGAAGTTCGCGGTCCCCGGCTGGGCGGGGTCGATCGGCGCGGCGACGGGGCTGAGCGGGCGGGGGTTCGCCGTGGTGCTCAACGCCGTGCTGGGCTGCCAGCGCTGCCGCTGGACCGGCTGGCCGGTCCTGCTGCTGCTCCGCCGCGTGCTGGAGGACGCCGGCGGGTTCGACGAGGCCGTCGCGATGCTCAGCCGCGACAGGCTCTTCGCCAACTGCATCCTGACGGTGGTGGGCGTGCGGAACCAGCAGCGAGTGTGCATCGAGCGGACACCAACGCGCGCGGCCTGCCGATGGGGCAGGGCGGGCGAGGCGCTGGTGGCGACCAACTTCTACCAGTCGCTGGGCTACTTCAACCGGCGCAGCCTGAGCCAGGAGTTGGCCGCGTCGTTCGACGGCAACCGCAGCCGGTTCGGCAGACTGAAGCAACTGGGCGAGGGACTTCTGGCCGCGGGGCGCACGGACACGGAGAGCCTGGTGACGGCGCTTGCCGATCCGGGCGTGATGCAGGAGAGCACCGCGCAGCACATCGTGATGCGCCCGGCGGAGCAGAGCGTGGAGGTCTTCGCGGCGGCGTGTGACCCTATGCCCCGCGTTCTTCCCATAGGAGCCGTTCCGCCTGTCCCAGCAAGTAGCAGAAGATGTGAGCCGGTATCTGCAGGAAACGGGTGGCGGCGCCCGGGAACTTGATCAGGCCGAAATCTTCCTGTCTTTCGGTCACCCAGTAGGCCCTGTCGACGTCGTTCCTGGTGCAGAACCGCACAAGCCCTTCCTTGGGGCCGAACCACTGCTGTCCAAGATAATCGCGGC
>CAYWTX010000244.1:0-4563 GCA_964461295.1 uncultured Planctomycetaceae bacterium | reverse complement strand
CCATGCCGATGTCGGACGCGAAGCCGCTCTCGGTCACCACGTAGTCGGCCAGCTTCAGCGCGATGCGGTCGGCCACGATCGAGTTGTTGCCGTGGGCAATGTTCGCGAACGGCCCGGCGTGCACGAACGCCGGCTGGCCTTCCAGCGTCTGCATCAGGTTGGGCTTGATCGCGTCCTTCATCAGCACCATCATCGCCCCGGCTGCGCCGAGCTGCTCGGCCGTGACGGGCTGGCCCTTGCGGTCCATGGCGACGATGATGCGCCCTAGGCGCTGGCGCATGTCCTTGGCGTCGTTGGCCAGGGCCAGGATCGCCATCACTTCCGACGCGACGGAGATGTCGAAGCCGGTCTTCCGCCGCGGGCCGTCCTGCCAGTTCTCGCTCAGGCCCGTCTCGATGAACCGCAGGGCCGCGTCGTTGACGTCCACCACGCGGCGCCACGTGATGGTGTCGCGATCGATGTCCAGGCGCGGCAGGCCGCTGGTCTTGAAGTCCCTGCGGGCCTCGTGCTTGATCCGCGCGTCGATGGCCGCGGCCAGCAGGTTGTTCGTGATGCTCACCGCGTGGATGTCGCCGGTGAGGTGGAGGTTGAACTCCTCCATCGGGATGACCGGGCTGTAGCCGCCGCCGGCCGCGCCGCCCTTGATGCCGAACGTCGGGCCCATCGACGGCTGGCGAATGCACAGGAACACGCTCTTGCCGATGGCGCCCAGGCCCTGCGTGAGGCCCACCGACGTGGTGGTCTTGCCCTCGCCCAGGGGCGTGGGCGTGATGGCCGTCACGTCGATGTACTTGCCGGTGGGGCGGTTCTTCAGAGTGTCGAGGATCGTCAGCTTGACCTTGGCCTTCACGTCGCCGTACGGTTCGAGGAACCGCGGCTCGATGCCGGCCCTGGCTGCGATCTCGGTGATGGGTCTGGGTGTGGCCGCTCGCGATATCTCGATGTCACTGGGGACGACGGGAGGCACGATGGAAGCTCCTTCTCTGCATGGTCCCGCATCGGCGGGGCCGGTACTCACACGCCGTCCCTGCCGATGGGCCGGCCGCGAAAGTGTGACAGCGTAGACAGCTCTCGTGCCCCGCGCCAAGACATTTGTCCTGAGCCCCTCCGCGGCTCGCGGCGACCGAAACCACCCTCGCCCGGCGTGGGTTGGTAAGAACTGAAGGCGTTCGATATCTGGCGCGTGAACGAGGAACACCATGACGACCAAGCATCGCCTGTGTGGGATCGTGGCCGCCGCCGTCATTTCGGCCTCGGCATTCGGTGAGGACTGGCCGCAGTTCGGCGGGCCGAAGCGAGATTTCGTATCGTCGGAAACGGGCCTTGCCCGCGCCTGGCCGGCCGGCGGGCCCAAGGTGCTGTGGACGGCGACGCTGAACAAGGGATACGGCGGGGCCGCGATGGTCGGCGGCGAAGCCTTCCTGCTGGACCGATCGGGCACGAAGGACGTCGTGCTGTGCCTGGACGCCGCATCGGGCAAGGAACTGTGGCGATACGAGTACGACGCGCCGGGCAAGGTCGCCCCGCCCGGTTCGCGGTGCACCCCGGCCGTCGACGACAAGCGAGTCTTCGCCGTCGGCCCCATGGGCCAGATGCACTGCATCGACCGCAAAACGCATCAGCCGCTGTGGAAGGCGCACCTGGTCAAGGACTTCGACGGCGAACTGCTGAAGTGGAACGTCGCGCAGAATCCGGTGCTGTGCAAGGACTGGGTGCTTGTGGCCGCCAACGGCAAGACGGCCGGCGTGGTCGCCTTCGAGCGGGCGACGGGCAGGGTGGCGTGGCGTTCGCCGCACCTGCCGGGGATGATGACCGGGTCGTGGGAAGGCAGCTACGTCTCGCCGGTGCTGGCCGAGATCGCCGGCGTGCCGCAGGCGATCATCGTGACCGCCCAGGGGACGAAGAAGGACGGTGCCCCGGTCAGCAAGGGCCTCGTCGCGGGCGTCTCGCTGGCCGACGGGGCGCTGCTGTGGTCCTACGACGGCTGGCAGTGCGACCTGCCCATCCCCGCGCCCGCCGTGGTGGGCGACGGGCGGATCTTTATCTCCGCCGCGTACGACGCCGGCTCGGCCATGATCGCCGTCGGCAAGAGCGGGGACCGGTTCAAGGCTGAGGAGGCGTTCAAGACGACCGTCTGCGGCTGCCAGGTGCAGCAGCCGGTGGTCTACCAGGGGCACATCTACGCGGTGAGCAACGGCAAGGAACGTAAGGAAGGGCTGATGTGCCTGGACCTGACCGGGGCCGTCAAGTGGAACACCACCAACAGCAGGTTCGCGTCGAAAGCGGCCGAGGGGATGCCGAACTTCGACAACGGCAGTCTGCTGATCGCCGACGGGATGATCTTCATTGTGGACGCGGCCACCGGGGACCTGCGGCTGATAGAGGCGACGGCCGAGAAATACAAGGAGTTGGCACGGGCCGAGGGCCTCGTCGCCGGCCAGGACAACAAGCCGGCCTGGGGGCCGATGGCCCTGTCGAGTGGACGGCTGATCGTACGCGCCCAGAAGGACCTCAAGTGCCTTGACGTGGGGGCCAAGCCGTAGTGGTGCCCTTCGGGCGCGCCATCGCCGCCGTCGAGCTCCGCCCGACAGCCGCCTCAGGCGGAAGGCATGGAAACGCGATCAATCGTCCGTGGCACCATCGAGAATAAGGCCGAGCTTCCGCTTTCCGAGCTTCACGATCACGCCGACCGCGGTCTCGCCGGTCCTGTCGCGGGGGTCGCGGAATGCTGTCCGGATGTCCACCAGCGGAATGGCCTCTTCCTGTGTCTCGAAGATGCCCTTGACGAGCAGATCGTTGCAGGGCACGCTTGGCAGAGGCATCGCATCAAGGATCTCGCCGCAAACAAGGCTGGAGCGCAGCGTGGCCGACATCGCCACCGGCCGGACGACCGGGAAGGCCGTGAAGTTGCCGCCGCCCAACCCTGTAAAACCAAGATGAGACATTTTCCGCGTCTCCCACGCCGCTGCGCGTTTGGCCACTCAGTCTTAGAACCACAGCACACATACAATTAACCGGAATTTCAGGAATACTCCTAAAGCTTAGACCAATTATACGGGAGTCACCCGCATAGGATTACTATTATTCCAAGCCAACACTACTCTTTTTGCCAGATGGCGCCCTAGGGGTATCACCCTATGGCACGCCGGCTCGCCTGGCCCCCTAAGGCCGGGCCTCAAGCGGCTCTGGTGGTGCCGACCCCCGGAAACCAGTGGCACTTCTGCCTTCCGTGCGGTACTCTGTTCGCTGCCATGCGAATCCATGTTATCAGACACGGCCAAAGCGAAGTCGTTGCCGGAATCAGCGAGGAAATCGACTGCCCGCTGACGCCGCTTGGCCTGTGCCAAGCCGGGGCCTTGGCCTCCGCTCTGGCTGCCGAGCCCCTCGCAGTCATCCTTTCCAGCCCGTTCCGCCGCTGCTTGCAGACGGCCGAGGTCATTCGCCGCGTGACCGGCTCGGCCGCCGAGATCGATCCCGCTCTTCACGAGCACCATCACGCCCCCTACCGCCCCGACCCTTGGCCGCTGCCGGCCAAGGCGCAGCTCGCGGAGCAGTGGCCTGAGTTCCACCTGCCCCCCGCCATGCCGCAAACCCGCTACATTGCCGTGCCCGAAGACCGCGAGCACCAGTGGCGGAGGGTGAACGGCTTCCTCACCAGGCTGCTGGACCGCTTTGCAGCCCAGACCGACGCCCGCGTGGCCGTGGTCACCCACGGCGCCCCCGCTACCGCGATGGTGCAGGCCTTCTGCCAGTGGACCAACCCGCTCCGCGTCGGCGTGCGGATCGACCCCGGCACGATCTCGACGCTGGAGGTCGGGCCCGACGGCCGCCGCATCCTCATCCGCCTGAACTGCCAGCCCGATGGAGCATTGCCCACTGCCGAACGCCCCGTTGGAGCCGATTGACGATTGGCGATTGCCCGGACGCGGTTCTGCTGCCTTGCGCCGACGATGAACCGTCCGTGCCTCCTTGGCCGTGCTCAGGCACATCGGTAGCGATGCCGCGGTTCCCCGAGATTGCTCCCGCCTGCCCGTGGGATTGCCCGTCGCCAGCAGGAACGCGGGAACTTTTCCCGCGTATCATGCGTCTAACTCGCCGAGTGCCTGACGCACGCCTACGACCGATGCACACAAGGAGACCAACATGACCGCTGCACGCCTGACCCTCGCCACCCTCGCCCTGGCCGCCCTCGCCGCAGCCGCTCCCGCACAGGACCGCAAGATCACGCAGGGCACGCTGTCGGCCCTGAAGGACGGCAACGCCCTGGGCGATTGCCCCCTCAAGCACACCGACGTCAAGGTCACCATATCCGCCCACCTGGCCTACGTCTCCGTCACACAGACGTTCGCCAACCCGTTCCCCGACAAGATCGAGGCCGTCTACACCTTCCCGCTGGGCGCCCAGGCGGCCGTCAGCGAGATGCTCATGCGCGTGGGCGACCGCCTCATCGAAGGGCAGATCAAACCGCGCGAGGAAGCCCGCCAGATTTACGAGACCGCCAAGGCGGCCGGGCGAGTCGCCAGCCTGCTGGACCAGGAGCGCCCGAACATCTTCACGCAGTCG
>CAYWTX010000243.1:0-2093 GCA_964461295.1 uncultured Planctomycetaceae bacterium | reverse complement strand
CACCATCTCGCTCACCGTGGCCGGGGTGTTCAGCGTCTTCAGCAGCGACCCCATCGCCGGGTGCAGCTTCTCCTGCGGCAGCGTGAAGTGCAGAGTGGCGGCCATTTGCTCGGCCGTGCGGGCGCGGGCGCCGGCGTAGGTCATCGCCAGGGCGGTGTGGATGCTCGTGGGCGAGAGGAACAGGTTGCCCTTCTCCTTGCCGGCCAGGTGACGATAGAGCGCCAGGCCGAACTGGTTGCCGCCGGCGACGACGGCTTCGGTGTCGGCCGCGGGGCCGGCGAGCGGCAGCGGCTCGCCGGCGTGGGCCATCGCGGACATCGCCAGCGTGCTTACGAGGGACGCGATGAGCAGTTTCATGGACATACGGTCTCCTTTGCCACGAGAATGAATCTCATCCATTAGACAGGGCCACGCGTCGAAAGTTCCATTTGTTTTCACCCCAGCCCCTGTCTTTCCACGAACTCTCATTGCCCCAGCACCATCAGTCGGTACGCGTCCTTCAGGTTCTCCTCCAGTTCCGCGACAGTCTCGCCCTGAGACATGATCTCCGGATGTTCGAGGATCTTCCCGAGCCAGAACTTTCCCCCCTTCCAGTAGATCATCGCCATCCTCGCGCCCATCGGATTCTCCCTGTTGCTGTTCGCGCACCTATCTTACGGCGACACGAGAGCTTCGTCCAAGCGTTCCCAAGGCGGTTTCAAGGCGATTGACTGGCGAACGGCGGCCTGGGCGTTGAGCCGGGTCTGCGCGAAGCGGCCGGGCCCGCGAGGCGCGGCCTGGCGAAGGGCAGACGCAAACGTGTGGGCGGCGGGAGGGTCTGGATGGATGCGGAAAACATGCGGAAAACTCGCGGTTCCCAACGGAGGGGAAGGTGGTTATAGTCATACGGCTTGTAGACGGGCAAGAGAACGTGAAACCCCAGACAAGGAATGGAAAGCCATGAAGAGGATGTTGACGATTGCGGGATGCGTGGCGGTTGCCGCGTGCGTGCTGTGCGGGCCGGCGCTGGCGCAGGACAAGGCCGAGGCGAACTGGCCGCAGTGGCGCGGGCCGGGGCTGGACGGCGTGTCGAAGGACGTGCCGCAGGCATGGACGAAGCCCACGGAACTGTGGCAGAAGCCGATGGTGGACGCGGCCTACGGAGGCCCGTCCGTCGGCGGCGGGATCGTCGTCGTCACCGACCACAAGGAAGGCAAGGAGGACTACTACCGCGCGTTCGACGCGGCCACTGGCGAGGTGAAGTGGACGTACACCGTGCCCAACGCGGCAGAGGTGGACTACGGCGCCTCGCCGCGCGGCACGCCGCTGATCCTGGGCGACAAGGTGTTCGTGTGCGGCGCCACCGGCGACATGCACGCCCTGGACATCAAGACCGGCAAGCCGGTGTGGAAGAAGTCATTCGCCAAGGATTTCGGCGCCGGCGAGACGCCGACCTGGGGCTTCTGCACGTCGCTGATCGCGGCCGGCGGGAACGTCATCGCCCTGCCGGGCGGCAGCAAGGGCGGCATCGTGGCGTTGAAGCCCGACACGGGCGAGGTGGTCTGGAGCGGCAAGGCGGGCGGCAGCAACTACTCGAACCTGGCGGCCGGCAAGTTCGGCGGCGTCGAGCAGATCATCGGCTACGACGGCGGGTCGCTGTGCGGCTGGAACCTCAAGACGGGCGCCAGGATCTGGACGCTCGACGTGGACATGTCCAAGGGGTACGTCGTGCCCTCGCCCGTGGCCGTGGGCGACAAGCTGCTGTTGGCCAGCGAAGGCGACAACACGAGGCTGCACTCGTTCGGGGCCGACGGCAAGATCAAGAAGAACGCCGACGCGACGAGCGAGGACCTGGCCCCGGAGATGAGCACCCCGGCCGTGATGGGCAACCTGGTGCTCGGCCTGCACGAGGGGCTGAAGGTGCTGGACCCGGCCAAGGGACTGGAGACGGTGGCCAAGAACGACAAGGAGCGCGCGTTCAGCGGCGCGGTGGGCTTTGTCATCGCCTCGAAGGATCGGGCGCTGGTGATCGGCGACTCGGGGGTGGTGGCTCTGGTGTCGGTCGAGGGCGGCGCGGTGAAGGTGCTGGGCAGCGAGAAAATCTGCAAGGGCAC
>CAYWTX010000242.1:0-4001 GCA_964461295.1 uncultured Planctomycetaceae bacterium | reverse complement strand
GCGGAGACGGGCGAACGGTCCGGTCTGGGGGAACAGGTCCTGGATGGAGAGGGTCTTCTCTTCCTGGTCGATCTTGACCCTGGCGCGCAGGCCGGGCATGTCGACGGCGATGATGCTCGCGCGGCCCGGGCGGATCGCGATGGGCACTTCGTCGCCGACCTTGACGCGCGCGATGGCGCCCAGCCAGTCGTCGAACTGGCGTGCCCGTTCGCGCTGCTGGGTGAGGCTGCGGTGGTACTCGTCGCGCATCCGCGCCGAGTCGGCGCGGATCTGCTCGGTCTGCTTGGCCTGGTCGAGTATTTCCCGGCGCAGCGAGGCGATCTGCTCGCGGACGGCGTTCTGCCCCAGGTCGGGCATAAGGTCCTTGAGGGGCACCTCCACCTGGATGCCGTCGGCCTCCACCAGGGCGATCTGCTTGTGCAGTTCCAGGCGCACCAGGCGCCCGGTCTTGTTCATGGTGGGGATGGGCACCTCGTGGCCGGGCCTGAGGTCCGGCAGCGTCGCCAGCCACGTCTCGAACTCGCCTTGCAGTTGGTGCAGGTCGGCCAATTTCGCCTCGTAGGTTTCCTGCTCGGTTCTGGCGGCCAGTTCGGCGGCGACGGCCTGCGCGCGGGCCTCCTCGGCGACCTGGCGGACCTGTCCGACCGCCTTGATCGCCCGGCGGAACTGCTTGCCGTGCTCGGCGAGGTGCTTCCTGGCGGCGGCGACGATGCGCCGCGGCAGGCCGAGCCGAGCGGCCACCGCGATGGCGTGGCTCTCGCCCGGCGTGCCGATCCGCAGGTGGTACGTGGGCGACATGGTCTCGGTGTCGAACTCGACCGACGCGTTCATCACGCGTTCGGCCGTCTCGGCGTACGCCTTCAGCACGCTGAGGTGGGTGGTGACCATGCCGAGGCATCCGACGGCCCGCAGTTCGTCCAGAACGGCCTGGCCGATGGCGGCGCCTTCGTCGGGGTCGGTGCCGCTGCCCAGTTCGTCCAGCAGGACGAGCGATCCCTTGCGGGCCTTGCCCAGGATGTAGCGGACTCGCTTGATGTGCGCGCCGAAGGTGCTGAGGGACTGCTGCAGCGACTGCTCGTCGCCGACGTCGATGTAGACGTCGTGAAAGGCCGGCATGGTCGCGCCTCGCTGGGCGGGAATGTGAAGCCCCGACTGCGCCATCAGCACCAGCAGAGCGGCCGTCTTGAGAGCCACCGTCTTGCCGCCGGTGTTGGAGCCGGTGATAACCAGCAGGTCGAAGTCGGCCCCCAGCCGCAGGTCGATCGGCACGACCGGGTGGCGTTGCTGGAGAGGCGTGCCGGCCCTGTCCCCGGCGGCCTGCCGCCACCCCTGGTCCACCAGCAAGGGGTGCCTGGCCTGCGTGAACTGGAGGAAACCGTTCTCCGTCACCTCGGGGCATGTCATCTCGAACTGGTAGGCGTACTGCGCCTTGGCCGAGAGCAGGTCCACGTAGGCGGCCGTGCGGAGCGAGTTCAGAACCTCCGCCGCCCGCACCTGGATGCGGATGGCCAGCATGTTGAGGAGACGTTCGACTTCGCGTCGCTCGTCGTTGCACAGGTCGGTGACGCGGTTATTGAGTTCGACGCAGGCGTTGGGTTCGATGAACACCGTCGCGCCGGTGTTGCTGGCGCGGTGCACGACGCCGCTGAGGCGCCCGCGGTTCTCGGCCTTGACCGGCAGGACGAAGCGGTCGCCCTGAAGGCTGACGACGGGGTCCTGCAGCAGCTTGGCGACCTCGGGGTCTCGCAGATACCCGTAGACCACCTCCTGCACCTGCTTGGCGGTGGCGGCGATCTCCTGGCGGAGGCGGAACAGCCGCTCGGAGGCGTCGTCGCGGATGGCGCCGTCGGAGTTGACGACGTCGCGGATGGCCTGCAACTCGGCGCGGAACTCGCCCAATTCGGCCGACAACGCGTGCAGCGTCTGGAGCTTCTCGGGCAGGCCGTCGAGATAGAGCTTGAGGGCGGCCATGGCTTCGAGGGCGGCCGCGATGGAGGCGAACTCCTCGCCGCTGGCGCCGCCGCCGGGGTGCGCCTTGGCCACGGCGTCGCGGATGTCGGTGATGCCCGCCAGCGGGGGCAGGGCGACGTCGCGCACGGCCTCGATCATCTGCGACGTTTCGGCCAGCCAGCGCCGGATGACGTCGGGGTTCCGCGAGGGGCTGATGCGTCGAGCCAGCGCTCTTCCCAGCGAGATGGCGCAGAACGAGGCCACGATGCCCCGAACGTCGTCGAATTCCGTCTTCCTGAGGGTGAATGAGTCCACAGAGATTCTCCAGAATGCACAAGGAAGCCGCAAGTATAGCCCATCTTGCGGTGTACAGGAACAAAATGGGCGGGCGAGTCTTCCCGGCCGCTTGCGGAGGTCCATGCAGCCGGAAGGCTCCAACCCATCTTTCCAGCCGTCGTTACGCAAGAAGCCGATTGCTTTCGCGCTGCCCGGCACAGGTATAATACGTTCTGCGAGGACGATGTTTGATCCACGAGGCGCATAGTCCGACCGCCGCCCTGGGCGAACCGCGGCCGCTTCGCCCCCGGGACGAAATGGTCCGCCTGGTCCGTCGGCAGGTGTTCGAGCAGGAGGGCCGCAACCGCGACTGGCAAGCAGAGGAGCCCTGCATCCTCGGCCAGACGCGGGACTTCCTGTTCCTGACCGACTCCGATTCACACAATCCCTCCCTCGTCTTTGATCGCCTGCGCTGGGGTGGCGTGTTCGCCTTCATCAGCGCCAAGCCTCGCCTGGTGGAGGCGGTCGCGATGGATTACAGGCGGTTCGGCTTCGCGATGGAGCAGGCGCCGGCGGCCGCCGTCTGCCCGCGCAGGCTGCTGGGCATGCGGCTGCCCTTCCCCGGCCGCAAGGTGCACTACTTCGCCGCCCGCAAGATGCACATGGTGCCGCCGGGCACTTTCACCGACCGGTTCACCTACGACGTGTTCCTGGAGCGCGCGTCGAGCCGGGAAGAGCCGTTGGTCGTCGTCAAACGCGTGCCGGACTTCGACGCGCTCATCGAGCGGCTGCGGCAGCGGTCGCCCTCGGCCGATGAGCAGGCGATCCGCAAGCACGCCCGGAAGCTGCACGAGACGGTCTTCCCCGTGTTCCTCACGCGCGAGGCGGGTTTCCTGAAGGTCCTCCAGGAGCACCTGCCCGAGACCTACTGCGCCCGCGTGCCGCGCGTGATCGACATGGAGGTCGACGGCAGGGGGATGGTCTCGCGGATGCGCCTCAACTGGCTGCGGAAGACCACGCGGCAGATGGGGCAACTCGAGTTCGCCATTCAGTCGGCTGACCTGCTGTCGAAGATCCACGAACTGGCCCGGGTGATTCACCTGGACCTGCGGCTGGACAACTTCGTGGTGTCCGATCACGGCGTGGGGTTCGTGGACTACGGTTCCTCGGCCCGCGACGGCGAGGACATCGCCACCAGCCCGCTCCTGTCGCACCTGTTCACTCAGATCATGAAGACCAGCCAGATCCAGCGGATGCTGGAGCAGCTTACCAATGACGGCCAGGTCACCAGTTCCTACCTCGCGCAGGGCAGGCGGCAGGTCGACAAGGCCGTTGACGTGTTCTACCTGGCCGTGCAGATGGACCAACCCCATTCGAACCCGTACATGCGCGAAGTGGTACGTTACGCGAAGCGTAGCGGCGAAGCGCAGGCCATTTCGCGGTTGAGCGCCGAGGTTCTTCGCCCGCTGGATCCGCGCCGTCCCACCTACACGTCCGCGTCGGCTCTGCTTACGGGACTGCTGGCTGTGCGCGAACTGATGGGGCGCGGGTAGCGTTGCCGACGGGAGACAACGTGGCTCGCGCTGAGTTGGGAGCATTCTCGAGCGAAGGGATGGGGTTCATCCGGCTTTCGCGTGCGCGGCCATCGTTCCATGTTACAGCCGCGCGTTGATCTTGAGACTGGCGACGTTGATCTTGAGACTGGCGACGTAGGGGTTGCGGGGCGGAATGGAGATACGACAAGCGGGCAACGGGGGTATTCGCCCTTTCGCTGC
>CAYWTX010000241.1:0-3401 GCA_964461295.1 uncultured Planctomycetaceae bacterium | reverse complement strand
CGGCGGCCATTGCGGCATCGTAGTCGCGGCGGCCAGCCTTGAGGTCCTCCACCTTTCTCGCCGCGGCGGTCATGTGCTCCACGGCCTCCCTGGATTCCTGGATTCGGAAGGCCCGCCGGTACGCGTCGAGCGCGTCGTCCCACCGCGCGGCCGCGGCGGCAGCCTGACCGCGGGCCATCCAGTCGGCGTACGCCTGGCCGTCCACGTAGGCGTGTTTCTCGGCGTCGGACATCCGCAGCACCGACGCCAGAATGCCCATGGCCCGCTCCAGGACGCGGGCGTTCTCGGCCGACACGGCGCCCGTCTGCACCACCCGCCCCGTGTGCAGGTCGAACATGGTGGCCGACAGGTTGATCGACCCACGCCGGGCGGCGCCGACCACCACGTAACGGACCGTGTCGCGCAGGGGCCTCATGCGGGCATGGGTGGGGTCGCGCCGCACGTCGTCCATGTCCAGCCGGGCGCGGGCCAGGCAGGCCAGCAACTCGTCGCGCTCGATGATGCGGTACGGCCCGCCGTCGCGGGCGAACTGGCGCAGCAGCCAGGCCGCCAGCCACCGCCCGGCGTTGCGGCCGGGCATGCCCACGTCGCCGCGCACGTCGAAGTCGAGGACGGCGATCCCAGGGCGCTGCGTCCGCCGGACAACCTGGTCCAGCAGAGCCCGCACGTCGGGGTTGTCCTCCTCGTTGAGGGCGTTCTGAAATGCCGCCATGGCGGCCAGAAGGTCGCCGGCGACCACCGCCGCCCATCCCTGGTCGCGGAATCGTCCGAAACGCTGGTGCCGAGCCGCCAGTTCAGCCTGGAGACGAGTCCACTCAGCCGCGTCGCGCTGCTGGCGAAGTTGCTCCTGAACTCGCCCGGCCGCCAGCGCTTCGAGGGCGGCCAGTTCGTCGGCCGGCGGCGTGTCGGCGAATCGGCGCGTGGCCCAACGGGCGAAGCGGTGGGCGGCGGCGTAGTCCCCGCGGGCCAGCAGCGCCTTGATGTCCGCCAGGGCAATCGCCGCGTCGCGATGGTGTTGCCATCGCCCGAACGCCTCGGCCTGCTCGCGGGCGATGCGGTCGCGCTCGGCCTGGAGGTCCGCCAGGCGCTGGGCCTCCGCGGCGGCCCACGCGGCGGCGTCCTCCCCGGCCATCGCGTCGAGCTGGCGCTGCCGGAAGGCTAGATAGTTCGCCTTCTCCTCGTTGCTCATCTGTAGCATGGCCGCCAGTTCGGCCACCGAGTTCCGCAATCCCGTCGCGTCGTCGGCGGCCGCGTCCGCCGTCTGGATCACCTCCCCGCTGGCCGCGTCAACCAGCCGAGCCGAGACCACCAGCGTGCCAAGCCGCGAGACCGTGCCGATCACCAGGTATCGCACGGCAGGGATCCGCTTGATCCGCAGGATCGTGGGGTTCTGGGCGATCTGGGCGACGGTGAGCTCCTGCTCGCGCAGCGCGCCGGCCAGGCGTGAGCGCTCGACGAGCTGGAAGCGTTGCCCGGCGAACCGCCCGAGCATCAGCTCCGGGACGATCCGCCCGACGTCGGCGATCCCGACCTCGCCGACGACGTCGAACTCAGCCACGGCCAGGCGGGGCTTCTCGATCAGGTCCGTCGCCTGCTGGAGCAGCAGGCGGGTGTCGGCGTCGTCCTCCTCGGCCAGGGCCTTGCCGAACGACGCGACGGCGGCGGGGTAGTCCCGCGCGTCCATCGAGGCCAGGCCGGCGTCCCGGGCCCGGACGAAGCGCCCGTGCCGCTCGGCCTTGGCCTGGTCGGTGGCGCCGGCGAATTCGGCCCGCAGGCGAGCCGCCGCCGCGACGGCTTCCTCGGCCTGCCTCAGCAGCACCGACAGTTCCGCCGCCGCGGGCGTGTCGGCGTAGTCCTTGGCTGCACTGGCGGCCAGAGCCCTGGCCTGCCCGTACTGCCCGGCTGCCTGCAGCGACTTGACCTCCGCTATCGCCAGGGCGGCGCTCTGCTGGCGGGCCTGTTGGGCCTGGTCCTTGACCTGCGGCGGCAAGGCCGTCTCGACCTCCACGGCCGCCGTGGCGGGCGCCTCGGCCTCGATCCCGACGGCCGCGACGGCCACCACATCCGCCATGTTCGGCTCGCCGGCCCCAAGGGCCGGCTGGCTCTCCACCGTGAGGGGTTGACCCGCCGTCGGGGCCGACGGCGCGGGCCTGTCGGACTTCTTCTCGTCGCACCGGACCGACAGCATCGCCAGCACCATCACAGCCGCCACCAACGCCAGAACGCCGAGTTGCCTGCCTGTTCTCATGGGTTCCTCTTCTGGTAAGGGGCTGGTCCGACCTGCCGACCCGCACATTGTCCGTCGCGGCCGCCCCGAAGGCAATTGCCGCGGCCCTCCAAGGAAGCTTAGGCGCCGTCACGAAATAACCTGAGCAAACCAGTCTTGGTGGCACAGCTTTCCAAGCTGTGCAGCACAGGTCGGAGACCTGTGCCACCTGGGAAACGTGAACAAGTTATTTCGTGACGGCGCCTTAGGCAGCTTCCCACGCGGGACAACCGACGTGGTGCGTGGTTTGTGCGGATTCTGCTCGCCGCTTCCCGGTCCCCGGCCCCACGGTCCCCGGTATCCGGTATCCGGTTGGGTGCAGGACCGTTCTTGCATCGCCTCTTGGGCCCTTCAGGCTGAAGAATCCGATGCAGATCCCAAACCCGGTCTCAGCAACTACGGTCATGGACCCTATCCGGTCCGTTGTTTGACCTGCAACCCTCCGCTCTGTACAATGCGCCGTTGCGTAAAGGGCATCGCATGCAGTCCGACGCGATGGACCAGGTTGTGGAAGTCCCTCCGGCGGGGTCCAGCCGTGGCGTGGCCCTGTTCCGCGTGCGCGGGTCGGCCCTGGCGATGGTCTGCGGCGGCGTCATCGCCCTCTCGGCCGTGCTGACTCCGCGGCCGTCGGGGCACGGCACGCACACGGCGCTGGGGATGCCGGGCTGCTCGTGGCTGATGCGTACGGGCTGGCCGTGCCCGAGTTGCGGCATGACGACCTCGTTCGCATGGATGGCCCACGGACGGGCGGATAGGGCGTTCCTCGCCCAGCCGTTCGGCGTGGTGCTGTTCCTGGCCGTGGCGGCGTTGGGCGTTCTGTCGGTCGTCGAGGCGGCGGCCGGGCGCGACGTGCTGGGCAGGTTGCGGCCGCGGGTGTGGTGGGCGATCGCCGGGGCGGCCGGGCTTCTGGCCGGCTGGGCGTTCAAGGCGGCGTGGGGCGCCGCGTGCGGGATGTATCCGTTGCGGTGAGAAGAGGAGCCATCGGCAATCAGCCGTCAGCGGCCAGCCAGCAGCTTGTTCCGCGAAGCCGACGGTGACTGAAACTGGTGGCTGAAAGCCGATGGCCGAAAGCTGGCAACCCGAGGACCTCACAGTGCTGAATCGAACGCTCCTGCTGCTGCTTCCGCTGCTGGCC
>CAYWTX010000240.1:0-1689 GCA_964461295.1 uncultured Planctomycetaceae bacterium | reverse complement strand
ATGCAGAGAATAAACCACCAATGGACACTAATGGACACTAATGGCTGCAATTCGTGTGTATTCGTGTTCATTCGTGGTTTAGACCCGCCTATCCCGCGACCTCTATCCGGGCCTCCGGGTTGAACGGGTTGGTCCGCACCGCGATCGAGTAGAGGTAGGGGTGGTTCGCCTTCAGGTGCTTCATGGCCTTTGTCGCGACCCCGGCAAAAACGACTGATCCCGGAATATAAAATGGTACTCAGGCCACTTATCAGGATGACGATCAATACATAAGAAATTGCACCAACGAATTTCTTACATTAAATTTAAAAGCCCCTTGGAAGGGGCTTTTAAATTTAGACTCACGTATTAAGTAAAACGATATCGACCGCCCGCTGCTACAACGGGTTTATGTGATGCTTAATTGCTGTTCGCAGCGGCGCGCTCCCACATTGTGAGATATGCCTCGGCCGAGTTCATTACGGCTTCGTACACACGCTTCCCCGAACGTATGCGAATATCCTGAATGTGATCCGCTACCATGCCGTAATGGGCAAGACCGTTTCTGTTCAGGTCAAAGGTGCGGTTGCCGGACACCTGCCGGTCAAAGGTCAGGCCGAACTCGCTGGTAAACGGGTATAGGAGCGGATCACTGCCCGCGTTTCCGCGCGGCCCCGCCTGTCCCCCAAGGCCGCCCATATCCGTCCCTATTCCTACGCCACGCACAAAGGGTGTGCTCTCTATGGCGTCCAGGTACCGGCCAACCTTTGACATCATATTGGTGGCATCCGAATTATACGGTGCAGCAAAGCCGCCCAGGTTGAGCATGCGCCTGAAGTTCACATGAAGATCCCCGTTCCTGGCGCTGTGGGTATAGCTGTGGGTGCTGATGACACCGCTGTAGTTGCGCGCCTCGGCAATGTCCACTACCCGTGTGACTGCATCGGCGCTCAGGTGGTCTATCTCGACAAGCATTCCCAGGTCGATCATGCGGTTGACCAGGTACACACCTAACGAAGAGAGGCCCCGGACATTGCAGTGGTGTTCTATGTTCTGGTCATAACTCGGATAGATACCGGCCTGTGCGAGCAGGTCGGAAAGGAAGGGGAGATCACCCACAAACGGAAGGCCGGCGCTCATGCGCTTGCCCCCGGTGTCCGCATTACACTCGGCTGTTTGATAGTAGTGGCCCGTGGAGAGAGCCTCGCCGACGTTGATAAATCCTTCCTCAAGTATCGCCCCGCTCAATAGATTGTCAAACTTGTGTGCGATGTAGAGACTGCGAATGCCCATGTTAAAGAGCTCCATCAAGCCCTGTTCAACCTTGGGGATGCTGCATCCGTCCAGCCCTCCGCAGTTAAACAGTTCCGAGACCTCCACGCCCATGAGCACGGCCATTTTTCCGTCGGCAATCACACGGCGGGCATCCTCCGGGGAGGAGACGATTCGGAAAAACCCCTTCCCGGGACCGCCGTACTGGGCGTCGATATAATCCTGCATCTGGCGAAGGCGCTTTGCCTGGAACCGGACGCTTTCCATTTCGTTGCATTCGTTGCCGATCATTGCTATGGGATTGATGGTGCGCTGTGCCCTGCACAGCACCTCGTTTTCCACGAGGTAGGCCACCATCATGCGCTGTCCGGACAGCCAGGCCCGCTCAATCCACTTGTAATAGTAGCCGGTATGGGTCAATTGGGTCGTATTCGGCCA
>CAYWTX010000239.1:0-3500 GCA_964461295.1 uncultured Planctomycetaceae bacterium | reverse complement strand
TGGACCGTACGACGACATCGAGCCCTGCTACCTGGCTGACGGCGGGATCGTCTTCGTCAGTTCTCGTGCCCGGAGGTACGTGGCATGCTTCGTCAGCCCCGTGGGACTGATCTACCGCTGCGACGCCGACGGGGGCAACATTCGCCTGTTGACCTGCAACATGGACCACGACCTCCGTCCGTGGATGCTGCCCGACGGGCGCGTCCTCTTTACGCGCTGGGAGTATGTTGAAATACACGAAGGCGCGAGATGGGGAGATCTGTGGGCCATGTGCCCCGACGGTTCGGGGCAGGCTCTCCTCTACCACCGCAACCTGTTGAATGTGCGGCCGGTTCCCGGCACGCGTCAACTCGTCGCGGTGGCCGCGGGGAAAGACCCGGCCAACCGCCCCGGGCAACTGGTGCTGCTGGACCTCGCCCAGGATTCCGATTCCGCAACGCGTCGGGTGTTGCCGACATCGCACGACAAGAAGAAGGGCCTCACCAACCGCGATCCCGTCGCGATATCGGCGCGATGGTTTCTTTTCGCCTCCCCTGACGGCCTGGAACTGATGCGCGTCCCCGAGGATCCGAACGAATCGCCAAGACATGAATTGATCGTCGCCAATCCCAAGGAAATGCTATCCAGGTCGCCAAGAGACCGCGCGGCAAGCGGCGCTGAGCTCTTCTGCCACGAGCCCTGTCCGCTGATGCCCCGTGCGCGCGAACCGGTGTTGGCGCCCGTCACCGACTGGTCAAAGACCACCGGGCGCCTGATGGTCGCCGACATCTACTGTGGACGACAGGCGAGCATTGGGGGCATCCAACCGGGCGAGATCAAGGCCGTCGCCGCTTATGAGCAACTGCCGACGCCCGTAAAATTCGGCGACAATAGCGCGGGCCAGCTCAGCGTGGGAAGCACTTGGAACCTGAAGCGTTACCTGGGCACGTTCCCGGTCAAGGCGGACGGATCGGCGGTCGTCGAGGTGCCGGCGCGGCGCGCCCTGCAACTAGTGGCCTTGGATTCCAACGGCCTCGGCATCAAGCGGATGCATTCGGCCTTCAGTGTGATGCCCGGCGAGACGCTCGGCTGCCCCGGCTGCCACGAGTACCGCCACGAGGCGCCGCGCGTTGGCGTCTCTCTCCAGGCCATGGCCCGCCCGGCCAGCGCGCTGCGCGTCGAGCGGTGCGTGCCGGCGGACGGCATCGTGAGCTATGTGCGCGACGTGCAACCCATCTGGGATCGGCACTGCGTACGCTGTCACGACAACGACCAGTGGGCTGGTCGCCTGAATCTTTCGGCCAGCCAGGGACTGTCGTACTCCCATAGCGCCCTGCTGCTGGTTTGGCGCGGGCTGGTCTCGCTGCCGAGCCTGCGCGGCGGCAGTAACCCCAAGCCGCGGGAAATCGGCACGCCGGCCTCGCCTCTAATGGGCTACCTCCGCGGCACGCACTACCAGGCGAAACTCACGGACGACGAGTTCCAGTTGGTGCGGATCTGGATTGACGGGGGCGGCCTCTACTGTTCGCACAATGCCTGTAACGATACCGGGTATCCACCGCGGGCACTGCTGCCCCCGCTGTTCGCCAAATTGGACAAGACCTGTGCTCCATGCCATCAGCAGTCCAAGGAGTTCCAGGCCAAGCACGGCCACGACGGTCCCCACGGCAACCGTCGCGAGCGATTTCCGGGCTGGCATGGCTACCTGGTTGACTTCAGCGTGCCGCAGAAATCCTTAGTGCTCCGTGCCCCCCTGGCAAAGGATGCGGGCGGCTTGGGCTGGTGCCGCAAAGCCGACGGCAAACCGGTCTTCGCGAACAAGGACGATCCCCAGTTGAGTGAACTGGCCGCGCTCCTGCCAAAGGCCGATGCGACCGGCCGTGTGCCGATCAACACCTTCGAGTCGCCGGGGTTCCAGCCGATCGGAGCGTACTTGCGCGTGATGCAGGCCTTCGGCGCCCTTCGTTCCGACTTCGATCCCAAGAAGGACCGGCTGGATCTGGAGGCCTTGGACCAGGCGTACTATCGTCTGTTCTATCCCGGTGCGGATGATTCGGGCGTGTCATCCGCAGCAGCCGACAGAAAGGGACCTCTGCCATGAGAACATTGACCGCATTGCCTTGGGTCGCTGCATTGCTGCTCGCGTCGAAAGCGATGGCCGGCGACGACATGCCATCGGCCGCGCAGGTGCTGAAACAGACCGGCGTGCCAGCCGGTCTGGCAGTCGTCGTCGGCACGACCGACGGCGTGCTGGAAGCCGCGCTGACCAACGACGGAAAGGTTCTCGTCCAAGGGCTTGCCCTGTCGGAGCAGGCCGCGGCCGAGGCCCGCAAACATCTGTTCGGGAAGAAGCTTCATGGACTGGCGTCGGTGAGCACCGTGAAGTCAGCCGCGACGCTTCCCTACTACGATGCGATGGTCAACCTGCTCGTTGCCGATCTGGATGCTCTGGGCAGAGATGGTCCCTCGGACGACGAGATCAACCGCGTGCTGGGCTACGGGGGAGTCGCGTACGTGAAGAAAGCCGGACCGTGGACCAGGACGGTCAAGGCGACGCCGAAGGAGATCGACTCCTGGACGCACTACCAATACGACGCATCGGGCAATCCGGTGAGCAAGGATCTGGTCGTCGGGCCGCCCAATGCGTTCCGATGGGTTGACGGGCCGTTCAACGTGAACCTGATCGGCGGGTTCCGCACCTCGGACGGCGTGGCGGTGCAGATCTCCGGGGCCTACCTGAATGTTGGCAAGGGTCGCCTACAGGTGCCTGCGGGGCTGGAGGGACTGCGGCTTTGGGCGAGGGATGTCAACAGCGGCGTGCTGCTCTGGCACCGTGCCATCCTGCCTGAGAGATCGCCGGTTCGCTACGCCACAGGTTACACCGAAACCTTCGTGGCGGCCGGGGGGCGCGTCTACATCTATGACTTCACCGACGAGAACCGCGTCGCCCTCACCGCGCTGAACCTGCGGACCGGCGCGGTGGAACGGGTCTTTGACCAGGGCGTGGTATGCCGGAAGGCGGACTGGCCGGTCGGCACGGAGAAGAACGCCGACTGGCGCAAGTGGGCTAGTGACTGCTTTGCCTCAAGCATGGCGCTGGCGCATGACGGCAAGGTGGTCCAGATGGTGCGGGACAAAGTGTTCGTCATGGATGCCGCCACCGGGAACGTCTCGTGGAAGAAGCAGGCGCCGGACGGTACCCACTACCTGAAGGCGCTGGTCTGCGGTGACCGCCTGGTGGTTCTGCGCGCCAAGCCCAAACTGGCAGAGCGAGGTTGGGCGATGCGCCATGGCGAGTTGGTGGCCGCGGAAGCATGGGGTTGGGGGGACGGCAAGGAACTGTGGCGAACCGATCTCGCCGGTCTCATGTTTCCGACGGACGGTCTGGAAGGGACCTTTCGCCAGAGCTTTGCCGCCCAAGGTGATTACCTGCTGATGCCTCACACGAAGGGCCTGCGCCTGATGAGCGCCAAGGACGGGAGCGTGGTCTGGGACAAACCCATCCCCCAGATGATCGGTTA
>CAYWTX010000238.1:0-5639 GCA_964461295.1 uncultured Planctomycetaceae bacterium | reverse complement strand
CCATGGGTGATCTGCCTCAGGCCCGTGCCGTCGGCGAGAATCTCGTACAGGTGGTAGTGCGTCTCGTTCGCGGGACGGTAGGAGAAGAGAATCCGTTGCCCGTCGTAATGCACGCACGGGTTGCGGATGGCGCCTTCGCGGTCCTCCAGCAGCACGCGGTCCTCGCCCGTGCGGAGGTCTCGCACGCGAAGCAGGCTGCCCGCGACCAGGTTGAAGCTGCAGGCGAGGGGGCGTTCGAAGGGAGTGGGGCTGATGTGGGCGCCGAAGGTTTCGTAGGCGTGGCCGCGATAGAGAGGTCGGACGACGTAGACGATCTTGTCCGGCAGGCCGGGCTTCGCGAGGTACTCGGCCAAGAGCGAACCGCCGACCGCAATCGGACGCACCGACTCCGGCGGCGGAGCGGATTCCGACGCGCTCTTCGGTTGAACCGCCTGTGCTTCCCCCACCATGACTGCAATTGCTCCCGCCAGCATTCCCCAAAGACCCCGAAACACGGAACGCCGAACTCGATCACTCTCGATCATGGGTTGCCTCCGGCTTCGCCATGTTTCCCGGCTGTTCGCACAACTCCATCCGAACCGACCTTCCGATCCGTCGGCTTCCACCGTAGCGATTCCCAGTACTGGTCCCACATCTTGTGGCGATCGAAGGTCTTGGCGTCCGGTGAAAGCAAACCCCACTCCCGGAAACGACCGATCACCGATCCCCGACTATCGCCGATCATGTTGTCCGGTTTCTTGTAGGGCGGCAACCGGGGAATTCCCGCCAGGATCGCCTTGTAGTCCGGATCCTCCGTGTTCTGGAAGACAACCGGACACGCCTTGACCTTGCCGGACTTCACCTCGTCCACCGTGGCCGTGGCATAACCGCCGGCCGACTTGGACAAAGGAGCGAGCAACAACAGCGATGTTTCCGGGCGGTCCATGTTGAGCATGATCGCCGCTCCGCGGCGCAACTGATGCTCGTTGCGGCCGAAGGCCTCGCGGAAATCCCGCTCGTAGTTCTCCGGTTTCCAGAACTTGAGCGCACCGAGATCCGATTCCGGAGTTGGGTTCGGCTCGCGGTAGAAGAGGATGTTGCGCCCCTCTTCGCCCGAACGGAAACCCGCCCTGAATCCTCTGCCTCTGTCCGCTACGTCTTTCTGGTGGCAACTGAAGCAACGGCGTTCCACAACGTCCATCGCTTCCTTCTTCAATGACCCGCCTCCCCCAGCGTCCTGTTCGCCGTAGTACCGCCGCCAGGGGATCATGACGTCCAGCCAGAGCGCCACGGTGTTCCACTCACGAGCCGAAACCTTGACGTCGTGATGGGAACCGTCGAGCTTGCGCATCACCGGACTGCCGCCCGATCCCATGCGGCGCGGCGGCACGTTGCCCCAGAGATTGGGCACGCGGCAATCCACGATCTGGCCGGCAGCCGTCAAACTCCGGTGACTGTGGGGAAGATTGCCTCCCCAGCCTCCGCCGCCGCGGTCGGCGGTCATCAGCACCCCGCCTTCGCGTTTGTCGGGATTGTGGCATCTGACGCAGTGCCGGTCCCAGATCGGCTGGATGTCTTCCATGTAGTCCAGGCGGTCGGGAATCCCCTCGTAGGGTTCGATCCGGCGCGCTGGCCGCCGAACCGCAAGAACCGCCGCGGCGGCGGGCCCCGACTGGTTGCGTGGCTCATGGCAACCCACGCAACCCGCAGTCTCACCCGGCATCACGTGCGCTGCGCTCTGCATGTGCTTGACCGACAAACCGCGCTCGTCCAGCGCCACGAAGGCATAGGCCCGTCCCGCCGGGGCCTCGAAGTAGGCCGACCCGTCCGCCTCTACCGGCACCGTCCCCATGATGCGGTGCAGGAACCACGCCCCGCGCATAGTGGGCCAGTACTGAAGCGGCGTCGGCAGCCATTCCAACACCAGAAGCCGCTTGATTTCGCCGGGCTTGATCCCCGGCAGATTGCGGCTGTTGTACACGTCCGCCAGCATGAACTTGCCCACGGCGCCGTTCCAGTCCACGTGATCGGGGATCACCGGTTCGCGAGGCCGCGCGCGGATGGGTTGCGGAGTCACCGCCCACATCCCTTCGTTCAGGCACGGCACGGCAAGACGATATATGCCTTGCTGCCGGCCCTTCCCGTCGCAAAGCAGCACGGTGTCTTTTTCGACCGCCAACAGCCAACTGCCGCCCAGAGGGAAGAGATCGTGGCCTTTGGCGCCCGGAACGGCCTTGAGCGCGTCTCCCTTGCCGCCATCCGGACCGAAACTCAGATCGTAGAAGTGAGGACTACCGCCACTGCCGTCGCCATACAGGATCGAGAAGACAATGTGGTTGCTGCCCGGCATCTGACGCGGGCCTTCCGGCCACCAACCGTACCCGTCAGGATGCATGTTGCCGTAGGCGGCGGCCAGCCCGGTTCCATCCGGGTTGCAGGTATAGACCGGATGCACGTGGTGCGTGCCCCGATTGTAGTATTCCCAGTGCAGGAACATGAGCCGGCCGTCGGCGAGGACACTGACGCCGCGCTCGATCTCCAGACTGGCGGAGATCGGCACCAAGCCGCCGCCGTCCGCTCGGCACCGGTGGAGCGAGGGCGCATACGAAGTGGCGCAGCCGACAAAATGATGGGACCGAGTAGAGCAGAACACGATTTCGCCGTTGGGCAGGTACGCGGGGTTGACGTCACATTCGGCGTCGTCCGGCGTAATTCGTCTCAGCCCGGTCCCGTCCAGATTGATCTCATGGACGTGGATCCCCACCGTGCCGCCCTTTCCGTAAGCGAAGAGCGCGCGCTTCCCGTCGTAACTTACGGCGAGATCCCGCAGTTCGCCGGTGCGGTCCTCCAGCAGGACGGTGACCTTGCCGGTGCGGAGATTCAATTTGCACAATTGCGCGCCTTTGCGCTTCGCCAGATGGATCGGATCACGCACCTTGTCTGGCCTGAAGGGCTCGAAGGCCCCCGGGAACGGCTGGGTGACGCCGAACACAATCTCCTCGACGCCCTTCAACGGCCCCGTCAACGCCTCGGCCAACAGCGAACCGCCGCCCGCGCCTGGCGCCCTGACTGCCGCCAGAACCGGCGCCTTGGACGGCTGCGCCGTCTGGGCCTTCCCTTCGACCTGCGTCATCCCAACCGCCGGAGCGGCCGTCGGCGTTCTCTTCGGCGCGTCCGTCTTCGTCTCAACCGCCGAACCCGTCCCCTGCAGGATTCCCAACAGGCACAGGAATACGAAGCGCCGAACTCGATTCGTTTCGATCATGGGTTGCCTCCCGTTGTCCTCAGGTCGTAGCACCGCAGATGCGTCCCCGTGTTCGCCACTACATAGACACTGTCGTAGTCTCCGCGGGGCGGGACGCAAGAACTTGCCCTGCGAAGCGATGAAGAAACGCCCCACACGTTGCCTTTCCACTCCTTGACTGCCTTCAACGCTTCTGTCACATCTCCTGGGCGGGAAGCCGGATTCCAGTCGTACGGCACCTTCGGATCGCCGATGCAGTACAGGTGCGAACAGGAGCGCAGAAACAGCCGGTTCCCCTGAGCAAACAAGCCCTGGGCATAGCCAAAGTGTGGAACCACGCCATTCTCTTTGCACCAGAGCCGATTCTTCCGGTAGGCCTCGGGTAGGTACTTCTCCAGGATCGGCGATCGCGGCCTGTTCAGCCCGCCCAGCAGGCTGTGGGGCGTAACCAGTTCGGTTCTCCCGTCCGCGTTGAGTTTCCAGACCTGGGCCGGCGAGAACACCTGGTCCTGGTTGGGCCGGTTTCGGATGCCCTGATTGCCGTGGCCGCCATAGCACTCGCCGCGCCACCGGATCAGGTAAGAGCCGGCAAGGGTGCTCGGGTTGGTCTCGGGACCGCTGAATGTCGTGGCGCCCTTGCTGATGATCTTGCCCGTGGCCCGGTCCACCACAGTGGCGGGCTCAAGGATAAGGTACTTGTCCGTGAGCGCCGGCGATTCGTTGCCGCCGTGCGCGTCGCATTGCCAGAGCTCCTCGCCGGTGACCTTGTCGCCATCGGCCGAAAGGCGCCATGCCGCCATCTTCTTCGCGTTTACGACGACAGCATCGCCAAAGCTCACCATCGCCAACGCGCTGGACTCGCCCTTGAACGGCGCAGCGTCCTTCGAAAGAAGCACCTTTCCATCCCGGACACGGATGATCTCTCCGGGCTTCGTGACCAGCACCTCGGTCCCGTCCGCGAGGCGCACCAGCCCTTGACTGCCCACGAACCCTCCGGACGTTTGTGCGACAGACCACTTCGTCTCCCCGGTTGCCTTGTCGAGACCGGCCAGCCCTCCGTTCGTGAAGCGCATCACCACGACATTGCCGGCCAGGACGGGCGAAGCGGTCAGGCCCCCATCCCGGCCGTCGAATGTCGCCTTGGCGCCGCTCACCGGTGCCGGCTGCGGCACCATCCTGGCCCATATCCTCTTTCCGTCGAGGTCAGAACAGGCCGCCTGCCGCTGACCCATGGTGACGAACACGTGCTTGCCGTCACTGACAGGGGTCGCAAATGTCCATCCCAGCCAGCCGTACCAGTGATGCCAGGGGTGAAGGCCGTATTCCTTCACCATCCAGCCGATGCGCGGATCGCCAGCGCATCCAAACCCCCCGGGCGAGACGCCCTTGAGTGCCTTCATCAGTCGGTCAATCGCGGCGTCCATGGCGTCCTTGTCAGCGAGGGCGCCATCCTGGGACTCCGCGCCGGCCAGCAGGCGATCCAGTTCCGCCACCACGCCGCCGATGCTCTCGACGGTCTTGGCCAGCACGCCGCGCTTGTCCGCGGGCGCCTCCCGCCCTAGCGACTCCCGCAACTCCACGAAGTTCTCGCGCCATTCCCGCCAATACTTCGGCTTCATCTGTGATGGGTGAATCCTGTGGTAGTTGCACACGATCCGGTAGTAGGCAGCGTGGACCGCGTGGGTCGCCTCCAGCAATGTCGTGTTGCTCTTCACCTCCTCGGGTGATTGGCCCAGAAGTTCGAAGGGGTCAAGCTCCCGCTGCCAGAGGATCTTGCCGGTACGGGCATCGACGCACACCAGCGAGTGAGGCTCGGCCGTGGTGAAGACGCGATCGCCCACCACGATGGGCATGGAATTCGCGAAGCTGGGCATCTCCGTCTTCCAGACGATGTTGACCGAGTTGGAGTTCCGGTAGACCGGCACCTTGGCCTTGCCGAAACTGCCGCGCGCGTTGCCGCCGGCATCGCCCCAGTTCTCCACCTGCATCTCCACCAGGTCATAATCGCCTTCCCGCCACTGCGTCACCGGAGTGGCGCCGGGGAACGCCCCGCTGCCGTCGCCGCGGAACCCGACGGGGCGCTCCGGCGTCGGATAGAAGTCCTTGTGCCCGTAAGGAACGGGCTCAGCGGCCCCCGCCACCGCGCACAATCCGACCGCCAGACCGATCCCGAGTACCGCTGCGTTCACACGTGTCATCGCGCCTCTCATGTGTTCTCCCCCACTCTTGTCCAAGATAGTCCTGGAACCACATAAGCGGCGGGCGGTTCCTGGGGCTCCTGGAATGGGGTAGGATGGGGGTGGATACAAGGCCCAAACACCCCATCCAGGAGACGCCTACATGGTATCGGTCGCCAGTCTGTTTGCACAGGTCCTTTCGCTTGTTTCCCGCTCTGACTTTGCCGAGGCCGTCCGGC
>CAYWTX010000237.1:0-5062 GCA_964461295.1 uncultured Planctomycetaceae bacterium | reverse complement strand
AACACCTGCCGCCCGCACACAACTCTGGGCGGTCGGACGCCTGACGAACGTTACAGGCGCGTTGCCTCCGCCTGCCGAAGGCCGCGTTGGGAGCCCAGGCCAAATTGGCCCAGTGATTCCTCGTGCGCCTCTCCTGTAGTGGAGGTCCGGGGCAAGCCAGGCGTCAATCTGCAACTCGTCGTGGACTTCCACCAAGGACGGAAGCACCTGCCGATCGTCACGCTGAAACGCGTGGCGTGGCTGGGGGACCTCCTCTGGGCATCGCCGCGCCACCACTCCGCGCTCATGCCGCAAGAAGGTCATCGTTCGGGCTTTCAGACAAGGCTCGCGACCTTCCACCGCCTATGAACTAATCAAACGATCGCCCTCGCGGCCCTCACCGGCCGCGAAAACAGCCGAACAGCGACCCACCGAAGGTCGGTGAACCATCACACCCGCGAGGACCTTCACCCGTGTCCAGGCCCGGCAGCCGGAAACTCGGCTGACTGGTCGTTTCATCCGTCAGCCGAGCAGGAACAGGCCTTCCGGCGGCAGCGCGCGGCAAGCCGCGACGCCCCTGGGGGCGGCACTTCAGCCGCCGCCAGTTGCCACTACTTCTTCAGCACCAGCTTGCCGTCCTGTAGGCGGATCTCCTGCCCTCCGACCTTCACGACCGCGTCCAGACCCGCTCCGCTCGCCTCCACCTTCGGCGCGGGCGTGCCCTTCTGCATCGTCAGCACCAGCAGGAACTCATCGCCCCCGGTCACGCAGATGCCTTCGCCGGCGGGCTCTGGAATCGGCGCGGCAGTAGCCGGCGGGAGGTTGACCGCCGCCCCGGCGATGATCGTTGGGCTCGGTTCGGGCTTGCCCTTTGCCGCGGCCGCCTGGGCCTGGGCTTTGAGCTCCTCTTCGGTGTACTGGGGCATGTCCCTGGAGACCTTCGCCCCCGCCGGCGCGACGACCGTGCACTTCAGCGTCGCGCCGTTCCTGGCTGTCAGAGTGAACGTGTTGTCCTTGATGCTGACCTTGCATTCCTTGCCGTTGTGGAGGAGCCAGCTCTTCTTCCCGCCGCCCTTGACCCGGTCGGCCACCACCCACATCGCCGGCGCGCCGGAGGCGCCGCTGTAGTCCACGGCCAGGTGCCGTTGGGCCTTGATGTCCGCCCCCTTGGCGTCCCTGGTCGACGGGGTGCTGTAGACCTCGGTCATGTCGGCCCCGACGACGCCGGAGCCGTCGGGCTTATGGGAGAAGTACGTCACCTTGCCCAGGCCCGGGGCGTTGTTGCCCTCGACATGCACCACGTTCTGCGTCATGTACTGCGAGTTGCGCTTGTTGCTGGGGCCCTCGACGGCGAAGGCCGTCCCGAACCCGCTGATGCGGTAGCTGCCCGCCTCGCACATGAAATACGTCCCTGCCTTGGGCGACTCCGATCTCCAGAACATCGTGGTGTTGATGTCTTCGTCGGTGCCCCAGCTCCGCCGGAACAGGTACGCCCCCTTGCGCCGGTCGGCCATCACCTTGGGCATGATCTTCTCGGGATGCTCAGGCTTGATGTCGAAGGGATAGTTCGCCAGCATCCACGCCAGGTCGCGCGGCGAAAGGCCCGCGACCCGCTCCGGCGGGAACCGCCGGTTGATCTCCCACACGATGGCCGGTTGAAGTTCCCTGGGTGCCAGGTGCACCGCCGGCCAGAGGTGCGCAACCGGCAGGCTGAACGCTCCGCCGTAGCCCTTCCCGCCCCCCGGCGTGTCGCGCATGAGCTCCATCGGCAGAGCCCAGCCCATCCCACTGCCGTACGCCAGATGGTGGCCGGTCGCGTTGCGGAAGGCAGCCGCCAGCGTCAGCGTCTCATAGAGCGAGAAGCTGGTGTACCCTTCCGGTTCCGTCTTCCACCCATGATCGCCCAGGGCATGCCGGAAGTAGCGGTTGATCGAGTGGCTGCTCATCTTGTAGCCGTCCACCCCATAGGGGTACTCGCCGTCGATGGCGTGCTTCGCGCGCCGCTCGGCCAGTTGGCGCATCAGCCACTGGCAGCGCAGGCTCGCCCCGTATTCCAGCGGCCCGTTGACCGACACGAACTTCGGCGCGGCCGTCTGCCCGGTCATCACCATCAGCATCCGGTGGAGTCCAGGCGGCAGGACGGCGCAGTCGCCGTGGACGAACCGCATGCCGTTGATGTACAGGAAGGTGGGCGCCGGCATCATCAAGTGCGCCAGGCTCAGCTTGACGGTGCGCTCCTCGCGCACCTTCAGCAGCGCGTACAGGTACACATGGCCCCTGCCGTCGGGGCCCATGCCCATGATGTGCGGGTCCATCGGAATGCCCGGGTCCGGCGTGCGCCGGGCCGACGCCGGCGCGGGCGCGAACTTCACCGGATAGCCCCCCACCGAGCCGATCTGCGAACCGGGCACGACCCTCGCCGCCGCGGTGCCGCCCAGGCCCGCCAGCGGGTCCTTGTCTTTCTCCGGCTGGATCGGACCGGCCATCAGCCAGTCCAAGATGACCTCGCCCTCCTTGGGCTCGACGACCGGCACGCCCTCCGTGGGAGGCGGGGCGGCATCGAGTTCCACCTTCCGCACCGGCTGGCGATCTTCGGGCGCCACCAGGTCGTCGGGGCCCTTCTCCTTCAGCACCGCCAGCGAAGCCACCCCTCCGGGCCCGAACGACACCGCCGACCAGTTGCTGTTGCAGCTCAGGCAGTTGTTGCCCAGGCCCAGCACGCCCAGAGCGGCCGCCCTGCGCACGAAGATATCGTTGATCTCCTTGCGCTCCTCCTGGCTCATGGCGTTGTAGGCCAGGTCGTACGCCAGCGACACGTTCGCCATGTTCCGGGCCGAATCGTGGATGTGCCCGCCTTCGCTGCCGAAGGCCGACGCGTGCATCAGCTTGTTCACCACCGCGACCGCCTGCCGGCCGTATTCCTCTTCGCCCAGCAGGTGATAGAGCATTCCCCAACTGATGGCCTGCCCGACTTTCTGCACGTCGCTGCTGACGTTCGCCAGCAGGGCCTTGACGATCGCCCCGCCCAGCGGCGTCCGCGCACGGTTGCGCATCACGCCGATGTCCTTCTTGCGGAAGAACAGCCGCGGATGTTCCCCGCTGACGATGTCCGGCTCCACCGTCGGCTGGCCGTACCAGGGCACCACGTCGGCCGTCACGGCGCCCTTGACCGCCTTGCCGTTGAACTCGCCGGTGAACGTGCCCGTCCATGCTCCATCTTTGAATGCGAATTCAATCTCGTACGTCGAGAACCCGCCCACCACGATCCACGGGTCCTCCATCACCGCCACGTCCACACTCAGCCTGGCCGATGTCGCGTCGCCCGAACTCTTCTGCACCGTCCCTTCGTGGGTGCCCTTGTGCATCCGGTAGGCCTTGCCGCAAAGCTCCTTGCGCCACTGCCCCTTGTGCCGGAAAATGTCCAGTTCGATCGGCCGGGGGCCCCCGGGCAAGATCAGCCCGCCCTCCAGCGTCAGGCGCACCTCCCCGTTCTCCGGCAGCGACTGCGGCACGGGCGGGAAGTCCACCGGCGAAACCGGCCCCGGCCCGAACAACTCCTCCGCCACCGCCCCCCACGGGTACACGCACAACTTGTCCGTGTCGCTGGGCGCGATCACGAACTCCCCGCTGAGCTGCTTCTTCGCGGCCGCAAGGGCTTCCTCTGCCGTCGCGTCGCCCTGGCCGACCGCCTTCAGCACCTCCACCCAGATCACCAGCTCGCGCTGGTCGGGAAACGTCTTCCAGCCGGTGATGCGCTTCGCCACGGCCGGAATGTACGCCTTGCCCACCCGCTTCATCACCTCGCCGGCCGCACGCTTGAGCGCCAGGTTCCCCGGCCGCCGCACGGCCGCGTCCACCAGCGGTTCAACGGCGGCGTTGCCCATGGCGGCCAGGGCGGTGCATGCGGTTTCGACGGTCGCGGCGCCGCCGCCCTCGGCGGCGCATTCCATCGCCGCCACCAGCGTTCGCGCGGCATGCGGCGTCTTCATCGCCGCCAGCCTCTCCACCACAAGCCCCAGCGGCACGGGCCCCATCAGGGCCACTTCCTTGTGGATCGACTGGATCGCCGGCTTGCCGATCTCCCGCAGGGCATCGGCCGCGGCGACCAGCACCGCCCGCTCCTTGTCCCGCAGGCCCCGCACCAGCCAGTCCGCCGCGTTGGCGTCCGAAACCTTCCCCAGCGCCTTGGCGCTGGCGGCGCGCACTTCCGGCTCGCCGTCCCTCGTCAGCGCCTGCCCCAGCCACAGGATCGCGTTTGGGCTGGGCAACTTGGCCAGGGCCTTGGCCGCCTCCAGGCGAACCGCCCGCTCGTGGTCGGTCAACCGCGTGCGCACCTCGATCACGGCGCTGACGTCGCCGATCTCCCCCATCGCCCACATCACGTTCCGCCGGACATCCGCCTCCTTGTCCTCGATGTACCCCTTCAGGGCAGGCAGCGCCGCCGCGTTCTTCGACTCACCCAGTTCCAAGGCCGCCTGCGCGCGCGTCAGGGGGTCGCCCAGCCGGCCCATCACGTCGTCGCCGGCGGCGCCCATCTGCTTCTTTCTCTTCACCAGGTTGGAGGCCGTCTGCCCGCTCTCGCCGCATCCGCCCAGGCCGATGCAGACCGCTCCCGCGAACACCGCCGCCAATCCCATCGCAACCGCTCGTTCCATGGGGTCCCCTCTAACTGATAGAGTAACCGTTCAGGCCTTCTTTTGGGGCCTGCGCCTGCCCGCCGGGCGGGCGGCGCACCCGCTGGCACACATCCAAGTCTTCAACCGATACGCGCACGAGAGGTATCGCCCTTGGCCCGGAGGGCCAAGAGCGACTTTCAATCGGATTCAAGCGGAGGGCCGCAAATGTCCGACAACTCACTGATGGTGAGTAGAGCAGAGGCGCGCCTGTGTTTAGGCCGACGGCTTCCGTTGTGGCCGCCCTTTCGGATTTCGTGGCAAATGGCCGTCAGGCCGTGCATCACGTTTCCTCTGCCCTCTCTACAATTCCGTACGGCGGGTTTTCCCCAGTACGGCTACAAGCCGGAGTCCGGCCGCGACCTTCGCGATGCCGCAAAGCGCTCTGCTTGCCGCGACTCCGCTCCCTT
>CAYWTX010000236.1:0-2520 GCA_964461295.1 uncultured Planctomycetaceae bacterium | reverse complement strand
GAGGCTGCGCCAGTAGGCCTGGTCGGTGGCGTAAACATCGATCGGGCTGGTGTTGGGGTCGAACGACCTGCTCAGCACGCCGTACCGCTTCATCTCGCGGACATAGTGTTCGTTGGGGCGGAAGCCGGGCATGTCGAACCGCTTGGCCGCATCGAGCCGTGCCTTTGCCGACTCGATGGCGGCCAGCAGTTTTCGGTAGTCCGTATCGCCGGTGTCGGCGAACGTCGCGACGGGTTCGCCGGCCCGGCCGTTGGCGTCGCTCTGCCGGCAAGCGCCCCAGCCGCCGGCCGCCTTGGCCAGCGGTGCCAGCAGAATGGGCGACCGCTCCGGGTGCGTGAGATTGAACAGGGCGTCTTCGGCGTACCTGGCCGTGGCCTCGTTGACATACCGGGCGAAGTAGGAGGCCAGCCCCGGTCCGCCTGCCGGCTGATACGCGGGCATTGAGGTGGGGCCAGGCATCTTCGCGGGCCGCCCCGCGGGGTGGCAGGCGGCGCAGCGGCTCTGGATCGTTTCGGTCGCGGCGCGATCGACGGTCCGGTCGGGCGTGTACTTCGCCGGCGAGCCGAAGATGTCCACTCGTGAGGCGCCGCAGCCAAGACCCGCGTACGTCCCGGCGTAGATGGCCCCGGTATCGATCCAGAGGCGCACGAGCTTCCGCTCGTCGGGGGAGAGTTTCACGTCGTGGTGGGTTTTGCCGGCCGCATCGGGCGTGATCTTGTGCATCAGCGGGCTGGCGCTGCTGCCGATCTGTCGCGGCGGGGTGTTGCCCACGCTGTTGCCGCCGTCGACGATCTGCCTACGGGCCAGCAAGGTCCAGTAGCTGACGCTGTACGTCGGTCCGCGGTCGCCGGCCAGGACCACGCCGCCCTTGCGGTCGCGGTCGTTGTGGCAAGCGATGCAGTGGCGGTCCAGAATCGGCTGTACGTGCCGGGGCAGATCGATGATCTCCGGCACGTCGGCCACGGGATCGATGCGGCTGGCCGGGCGACGCAGCGCCGCCAGGCCGCTCGACGCCCGCGGCGGCGCGTTGGTGCGGTACTCGTGACAGCCGACACAGCCTGTCGTCTCGCCGGGCATCACGGTCGCGAAGCTCTGCATCCGCTTGACGGACAGGTCGGCGGCGTCCAGGGCGACGAAGAACAGGCACCGCAGGGCCGGGACCTCGAAGTGGGCCGACCCGTCCGGCTCGACGGGCACCGTGCCGAGAATCCGCTGGAGGAAGAACGTGCCGCGCATCGCCAGCGGATCGCTCCCGCCGCTATGGTTGATCGGCTTGGGCAGTACCTCCAGCACCAGCAGCTTCTTGACCTCGCCGCCGCGCACGCCGGCCATGTTCCGGCCCATCGTCACGTCGGCCAGGACAAGCTTGCCCGTCTCCTTCGTCCAGTCGACCCGGTCGGGAATGATTCTCTCGCGCGGCCTCGGGGCCAGCGACGCCGGCTCCTGGAGGACGGCCTCGGCGAGCGTTGTCGCGTGCGAATACGCCGTCTCGACTCGCCCCTTAGGGGCCAGCAGCACGACCGTCCTTCCCTGCGCGGCCATCACGAGGTCGTCGCCAAGGGGGTACGGGTCGCCCCAGGGACCGGCGCAGCCCCACCACGCGAAGGGCCCGCCGGGGCTGATCCGCTCGGTGGCGTTCGGGTCGTCGGGCCCCGCCTGGCTGTCGGTCATCACGATCGCCCCGCGATGGTCGAACGTGCTGTGCCCGCTGAAGAACGTGTAGGCGACCTTCGCCCCGCCGGGCACCGGGCGGGCGCCGAGCAACAGCCCGCCGCGAATCATGTTGCCGTACAGGGTCATCGCCCCAGTGCCGTCGGGATTGAACGTCCACAGCCCGTGGAAGTCGATCTGGCTCCGATCGGCGTACTCCCAACGGGTGTAGACCACCCGTCCGTCGGGCAGCACGGCCGGAGTGTTGTCCTGCTCGACGTTGGCGGAGATGGGGCGCATGCGCGTGCCGTCGCGCCCGACGCGGTAGAGGATGCCCACCTGCGTGTTGTAGCAGGGCACCCACCGCTTGCACCGCGAGGAGATGAACACGATCTCGTCGTTGGGCAGGTAACAGGGCTCGAAGTCGTCCCAGGGCCCGTCGGTGATCTGGCGGATGCCCGTCCCGTCGGCCTGGATCTCGTACAGGTGGAAGTAGCGGTCGTCGCCCTTTCGCCACGAGAAGAGGATCGTCCGCCCGTCGTAGTGGACGCGCGGGTCGCGGATCGTGCCGTTGGGGTCTCGCAGGAGGGTACGGCACTGCTTGGTCCGCAAGTCCACAGCGCACAGTTCGCCGCCGACGGCCTCGCGCTTGCCGGTCCACATCCTGGACTTGGGGTTGTTGCTCCAGTAGCCAAAGTTGGCGTACCAGTGAATGTCGTGCGCCGCCGGGCGCATCGCGAAGACCACCTCGCTGTGCCCGCCCATCAACTCCAACGCCCGCGCCAGCAACGGCGGCGCGGCCGGGCCGCTCCCGGCCGGGCCCGCGCCCACGCACAGGAAGGCGAGGACGCCCAGGGCGAGGACGGCAAC
>CAYWTX010000235.1:0-12402 GCA_964461295.1 uncultured Planctomycetaceae bacterium | reverse complement strand
CCGGCCAATCACTTCCACATGACGTGGAACCTGAAGGTGGCCCGCCTGCAGCACTGGATGGACCTGACGGGCGTTCGCAGCGTGGCGCCGTGGGTGGAACGTCCGGCGTGGATCGCGGGCGTCGATCGGCCCAGGCCCCTGATCGATCTACTGAAATCCTAAGCGAAGGGCAGGTCCGAATTGCGGACCAACCTCTACATCGAGACTTCCGTCTGGGGCTTCTACTACGATGAAGCGCCGCACAACCAGCGGAGGCGCGATGCCGTGCGTCTGCTGTTCGAGCAGATTCGCGCGGGCATCTTTGAGGCCTGGGTAAGCCCTGTGGTAATCGGTGAGATCGAAGCCAGCGAGGAACCCTATCGTTCGCGAGATCTCGCGCTGATCGAGGAGGTCGGTGCAACTCTCTTCGTGTTGCCGAAGCCGCAGCTTGCTGAATTGCTGGCGCTTTACCGAGCGGCAGGAGTATTGCCGGAGGAATGCGCTACCGACCTGTTGCACTGCTGCTACGTCACGCTCGATTGCCGGGACCATGCCCTCGTCTCGTACAACTGCCGTCACTTGGCGAATTACAGCGTGGCGCGTAGAATAAGGGCGGTGAATCTGGTCAACGGGTACAGGACGGATTTCGAAATCCTAACGCCCGAGGAAATCGTGCAATATGGAACCGCTGGAAGATGAAGTGCTGGATCGCGTTCACGCAGCCCGCAAGAAGATGTGGGACGATGCGCGCCGGCGGGGTCTGAGTGTGGAGGAGTTCATCGAAGAGATTCAGCAGAAGGCCATGCGAAACTGGCGCGGTCGGAAGCAGGAAGAAACTCATGGCGAAGCGGCGGAAGCATCTGGTCGCCATTGAAAAGGCCGATGACGGCAGCTACAGCGCCTATGTCCTGGACCTCCCCGGGTGCGCCGTTTGTGGGCAAGATGCCCCCGCCGAAGTTCTGTCGCTGGTCCGAGATGCGATCGATTTCCACATCGAGGGATTGATCGAGAGGGGATCCCCCGTTCCCGAACCTACTTCCAGCAGCGAATATGTAATGGCAAAGGCGGGATAGGCCCTGCTACCCTTTGCTCACCTCGATCAGCGTCTCCAGCGCGCGCAGCGCCGCGCCGGAATCGATCGACTTCTCCGCCAGCGGAATCGCCGACGCGATGTCGGGTGCCTTCCCGGCAACCAGGAGCGCCGCGGCCGCGTTCAGCAGCACAATCGCCCGCGGGGCGCCGCGCTCGCCGGACAGCACGCGCCGCACCACCGCCGCCGACGTCGCCGGCGAGTCCACCATCAGATCCTCCATCCGCACCGGACGGACGCCGGCGTCCTCCGGCCGGAACGTGCCCGTCTCGACCCGCCCGCCGTGCCACTGCGACACTCGCGTCGGCCCCGTGGCGGACAATTCGTCCAGTCCGTCGGCCCCGTGAACCACCATCGCCCGCGTGAGGCCCAGCGCGCCCAGAGCGGCCGCCAGCGGCTCGGTCAGCCGGTCCTCGAAGACGCCCATAAGTTGGCGTTTCGCGCCGGCGGGGTTGGTAAGCGGGCCGAGGATGTTGAAGATCGTGCGCACGCCGAGGGACTTGCGGACCGGTACGGCGAACCGCATGGCCGGGTGATGCCTGACCGCGAAGCAGAAGCACACGCCCGCGGCCGTCAGGCAGCGGGCCACCGTCGTCGGCGGGGCGTCGAGGTTGACGCCCAGTGCGGCCAGCACGTCGGCCGATCCGCTGGCCCGCGTGTTGGTGCGGTTGCCGTGCTTGGCGACCTTCAGCCCGGCCCCGGCGCACACGAAGCACGTCGTGGTCGAGATGTTGAACGTCCGCAGCCCCGTGCCGCCCGTGCCCACGATGTCGATCAATTCGTCGCAGCCGGCCTCGACCGGCACGACCCGCGAACGCATCGCCAGGGCCGCGCCGGTGATCTCCTCGACGGTCTCGCCCTTGACCGCCAGGGCCACCAGCAGGCCGGCGATCTGCGACTCCGCCCACAGCCCGTCCATGATCTGCCCGAACGCCCAGCGGGTTTGCTCGCGGCTGAGCGATCGGCCGGACATGACGGTCCGCAACAGTTCGGGGTACGTCGGCTCGAGCATCTTGGGCTCCCAGTTTCCACCTTCCAGCTACCGGCTCGCAGGCGCCCGATTATACCCGTGCCGTCGCGCGTCAAGAAGCAATCGGTCGCGGCTCGCGCTTCTGCTTGCCCGGCGACGGCCGCTCGGATAGAAACTGTCTGGGAGACACGCCAATGTTTTGGGAGTATGAAGTCTACGTTGCTCAGGTTGGCAAGGAAGGGTTGTTTGTTTTCCCGCAACTGGACCCCGCCCAGTTCAAAGCCGCACTGAACTACTACGGCGCACAGGGGTGGGAACTGGTTTCCATCTTCGACGTGAACATGCTCCAAGGCGGCTCCAAGCAAGTCGTCGCCACCTTCAAGCGATTAGCGCCGACGGCAACAGCGACACCGCCGCCAACGCCGACATGAAGTCCCTTCACCTGCCCTACCCCTTGCCGATGATCTCCTTGGCGCGTCGGCAGAGCTCCTTGCCCCAGTCGGTCCACTGGCCCGCCCCCCAGTAGCGGAAGCAACTCGTCTGGCTGACCAGCAGGTGGAACATCGCCTGGCGGAACCGCCGGTCCCGCGGAGACACGCCCTTGTCCAGAATCTCCTGCGCGAACAGGGCGCTGGCGTCCTCCATCGGCCCCAGCAGGTCGGCATATCCGCGCACCCACGAGATGTTGTTCGTCCAGCTCCCGCCGTTCATGTGGAACCGCCCATCCTCCTTCGCGAGCTGCGCGATCACCTCGGCCAGGGCCTGCGGCCCCTTGCGGTCGCCCATGCGGTCCCATACTCGCTTCTGCATGACCGGCTGGACCGGTGGGAATTGCTCCTCGCCCAGCCCCATCGCCCGCAGGTACTCCAGGTACTCCGTCACGTTCACCGGCGGCGTCTGGCTGCCCGACGCCTCACGCATTACATCCCTGTACTTCGGCGGAAACTCGTTCATCATCACGCCGCCGTTCTCGCCGTCGGCGATCTGTGCCGCCAGCGACGGCGCGGGTCTGCCGGCCAGTTCCACGCGCCCCAGCCCCTTCGCCTCGTAGTACGGCTGCATCTGCCCCACCAGTTTCGTGTCGCTTCCTTGGGTCTTGATGATGGCCGTGATCGTGGCCGTCTTGCCCTCGCTGTTGCGGCAGAGGAGCCGGTGCGGCACGTGCGGCCGGCGGATGCCCCCGTCGCTGCCGGCCAGTTCCACGGCGTGCTCCTGGACGAGCACCCAGGTGTAGCCGCATTCCCTCAGCGTGCGCACGAATCCGTGGGCCACGTCCGGGTGGTTGGGCAGAGCCATCTCCGCCGGCGAGAAGCCGCGCACGCGCCCGAGGGCTTCCAGCCCGAACAGGGCGGCGAAGTGGTGCTGCCAGGCCCGCACGTGGAGGCGGTAGTCCTGCACGGGGGTGGACGGCGCGACGGGGTGCCCCCACGCCGAGCCCAGCCACTCCACGCACGCGCGATACCCGGGGTCGCACGTGACGGTGCGCAGGCTGTCGAAGATGTCGTCGCGGCCCAACTGCCGCAAGCCGGTCAGCAGCGTGCCGGAGTAATCCAGCATGATCCGCGGGTGCTTGCCCTCGGCGACCAGTTCGGGAATGAATTCGCCCATCCGCTTGTAGCACCACAGGAACGCCGAGGCGTTGTGCGCGTCGGCCGCGCCGGGATGCTCCAGCATGTACTGGATGTTGCCGATGACGCCCGCCGTGCGGAGGTCGCCCCCGCCGGCCGGCATGAGCGGCTGGTGCATGTGCAGCGCGCAGGCGAAGCACGACTTGACGCGGCTGAAGTCGATGCCGGACTCCGGCAGGTAGATCGCCCCCGGCCGGGCCATCGCCTGGGCGATCCGGTCCTCGTATCCGCTGAGGATCGGGACGCCATCCACGGATTCAGGGATTGCGCCGCTTATGCGTCGGTCCTTCCGGCGAAACTATAGGCGACGGGCGAACGCAGTGCATGTGATTCCTCCCGCGAAACGCGCATGGCCGCCAGGGGCAGGAATGCAGAGTAGGGTTGGGTGAACCTGATTCCCACGCCAAACAGAGAAAGCGAGTGCTGCAGAGGAGTGGTTGATCTTTCTACTTCTTCTCCCCGGACTTGCTGCTCTCTGGTTTGCCGCGACCAGCCATGAATGCCACGACGAGTCCAGCCATCGGGACGCTGCTGATGATGGAGGCCGCCCAGGGACCTTGACCCACGGTACCGACAAAGGCGGGCACAACCAAGGTGGCCAGGACCGCAACTATTCCGAAGACTTGCCCCACGCGCCGTTCGCTCCGAGCAGCTTGAACATCCCCCACTTGCGCATTCACAATCTGTGCCTCAAGGGAACGGCGATGTTCCGCCTGCTGCTCGGCCATCGCAACAATGCGCTCAGCGAATCCCGGGTGGACCCTATCATACTCGGCAAGGGCTTTTGGATCGGGAAGTGGACCACTCGTCGCAGTGACCGACTGTATCTGCATGACGGCGTCGTGCGGCATACCAGGAAGCATTGATTCGGGTTGCCTGGCCGGCACTCCTGTGACCTCGTGCTCTTTGCGGCTCCCCAGTCTGTCCCCGTCTTTTCTCAACCCCGAAGACTCCTGCCTATTTGTGCTTCTTCTCACCGAGGACGGCAACGGCGGCGTTCCGCAGATCGTCGCCAACGGCACGCCAGTCCGAACGAATGGCAGTCAGGTCGTCTGGAAGCATTGGGCGTTCGCCTGAAGGCAGCACAGGCTCATCGGTCAGCGGGATGCCGAGGTCGAGGATCGATGCCGCGCCTCTGATGTAATTGCTGAAGCTTCTCATAACATGATTACTATATCATCGGCACGTCCGGAAAACCACTACAGAAAATGGCTTCCGTAACCGGTCGCATCGGCGGCCTTGAGGCCGCCTACGTGTTCCACCACTCCAGGTCGATGGTCGGGAAGACCACGTCGTGGATGTCGGCGTCCTGGACCTCGAACTTCTCCACGTCGGTCAGCTTGCCCAGATAGGCCGAGTCGGCGCCGAGCTTCTCGGCGATGTCGGCCAGGGACTCGAACCGCGAGACGTGCTGCATGAACCGCTTGATGCCGTAGTCGATCGCCTGCCCGCGCGAGATCACGAACGGCCAGTCGCTGGCCTGGAGGAGCAGCAGTTCGCGTCCGGCCTTCTGGAGCAGGTCGCGCAGGTCCGCCCGCTGGCGCCAGGGCAGGTTGAACGTCAACTTGCCGAAGATCGCCTCGCAGCGATATTCGATCTCCCACATCCACGCCGTCTTCTCGCCGGCCCACACGCGGTGGTCGCCGCCCTCGCCCCACGAACCTTCCGGCACCGACACCGTCTTGTCCGGCGGATGACGATGCAGGGCCATCTCGGCCGTCTCCACGTCCACGTCCGGATCGGCGTTCATCGCCAGGATCACGTCGCGGAGGAACTGCGGCCCCTCGAACCACCAGTGCCCGAACAACTCGGCGTCGAACGCCGCCACCGCGATGCCGTGCCGCCCCGTGCGGTTGTGGTAGTCCCACAGCCGGCTCTTCACGAAGTCGCAGAAGTGGTGGCAGTGCTCGTGGATCCTGCCCGCGATGGCCGAGGGCTCGTAGAGGTGCTTGCCGCCGAGGTCGACGTTCTTGCCCGTCACGCGCCAGTACCGCAGGCCGCGCCTGGGGCCCCACTTCTTGTGGAACTCCAGGTACATCTCGTTGGCGGGGTAGCCCATCCAGCCCGACCAGACCTGCTCGCAGATCTTCGGCTCGCGGGCGAACGCCGTCACCAGCCCGGGGCCCGAGGCCGCGCTGTTCACGCCGTGCGGCTCGAAGACCGACCGCCAGCCGCGGCTGGCGTAGCGCTCGGCCTCCTGCCAATCGACGCGGTGCCAGTTGCCGCCGTTGAGCACGTACTCTGAGTTGGACTGCTCGATCTGGCGGTGCTCCAGGAAGAAGTGCGTGATGCCTTCGTCGGCCGCCATGCGCTCGATGGGCAGGCGGTTGTCCTTGCCGTTCCACGAGATGGGCGGGCGCCACGTTCCGCCGCCGCGGTACGCGCACTCCGGCAGCCACATGCCCGTGGGGGCAAAGCCGAGGATGCGCCTGGCACTGGCCAGGCCGGCGCGAATCTGCGCCCGCACGCTGGAGTCCTCCAGCAGCAGCGGCAGGTAGCCGTGCGTGGCCGCGGAGGTGAGGATCTGGATCAGCCCGTTGCTTGCCCGCTCGGCGAACGCCTTGGGGATGTCGCGATGGATCTTCGCGAACTGCTCGCCGCGCCGGGCGAACCACTCCGCCCACCGCTTGGCCAGGTACTCCATGTGGCCATTGCCCATGGAGCGGAACTCGGCCTCGTCCTGGCGGGCGCGATGGATGCGGTCCTCCAGGTACTTCTCCAGACCATCCTTGAAGTCCGGCGTGGCGAGCTGCTCCAGCAGCACGGGCGTCAGCCCGACGGTGATGTTGGGTCGCGCGTTGAGGAACACGCACTCGTCGACGAGCTCCAGCAGCGGCAGGTAAGTTTCCGCCGCCGCCTCGTAGAGCCAGTCTTCGCCGTGCGGCCAAAGCCCGTGTCGCAGAACGTAGGGTAGGTGCCCGTGGAGCACCAGGCAGAAACTGCCGATCGCCATTTCCGTCTCCCGGCTGGAAGCTGCCGCACAGGCTACCGCATTGGGGGGCTCAGCGCGAAGCGCAATCCGCGGCGATCGGCGCGGGCGTCAGGCTGCGCGGGCCCTCCCGGAGCCTGGAGTCGCCGGCGCTGCCGCGATCGGGTACTCAACCCACAGCCCGCCAGGCCGAGCCGAAGGCCGCCTACCGGGCGCCGGCTTCCTTCCGAAGCTCGGCTTCCGCCTGGTGCCAGATGGTCTCGTCCTGGCCCTGGGGGCAGCCCTTCTTCTGCCAGATGGCTCTGGCTCGCAGCGCAGTTTGTTCATGGCTGGGCGCGGCCGGTCGCTTGGCGGCGGCCGGCGCCGCCGCTGCGCTGGGCGACTGGTACTGCCGGCTGAACGCCGGTTGCGCCGCCGGCTGCATCGCCGGTTCGGCCATCGCCGGGGAGACAGGCCTGCCGCTTTCCTGAGTAACACTTCTGCCACGGTTGCTGTTGGGTCGCATTGCCATTTTGAGAAGTCCTTTCTGCATTTTTTCGGGCGAGTACGCCTGCCCGCAACCCGCGGGCATCCTGCCTTTTGGGCCGCGTCCCGCCGCACACTTGATCTCCGCACTTCACGTTTGTCGCGACAGCCGCCGCGATGAACACAGGTGCGATCCCCGGTTTTTTTCCTCCTGAAGCATCTTAGGCGCGCCAAGCGGGCGGCCAACGAAAGTTGAGAAAAACCTTTGCCGAGCGCAGGTAGGCTGCGTATAATCCCGCGGGTTTGGGTTTCCGGGTTCTATGCGCCGCTCGCCGGCGGCGAAGCGGCAGCCGCCGGAATCCCGAAAGACGCGGCGGGATTGTGCCGATATACTACTCGGCGCCTCATTGCCCCGCCGCCGGGATGCCCAGGAGCGTCGGCGAAGGGAGACGCATGGCCGTTAAGCGACTGATCCGTGCGACGAATCGCAGTATGCGTTGGCTGGTCGGCCTGCTGCTGATTGGCCTGTTCTGCATACAGTGCATCCCCCAGGGCGGCTCCATCGCCTCCAACGTCGTCATCGCCAAGAGCATGGCCGCACCCGATTCGCCTCAACGCCTGGTGCAGTTCGCCCAGACCGACCACGTGGCCCTGTTGAAGCTCTGCCGCCAGCGCTATGCCGACAACGTGCGCGACTACGCCTGCACGTTCATCAAGCAGGAGCGGATCAACGGCGCCCTCGGCGGCGAGCAGGAGATCGGCGTCAAGTTCATGGACTCGCCCTTCAGCGTCGCGATGGACTGGCGCAAGAACGCCCCGCTCGGCGACAAGATCATCTACGTCGAAGGCAAGCACGACGACAACATGATCGTCCGCCCCAAGGGCAGTATGCTGCAAATGCTTACCGGAGGCGCGGTCCTTCGCAAGCCCGGCGGCGACGAAGCCATGCGAAGCACCCTTCGCCCCGTCAGCGTGTTCGGCTTCAGCCGCGGCCTGCGCGATCTCATCGCGGTGTACGAGCAGGCGGCGGCGGCCGGCGAACTCGACCAAAGGTTCGGCGGCTACGCCGACGTCGAGGGCCGCAAGACCCTGGTCCTGGAGCGCTACCTGCCGGCCGGGGAGCATTACCCAGCCTGGAAGACGCTGGTGTACATCGACGTGGAACGCCTCCTGCCAGTCTGCATCGAAGGCTGGGATTGGGACAAGCGTCTCTCCTGCCGGTACGTCTACAAGGACGTCCGCTTCAATATCGGCCTGACCGATGGCGATTTCCTCCCCGAGTCCAACGGCATCAAGATGCCCAAGTCGCAGTGACCCGCCCCGGGCCTGCCCCATGGCGCGCTGGATCGCGATGCGGTTTGCGGAGGGGTCTGGAGGGGCGCCTACAGCCGGAACACATCGGCCACCGGGCACTCGAAGCCGGCGATGACGTCCTCGCCGCTGAGCGCGTCAGGCTCATGGAGGATCTTCGGTTCAGCACCCCGGCGGTGGACAGTGATCGTCCTGGTGTTCGGCCAGACTACCCACACCAGGCAGGTGCCGGCCGCGAGCCAGGCCTCGGTCTTCTCGTCGACGTCCGCCTCCCGGTCGCTTGGCGAGACGACCTCCACCGCAAGGTCGGGAGCGCCCTTGAAGAACCCCCTGGGGATTCGTGGCAGTCGATCCTTGCGGATAAACGCCACGTCCGCCGCCCTGACGGTGTCGGGGTCTTGGGCGATAAAGAAGCCCGCCTCGCCTGAAACGACCAGGCCCGCGCCGGTGCGGTCTACGTGGGTCTTGAGCAGGTGAGCCAGTTGCAGTTCGATCCCGCCGTGCATCAGTCCTACCGGTGTCATTGTTCGCAGTTCTCCGGCCACGAGCTCGCAACGCCTGGCGTTTGGCATCTTGAGCAGTTGCTCGGCTGATATGAGTTGCGTGGCGACCATAGTGGGCATTCTCCGAACAGACTGCATGGCCCTCGGATTATAGCGTGTTGGGGAGCATTCGGGAAGCAACTGTTGCCTTGCCTCCGTCGCTGCCGGCGCCGGGCGCCGGGCGCGCCGGGAAGAATCGCCTTGGACCGCGCCGCCCCCAAACCCTACAATGGCGGCCTATGAAAGTGGAGCCCCGGTTTCTGACAGCCGACGGACCGCAGATCTTCACCGGCAATGAGGCGTTGCTGAAAGGCGCGCTGGAGGCCGAGGGGGGCGTCCATTACCTGGGCGGGTACCCCGGCAGCCCCGTGAGCGGGTTCTTCGACTCTTTCGCCCTGCTCAAGGACCTGTTCAACGAAAAGGGCATCCGCGCCGTCATCAACAACAACGAAGCCTTGGCGGCCGCGGCGCTGAACGGCACACAGACGCTCCCGACGCGAGCGATCATCGCGATGAAGAGCGTGGGCGTTCACGTGGCGGCCGACGCGCTGGCCCTGGGCAACATGGCCGGAGCGCATCGCGATGGCGGGGCGATGGTCATTTACGGCGACGACCCGTGGAGCGACTCGACGCAAGTCGCCGCGGACAGCCGGTTTATATCGCGGCACCTGTACATCCCCACCATCGAGCCCTCCGACATCCAGGAGGTGAAGGACTATGTCGACCTGTCGCTGAAGCTCTCGCGGCGGTCGGAGCTGTTCGCCGGCATGGTGCTCAGCAACAACCTCGCCGACGGCGGGGGAACGGTGACGTGCCGGCCCAACCAGTACCCGGAGTACAACACCCGCAATCGCTGGGACTTGGACACGGCCGCGATCGACCTCAATACGCGCGTGCTCCTTCCGCCGCGGACCTGGTGGCAGGAGGAGGCGTTCGCGCCCCGCTTCGAGCGGGCCAAGGCCGTCGCGAGGGAACTGGGCATCAATCGCATCGAGTTCGCGGCCGGGGGAGGGCGCAAGGCCGTGGGGTTCATCACCAGCGGGCTTGCGCACGGCTATCTGACGCAGGCCCTGTACGAGATGGGCCAGCACGGGCAGTGGCCGATCGTGAAGTTCGGGATGAGCTATCCCGTCGACGAGGCGATGGTGCGCGTGCTGGCCGAGCAGTGCGAGCGGATCGTGGTGGTCGAGGAGCGGCGAAGCTTTGTCGAGGAGCAGGTGGCCGGCATCATCCTGGGCGACCGGCAGGCGGGCCTGGCCAGCGGCGGCGTCGAGGTGTGGGGCAAGCAGTTCCCAGGCGCCCTGGCGGGTCTGCCGTTCACGCGCGGGCTGCATCCCTCGATCCTGATCGCGCGGCTGGCGCCGCTGCTCAAGCAGGTGCTCGGGCAGGGCGCGAGTGTGAGCGTCCCGGCCGGGTACGAGGCCCTGGACCGCGAGTTGGGGAGGATCGACGCGACGGCGGAGAGCGGCATGTTCAGCATGCCGCCGCGTCAGCCGACGTTCTGCCCGGGCTGCCCGCACCGCGACTCGGCGAACCTGTGCCTGGAGATCCAGAAGAAGTTCAGGAGTCCGGAGTACATGCGGCGCGTGCATGACCGCGAGCCGGTGGACCTGATCTTCCACGGCGACACCGGGTGCTACACGATGCTGATGTTCCCGCCGACGACGTCACTGATGCACGACTACAGCGGCATGGGGCTGGGCGCGGGCACCGGCAGCGGCACGGGGCCGTTCGTGACGAACAAGGCCGTGGTGTTCATGGGCGACTCGACGTTTTTCCACAGCGGGTCGATCTCGATCTCGCACGCCATCAAGGTCAAGCAGGACATCACGTTCATCATTCTGGACAACTCCACGACGGCGATGACGGGCCACCAGCCCACGCCGGGCGTGGACTACGACGCGATGGGCAACCCCACGCCGCGGCAGGACATCGAGGAGATCGTTCGCGGCATCGCCGGCGAGGCGGAGGTGCCCATCATCCGCGTGGACCCCGAGAAGCGCCGGCAGTACCGGCTGCTGCTGGAGGGGTTGTTCCTGGCCGACGGCGTGAAGGTGGTGATTGCCGACAAGGAGTGCGGCATCACGCGGCAGCGGCGCCAGCGGCGTCAGGAGCGGGCGATCGCCAAGCGCCTGGGGTACGTGCCGGCCTGCGAGCACATGAACATCAACACCGACGCGTGCCGTTTCTGCCTGTCGTGCGCCGAGATGACCGGCTGCCCGGGCCTGGTGCACGCGGAGACCGACTACGGCCCGAAGATGGACACGTCCATCTCGCTGTGCGTGAACGACGGCTCGTGCGAGCGTCTGGCGGCGTGCAGCAGCTTCGAGCGAGTCACCATCCGCCGCAAGAAGCCGCCGCGGGCACGCATCCCCGAACTGGAACTGGAGGACATTCCCGAGCCGTCGAATCGCCGGCCGGTGGGCGACGTGTGGCGGGCCTGCCTGACGGGCGTGGGCGGCATGCGCGCGGGCGTGGCAACGCAGGTGCTGGTGCGGGCGGCCCACAAGGAAGGCTACCCGGTCCTGTTCCTGGACAAGAAGGGCCTCGCCATCCGCAACGGGGCCGTCATCAGCGAGGTGGTGTACAACCTCGCGCGCCAGCCGATCACGGCGATCATTCCCTACGGCAAGGCCGACCTGCTGCTGGGCATGGACATCATGGGCGCGACGCAGGCGATCGACCCCAAGGGGCGGGCGCGCATCGCCTCGCCGGACCGCACCGCGGCCGTCATCAACACCGACAAGGTGCTGACGATCCGCGGGATCATGGGGCAGGAAGATTACGACGTGGAGGGGTTGGAGCGGCTGATCCGCGGCCAGACGCGGCAGGAGGACTACCTGGCGCGGAACCTGTCGCGGATCAGCGAGCAGTACCTGGGCAGCAAGATCTACTGCAACATCATGATGATCGGTTTCGCCTTCCAGCGCGGGCTGATCCCGGTGTCGATGCACTCCATCGCATGGGCGATCAAGGACACCATCCGCGCCGACGGGCGGAAGAACCTGCTGGCGTTCAACATGGGGCGCAAGCTGGTGGTGCAGCCGGAGCTGTTCCAGGGCCCCCCGCGGAAGCTCGCGTGGCGCGAGACGCTGGAGGAGAAGTGCAAGTACGTCATCCGGCGCCACGGCAGCCGGCGCGGCGGCACGCTTGCCGACGAACTGCGGCGCATTGCCGCCGAGGCCGTGGCCCACGTGGGCGAATTGGCCGAGGCCGACAAACGCGACCTGGTCGTGCGGACGTACGACTGCCTGCGCTGGGGCGGGGCGGCGTACGCGGCCCGGTACGCCACGGCCGTGCGAGGCGTGTACGCGAAGGACTCCGCCGGCGAGAAGTTCGCGGCCACGCGGGCGGTGCTGCGCAACCTGGCCACGGCGATGCTCATCAAGGACGGGCCGTTCATCGCCGAACTGGCGACGGCGCCCGAGAAGCTCGCCCGCGACCGCAAGAAGTACAACGTCAACCCCGCCAACGGCGACCGCATCCGC
>CAYWTX010000234.1:0-3662 GCA_964461295.1 uncultured Planctomycetaceae bacterium | reverse complement strand
TCGGTCCTCCGCCGGCGGCGAGCCGCTTAGCCGCACCGCCTTGCCCGGCCCGGCGTCCGTCACGAAGCCCGACACGAACTGCCACGGCGCCTCGCCCGGGGTGACGGGCATCTCCCCCTCGACGGCCGCAAGATACTGCCGCGACACCTGCCGCCGCTTGAGCTGGTCCTTCAACGCCAGGAACGCTGAATGCGTCTTGGCGAATACGAGCAGCCCCGACACCTCCCGGTCCAGCCGGTGAATCACCCACGCCGCCTGCGGGCCTCTGCCCCGCCCGCGGTGCCGCACGTACGTCTTGACGTAGTGGAACAGCGTGCGGCCGGTCGAGTCGCCCACCTGCGCCGAGACCATGCCCGCGGGCTTATCGACGACGAGCACGTCGGCGTCTTCGTAGACGATGCCTGCCCCGCCCAGGGGGGCGGCCGGTCGTTCGCGGTCGTTCCTCATCCCGGGCATTTTCTCCCCCGCGAGCCAAAAGGAAAGGGATTATGGGGATTGGAGGGACTGTGGGGAAAAATCGATCCCCGCAATCCCCCCAGTCCCCATGGTCCCTTTCCTGTTCCTGCCGCCTGAGGCGTGCCTTCCCCACGCTCCGGGGCGCCCCTCCTTCCTCAAACGGCAATAGCCAATCGCCAATCTTACTTCTTCCACCACCGTGCCACGGCCTGCTCGATCACCAGTTCCACGAACTCGGCGTTGTGATTCACCGTCGCGCCGCCGATCAACTCGTGGTAGTAGTCGTCCGTCAGCTTGCGGTACTGCTCGTTGCGGAGCGTATGGGTGATCTCCTCCTGCGCTTCCTCGAAGGGCACCAGGCGCCCGCCCACCACGCGCTTCGCCTTCACGATGTAGTAACCGCTTTCGGTCTCGATCGGCCCGGCCGTCTGCCCCTCGATCAGACCGAACGCCGCCTCCTCAACCCTTGCCTCGCGAAAGCTGCCCGCCGCCATCAGCGGCCACAGCCCGCCCTCCGCCGCCTTGATGTCCTTGCTCATCCGCGTGGCGACGGCCCCGAACTCCTCGCCCTTGGCCAGCGCCGCCTGGGCCGCCTCGATGTGCTTCCGTGCCGCGTCCTTCGCGGCCGCCTCCTCGGCCCCGTTCGGGCGCGCCACATCCGCCGGCAGGAACGCCCGCACCGGCGCCGCGATGATCTGCATCTGGACCTTCTTGTCCTGCTCGTGGTCCTTGCGGTTGGCCCGGTAGTGGTCCCACAGCATCTGACGGCTGACGACGATGGCCGGCATGAACCGGCTCCGCAGGTAGAGGCTCGACATCTCGCGCTGGCGAATCTCGGTCATCACGTCATCCAGCGACACGCCCTCCTTGGCCAGCTTCTCCTTCAGCAGCGACTTGCTGCCGCCCGCTTCCGTGATCATGTCCCGAAGCTGGTTCTCGACTTCCCCGTCCACCTTCTTCTTCGCCTCATCCGGCAGCTTCTTCTCCGCCTCCGCCAGCACCAGCACCCGGCTCACCTGCCCGCGAATCTCCTCCGCCGCGATTGCCCCGACCGCGCGCCGGAAGGCGTCCTCGCTGGCTGTTCGGGGCAACGCCCGAACCCGCGTCACCAGCCGCTTGAGCACGTCCTCAGCCGTGATGAACCGGTTGTTCACTTGCAGCACCGACGACGCGACGACCTGCGGCTGGCCGAGAACCTTGGCGTCGCCCGTGGGAAACTCGTCGGGCTCGACGGGTCTGGCGGCCGCAACGGCGGGAGGCGGCTTCGCGTTGGGGTCAACGGGTCCGGCCCCGCCCGGCCCCCCCGCCGCGGCGCCGGTCAGCCCTCCGGCGTTCGCGTCGGCCGTCGACAGGACGGACGAACCGGTCCTCGTGCCCGAAAGCAGCGACTCCAGGTCCGTCGGCTGCACGATCGGCTTTGCGGTCGTGTAGCGGGGCTGCGCGCCCGGAATCTCCGCCGGCCGGAGCGCGACGGCGGTCTTGGCGGCGCCCACGGCGGGGTTGCCCTCGTCGCTGCTGGGGTTGGTGATGGGGACATCCCCGTCGCGAGCCGACGGCCAGTTGAGGCCCATCCGCGCCTGCCCGTCGCCGCACCCAGCCGCCGCGAGGGCGGCCAGGGCCAGGATGACCCATGGAGTGAGTTTCATGACGCGAGCGGTGATTATACCTTGCCCGCCGCCTGCCTCAAACGCTTTAGCAGCACGGCCATCAGGGTCGGCATCTCCAGGTACGCCGGCGGCGGACGCCAATGCGCCGTGTGGTCGTCGGGCATCCGCACCGACCCCGGCGCGCCGTCCAGCGCGCGCTTGGCTTTCTCGAAGTCGCCGATCGCGAACACGATGTCCGGCCCCATCAGGATGATGCTCCGCATCCCCAGCCGCCCGGCCAGCAGACGCGTCTCGGCCAGGTCCAGCATCGTCTCCATCTCGCCCGGCACCGGGCCGAACGCGTCGGCAAGGTCGTCGCGAAGTTGCTGAATCTCCCGCGGCTCCTCGCACGTCGACAGCCGCCGGTACACCTCCATCCGCTGTCGCGGCGCGGGGATGTACGCCGGCGGAATGAACGCGTCCAGACCCAGCTCCACGTGCACCTCCAGCCGCGGGGTGCTCTTGTGCCCCTTGAGCCCGCCAACCGCCTGCTCGAGGACCTGGCAGTACAACTCGTACCCCACGGCCGCGATGTGCCCGCTCTGCTCGCGCCCGAGGATGTTCCCCGCCCCGCGAATCTCCAGATCGCGCATGGCGATCTGGAAGCCGGCGCCCAGGTCGCTGAACTCCTCGATGGCCTTGAGGCGTCTGGCGGCCACGCCCGTCACCGTTCGTCGCTCCGGCAGCAGCAGATAGCAGAACGCGCGGTGCTTGTAGCGCCCCACGCGTCCGCGAAGCTGGTGCAGCGCCGCCAGGCCGAACCAGTCGGCGTCCTGGATGATCATCGTGTTGGCCGTCGGGATGTCCAGCCCGCTCTCGATGATCGTCGTGCACACCAGCACGTCGACCTGCTGGCGCACGAACCGCAGCATCACGCGCTCGAGTTGCTTCTCGGGCATCTGCCCGTGCCCGAAGTCGATGCGGGCTTCCGGCACCAGCCGCCGCAGCCGGTCCGTCACCGACTCGATGTTGAACACGCGGTTGTGCACGAAGAACACCTGCCCCTGGCGGTTCAGCTCGCGCAGCACGGCCTGGCGGATGACCCGCTCGTCGTACGGCACGACCTCGGTGTGGATCGCGCGGCGGTCCATCGGCGGCGTCGCCAGCGAGCTGATGTCGCGCAGGCCCAGCAGCGCCATGTGCAGCGTCCGCGGGATCGGCGTCGCCGTCATCGTCAGCACGTCCACCTCGGCCCGCAGGTGCTTGAGGTGCTCCTTGTGCTCCACGCCGAACCGCTGCTCCTCGTCGATCACCACCAGCCCCAGGTCCGCGAACCGCACGTCGCCGCTCAGCAGCCGGTGCGTGCCGATCACGATGTCGACCTTCCCCTTCGCCAGGCCGTGGCAAATCCGCGTCTGCTCGCCGCCGGTGACGAACCGGCTGAGCGACTCGACGGTGAACGGGTAATCGGCGAATCGCTCGCGGAACGTCCGCAGGTGCTGCGTCGCAAGCACCGTCGTCGGCACCAGCACGGCCACCTGCCTGCCCGCCTCGACCACTTTGAACGCCGCCCGCATCGCCAGTTCGGTCTTGCCGTATCCCACGTCGCCGCACAGCAGG
>CAYWTX010000233.1:0-10069 GCA_964461295.1 uncultured Planctomycetaceae bacterium | reverse complement strand
CCGTCTGGGACTTTCCCACCACCTGCGACCTGATCGACGCCGTACGCCACCGCCCCATGTTACGCCGCCCCGGCTGGGAAACCCTCGGCGAGGTTCCCTCCGAAGCCACCTTCTCGCGTGCCTTCGCCGACTTCGCGTTGGACGAATTGCCGCAATCCATCCACCAAGCCATGCTCAAGGTACACCACGCCGACAAAATCGTCGGCCACATCAGCCGCGACGCCACGGCCATCCACGCCCGCGAGAGGGGCGCGAAGAAAGAACCCAAGCCCAAACCGCCCGTTGAGGGTGACGACCCCATCTCGACCGAGCCCACGCGTCTCCAACGCCAACTCGAACGTACCCAGGAAGAGAACCTCGCCGACCTGCCTATGGCCTGTGACTGGGGCACGAAGAAGAACAGCAAGGGCAAGAAGGAGATCTGGCGCGGCTACGAACTGCACCTGGACGTGGCCGATGGCGACTTGCCCGTGAGTTGGGTCCTGACCTCCGCCAGTCTGCACGACAGTCAGGCGGCCATCCCGTTGGCGCAGATGAGCGTCGGGCGCGCCATCAGCCTGTACGACCAGGCCGACGCCGCCTACGACGCCGCTGCCATCCGCGAGATGTCGGCCCGCCTTGGCCACGTTGCCACCATCGACCACAACCCCCGCCGCGGCGAGAAACGCGAGTTCGCGCCGGCCGAGGCGATTCGCTATCGCCAGCGAAGCAGTGCCGAACGGGTCAATTCCCACCTGCACGACAACCACGGCGGGCGTCACGTGCGGGTGCGCGGCGCGGTGAAGGTGGCGGCGCACCTTTCCTTCGGGCTGCTGGTCATCGCCGCCGAGCAACTGCTCAAGATGGTGTGCTGAGGCCCGGCGAGGCGGACAATTGACTGCCGGACGGTTCCGCCTCGGGCGGCGACGGGGCTGCGTTGCCGCAGACCGGACTTGCCGAAGCGTAACGGCCCGCCGCGGGCTGAAATACGCCCCTGCGGCGCGCTTTGCGGGCTGTTACCGAAGCACCACGCGACCCGCACACGGCAACAAGCCCTCACCGAGAGGCTCTGCAAGAGGCTCCATCGTCTATCGGTGGTGTACGCCCCAGGCCAAATCCTGACCGCCGCTTCCGGGCGAAGAGGGGCAAGGCTGCTTCTGCAATTCGTTGACAGGCTCTGGGTCCTGGCCGCAGGAAAATCTTCGGAATCCTCCGAATTTGCATTGACGGCGGTTCCTGTCGCGATCAATATACGTTTTATAAAACGTAAAAGGTAGCACGTCAGCACTTCCCAGGTAATGATCATGAACCAGTTCGAACCAGGCAGATCGCCAGGAACACTGAAGAAAGTGCCGCCCGAGGCTTACCGCGCCGAGGCGGCAGGGAGTCCGGTTGTCTCGCTCATGCGTCGACCGATGGGGACGGCGGAACGGAGCGATGCAGCCGCGACGAGGCGCATATCGCGCCCGCGTCCGCCGAAGCTGTACCGCATCGGCGAGATCGTGGCGTACTCGACGCTGAGTCGGCAGACGGTGCACAACTACACGACGATGGGCCTGCTGCGGGAAGTGGCGTGGACGGACGGCGGGCACCGCCTGTACGACGAGTCGGTGTTCGAGCGGCTGGACATGATCGCCGAACTGCGGGCGCAGGGACGGAGCATTGAGGCGATTCGGGAGCACTTCGCGGCGACGGAGACGAGCGACGTGTTGGCCACAGAGACACCGAGGGTACAGAGCTGAGGCGGCGATCTCGAGGGCAGGTTCGCGGAAGCCCCCGCGGCCGCCGCCGCGGGGCGTTGCAGGGAAACGACGGGGCCGGGAAGCCGACCGGGCGCCGAGTACGGAGTGACTGAGTATCGAGTAACCGGGCACCGAGCAACTGGGCAACTGAGGAACCGAGTAACTGTAGTCAAACGGTCATGGAGGACCGGGTGACATGAGCGCGGCGAAACGATGGTTCGCACATTTCCGGTGGCAGGCGAGGCGCATGGGTCCTCGCGGCCGGGTCATTGCGGTCGCCCTAGCGGTGCTGGCCGTGGCGGGCATGCTGTGGCTGGCGCGTGATGTCTTCCGTGCCGGGCCGGACCTGGTGGCGGTGTTCGCCGAGCCGCTGGGTCCCGGGGAACTCGCCACCGCTCGTGAACTGGCCCGCATCCGCCAGATTCCGCATCGTCTTGAGGGCGGGCGCCTTCTGGCCGGGCGTGAACACGTCGATGAGTTGCGGGCCGCACTGGCGGCCGAGGGGATCGGCGGCAAGCAGGCAACGCTGACGTTCGACCAGTTGGCGCGTGAGAACGACTTGTGGCGTAGCAGCGCCCAGAACGCCAAGCGGTGGCAGGCGGCGAAGATGGCCGTGCTGTCGGATCTCGTCAAGCAGTTCCCCACCGTTCGGGACGCCACGGTGCTGTTCGAGATGGGCAGTTCACGCACGTTCGGCGCCGAGGCGTCGCGGCCGACTGCGGCCGTCAAGCTCACGTTGGCCTCCGGCGAGCGGATGACGCATCGGCTGGCGGGCGCGGTGGCAGACTTGGTGGCCGGGAGCATCGTGGGGATGCGTCGGCAGGATGTGCGGGTGGTGGACGATGCGGGGCACAGCTTCCGCATCGATGACGCCGCCACCGGCGAGGACCCCATCGAGAGGGTGCGAGCGGCGGAGGCGTACTACGCGGAGAAGATCCGTTCGGCGGTGCGATACACGGGCGGGGCGGTGGTGTCGGCGTCGGCGGACGGTGCCGCGGCGCGATGCATAGGCGCGTCGGTGAGCGTGCCGCGGAGCTACCTGGCGGCGGCGTACCGTTCGGCGAGGGGAGCGGACGACCCCAACGACGCGGAATTGGCGGCGTTTGCGGGCGAGGCGATGGAACGGCTGTGCAAGGCAGCCGCGACGGCGGCGGGGGTGGACGCGTCGGCGGTGAGGGTGAGTTGGCATTACGATGCGCCGGCGTCAACGGCGTCGGCGGGGCCGGCGGCCGCGGGCGCGGAGGCAGTCGCGGACCTGCGTCCGATGACGACGTGCGTGGGGCTGGCGCTGGGCGGGGTGTTCTGCGGGCTATTGGCGATGCTGCGGCGCCGGTTGAGGCAGGCGAGCGGCGCGGAGGAGGGCGCCGCCGCGGCGGCCGCGGCAGCGGCGGCGACGGCCCAGGCCGAGGATCCGATGGCGTTTCTGCGGCGGATGGGTCCGGCGGAGCTGTTTTCGGTGCTGCACGGGGAGCATCCGCAGACGACGGCGTTGGTTTTGTCGCATGTGGAAGCGGCGGCGGCGGCGGGGGTGATGGGGCAGCTGGAGCCGGCCCAACAGGTGGACGTGGCGCGGCGGATCGCGGAGTTGGAGCGTGTGGACCCGGAGGTGACGGCGGAGGTGGCTCGCGGGCTGGTGCGGCGGGTGTCGCCGGCGACATCGGTGGCGGTGGGGGGGGTGGGCAAGGTGGCTCGTATTCTGCACCACGCGGGGTTCGCGACGGAGCAGACGGTGCTGGACGCCTTGGCGGGCCAGCAGCCGAACCTGGCCGAGCAGATTCGCAAGAGCATGTTCGTGTTCGAGGACCTGTCGTTGCTGCCGGCGGCGGTGCTGGCCGGCGCCCTGGAGAGCGTCAAGAGTGAAGAGTTGGCGGTGGCGCTGCGGACAGCGGGCAGCGAGGTGAAGGACAATGTGCTGGGCAGCCTGTCGCGGGAGGCGTCGCGGCTGGTGCGGCGCCAGATGGACGAGATCGGCCCGGTACGGCTGAGCGACGTGGAAGCGGCGCAGGAGCGCGTGGTGGCGGCGGTGCGAAGGATGGAAGCCGGGCGGTACGTGTCGCTGGCTCGCGAGAGTTCGGAGGTGTTGGCGTAGGTGGGACGAAACCAACGGCGCCGCGAAGCAGGTTGTGTCGGGCGCGGTGGCGCGAAGGCGGGAAGAGAAGGAACAGCGTCACACAGAGGCGCAGAGAGACAGAGGACGGATGGGAGAAGAGCGAGAACAACCGAGTGCGAGCGGGAGTGCGCGTGGGGCCGTGAAGGTTCGTCGCGCACCGCAGTTTCTCCGTGCCCTTGTGTGGGATTGGGTTCGCGAACGGTGAAGGCGTGAGATGGCGCGGATTGTAAGACACAACGCGATGGACGACGAGGGGGTGCTGAGCCTTTCGCAGATCGGCGAAGAGGCGAGGCAGGTCGTTCTGGAGGCCCGGTGCGAGGCGGCGAAGATCGCCGGCGAGGCCCGCGCCCGTGTCGAGACTGCGCGCCAGGCGGCCGAGGAACTGGGGTACCAGGCGGGGCTGGCCCGCGGACAAGAAGAAGGGTTGGCGCGCGGCAGGGCCGAGGGTTCGGCCGAGGTGAGGTCGGCGGGCGCGGCCGAGGCGGCCGCTACGCTGGAGCTGCTGCGGTCGCTGCTGGCGGAGTTGCAGGCGGCGCGGGCGAAGGTCGTGGAAGACGCCCGCCGCGAGATGCTGCAGTTCGCGTTGGAGATCGCCGCGAAGGTCGTCGGGTCGGTGGCGGGGGCCGACACGTCGGCCGCGGAAGCGAACCTCCGCAAGGCGCTGGTTCGGGCGAGCGGCGCGACGGAGCTTGTCGCGGCCGTGCACCCGTCGCAGGCGGATCGGCTGCGGCAGGCGGTGGAGGGGATGCTGGAGACGGTCGAGCCGCGGCTGGTGGTGCGGGTGGCGGGCGACGAGGCGGTTAGCCCCGGCGGCGTGAAACTGTCGTGGGGGCAGGGCGAGGTCGACGCGACGATCGAGACGCAGCTTGCCAACGTGGCCGAGGCGCTTCTAGGCCGCGCGGGGCGATACGAAACGGGCGGGGCGGACGACGGATCCAGCAGGAAGAGCCAGATGGCGATCCATGCCCACGGGTCGTTGTCTGTGGGTTTTGGCCAGTGCGCCCGGGAGGCGGAAGTTTGAGTCCCTATGCCGCATATCGCGAGATGCTGTCGGCGGCGCAACCGTTGAGCGTGGCGGGCCGGGTGCGCGCGGTTCGCGGGCTGGCGGTGAGCGTGGCGGACTTTCCTGCGCCGGTGGGATCGGCGTGCCGGATCGTGGGCGCGTCGCGGCAGGTGGCGGGGCGGGTGATCGGATTCGCGGGCGAGGAGACGCTGGTCATGCCTCTGGGCGCGGTGGCGGGCATCTGCCGGGGCGACCGAGTCGTGTGCAGCGGCGGCGAGCAGACGATCGGCGTGGGGGAGGCGATGCTGGGCCGCGTGATCGACGCGGCGGGCGAGCCGATCGACGGCGGCGGTCCGATCTCGTTGGACTCGCGGCGGAAGGTGTGGCCGGAGCCGCTGGGCGCGATGCGCCGGCGGCGGATCACGGATGTGCTGCCGACGGGGGTGCGCGCGATTGACGCGGTGCTGACGGTGGGGCGCGGGCAGCGGATGAGCATTCTATCGGGCAGCGGCGTGGGCAAGAGCGTGCTGCTGGGGATGATCGCGCGGCACACGGCCGCGGACGTGGTGGTGGTGGCGTTGATCGGCGAGCGCGGGCGCGAGGTGCGCGACTTCATCGAGAAGAACCTGGGCGACGAGGGGCTGCGGCGCGCGGTGGTGGTGGTATCGACCAGCGACGAGCCGCCGGTGCTTCGCGTGCAGGCGGCGGCGGCGGCGACGGCGGCGGCCGAACATTTCCGCGACCGCGGGCGCGACGTGTTGCTGGTGATGGACTCGCTGAGCCGGCTGGCGACGGCGCAGCGGCAGATCGGCCTGGCGGCGGGCGAACCGCCGGCGACGAAGGGGTTCCCGCCCAGCGTGTTCAGCCTGCTGCCGGAACTGCTGGAGCGGGCGGGCAGGTTGGAGAACGGTTCGATCACCGCGTTTTACACTGTGCTGGCCGAAGGCGACGATGTGACCGAGCCGGTGAGCGACTGCGTGCGGGCGGTGACCGACGGGCACGTGCATCTGTCGCGGCGGCTGGCGAACGGGGGCTGCTGGCCGGCCATTGACGTGCTGGGCAGCGTCAGCCGCCTGGCGTGCGACGTGGCCGACGAGCAGCACACGGCGGCGGCGCAGGCGGTGCGGGCTTTGCTAGCTTCGCACGCGGAGATCGAGGATTTGCTGGCCGTGGGGGCGTACCAGGCGGGGGCGAACGCCGAACACGACCTGGCGGTGAAGGCGATGCCGGCGATCCGGCGTCTGCTGACGCAGAAGCCCGACGAGCGGGCGGAGTTGGCGGCGACGCGGAGCGACCTGGTGTCGCTGGCGGAGCAGCTTGCCGCGGCGCGTGGGGGCACGGTTCTCTTGAGGCGTGATTCGCTGAAGCCACAACTCAGGAGAGTTGTGCCACCAGGTACGGGAGGGTCCGCACGATGAGCGATCGGCGAGCGGGCAGGATGGAGTTGCTGGTGCGGCTGCGGCGCAACGAGGAGCGCGCGGCGCAGGCGGCGATGGGCCTGGCGGCGGGTCATGCGGCGTTGGCCGAGGACGAGCTTGGGCAGCTCGAACGTACGCGGCGGTCGCAGGACGCGGCGGCGAGGCGGCGCGTGCTGGAGGGCAAGTCCTGCCGCGGGCTGGTGAGCCGCGAGACCATGGCGGAACTTCGCGGGTGCATCGCCGCGGCGCGGAGCGAGGCGAAGGCCGGGCAGGCGATGCTGACGGCGCAGCGGTCGCGGGTGCGGGGGCTGCTGGCGCGGCGCAAGGTGGCGCAACTGCTGCTGGAGCGGCGATTGGCGGAAGCGCGGATCGAGCATGACAAGCGGGAGGCGAGTTGGGCCGGGCCCTTTGCCGCTGAAGCGGGCGGGCCCCGGGACGGGCGAACCTGGAACGCGGGGCCCGGAAGTGAAGGGGAGGGCGCGCACTGATGGACAAGAAACTGCGGATCGAGTTGGGACGGGTGTGGTTGACGGCGGAAGAGGCCGCGGCGCTGGACGTTGGCGACGTGGTGGAGATGGACGTGGCGGTTGACGGAACGGTGGAGGTATTCGACGGGAATCGGCTGGTGGGGCGGGGCAGGGCGGCGGCGATGGGCGGCAAGCTCTGCGTGAAGATCGGCGATGCGGCGGCGGGTCGTGCGGCGAGCGCGGCCGCCGAAGGCGTGGCGGCTGCTCGTATGCGGCGGCCGCTGGAAACGGTGATGCCGTGATCGGTTGCCGGAGCGGGAAGTGGATGCTGTTCGCGGCGGCGATTCTCATAGCGTCGCCGCCGTGGGCGGCGCCTTGCGCGGCCCAGGAAGCGGCGCCGGCGGCGGCGAACCGCCTGGCGTCGGGTGGCGAGGCGGATGCCGCCAGCCGGCCGGTCAAGCCTCGTAGCGATGCGGAATTGCGTAAGGTGGGCCAGGCGCGCCCGAACGACGGGGCGGTGGGCTGGCTGCGGACGCTGGGAGCGTTGGCGGCGGTGGTGGGACTGATTTTCGGCGCCCGATGGGCGCTGCGGCGATGGTCGCCGGCGCCGACGGGGCCGAAGAAGGGCGGTCCGATCACGGTGGTGGCACGGACGGGCGTCGGTGGGAGACAGCAACTGGTGCTCCTGCGACTGGGCAGGAGGCTTCTGCTGATTGGGAACGGGCCGAGCGGGATGACGACGCTCGCCCAAGTGACCGATGCGGATGAGGTGGCCGAACTGATGGATGAGATCGCGACGAGGAAGTGACGAGTGACGGGCGTCGAGTGACGGGCGTCGAGTGTCAAGTGTCAGGTGTCCGGAGATGGTTGGTGGATGGTGACGCGAGCGGTGACAAGCCTGGTGCTGGGGATGCTCGCCGGCGGCGCGATGGCGCAGAGTGCGCCCGCGACGCAGCCCGCCAGCGAGCCGGCCGTGCAGGTGGGGAGGACCGCGCCCGCGGCTCCCGCGGGTTCGACGGACATCGGGAAACTCGCGGAGGGCCTGCCCGAGATCGCGGGCGGGGGGAAGATCGGGCCGGCGGTGCAGTGGATCGCGGTGATCACGCTGCTGTCGGTGGCGCCCGCGGTGCTGGTGCTGGTGACGTGCTTCACGCGGATCATCGTGGTGCTGGGGCTGCTGCGGCAGGCGTTGGCGACGCAGCAGGTGCCGCCCAACCAGGTGCTGTTCGGGCTGGCGCTGCTGATGACGCTGGTGGTGATGGCCCCGGTGTACCAGCAGGTGTACACCGACGCGGTCCAGCCGTACATGGACGGGCGAGTGAGCGGGCAGCAGGCGGCGGCGGCGGGCGAGGCGCATGTGCGGCAGTTCATGATCCGGCAGATCGAGGCGGGCGGGAACACCGACGACGTGTACCTGTTCCTGAAGGCGGACGCGGCGAAGCGAGACGACCTGCAATGGGGCGACGTGCCGACGGTGTCGCTGATCCCGGCGTTCGTGGTGAGCGAGCTGAAGGTGTCGTTCCTGATGGGGTTTCGCATCTACCTGCCGTTCCTGATCGTGGACATGCTGGTGGGCACGGTGCTTGTGTCGATGGGCATGCTGATGCTGCCGCCGGTGATGATCTCGCTGCCGTTCAAGCTGCTGCTGTTCGTCCTGGCGGACGGGTGGCACCTGGTGGTGGGAACGCTGATGAGGAGCTTCGGGTAGACACGGGCGTTGGCGCGAAAGGAAACCGGTTTGACAACGAATCGCGGATTGCGGATTGCGGATTGCGGACTCCCGCGGGGGACAAGCTCTGCCTCTGCGCGTGGATCGTCTCGGGCCGTGTCCGGGAATCGGCATCGGGAAGCGAGCGGAGCGGTCGAACAGGCAATCCGCAATTGGGCGTGGAGGAACTGATGGACGCGGATGCAGCCATAGACCTCGCCCGGCAGGCGGTGACGCTGATCCTGGTGGTCGGCGCGCCGGTGCTGGGCGTCGCGCTGGTTGTCGGCCTGGTGGTGAGTATCCTGCAGACGGTGACGCAGGTGCAGGACCTGACGCTGGCGATGGTGCCGAAGATCGTGGCGGCGCTGGTGACGATCGCGCTGGTCGGGCCGTGGATGCTGGAGCGACTGGTGGAGTTCAGCCGCGAGATGTTCAGCGTGGTCCCGTAGCAAAGACCCGGCGCGATTGGAGTGACTGCGGCGCCAGTTGCCGAACGCGGATCGCGGGACGCGGGACGCGGATTCCCCGGAAGTGAGTCCGGGTTGGTTCGAGGGAATCGGCGATCCGCAATCGCCGATCCGCAATCGGGCGTGGCAGGACATGCGATGGCGACGGAAGCAATGATTGAGACCTGCGCAATCTGGGCGCCGACGCTGCTGTGCGCGACGGTTCGCGCGGCGGGGCTGATGCTGGCTGCGCCCGTGCTGGGACACGCGGCGGTGCCGGCGCGGCTTCGGCTGCTGGCGGCCGTGGCGGTGGGGTTAGCGGCCGCGTCGCGGCTAGCGTCGCCGGTGACGCTGCCGGGGGACTGGGCGTCGCTGGCGGGGGGGCTTGCGGGCGAGTTGCTGATCGGCGCGGGCATGGGGTACGCCGGTCGCCTGATCTTCCTGGGCGTGGAGCTTGGCGCGGCGCACGTGGGGGCGCAGATGGGCCTGAGCCTGGCCGAGGCGGCCGACCCGAGCCGCGACGAGCCGGCCGGGCCGGTGGGCGGGCTGTATTACATGCTGGCGATCGTGGTGTTCCTGGCGGCCGGCGGGCACCGGGCGTTGATCGGGGGCCTGATGACGACATTCGACACGGTGCCGCTGCTGGGCTTTGTCCCGCGGGCGGGCATGGCGGACGTGCTGCTGGGGCTGGTGGGTGGCAGCTTCGTGCTGGCGACCAAACTGGCCGCGCCGATGCTGGTGGCGATGCTGACGGCGACGGTGCTGCTGGGGCTTCTGCAGCGGACGCTGCCGCAGCTAAACGTGCTGTCGGCCGAGCTGCCCGGGCGGGCCCTGCTGGGTCTTGCGGTGACGGCGGCGACGCTGACGGTGGTGTCGCCGCTGATGGAGTCGGCCGCGGATTCGCTGGGAGCAGAGGTCGTGTCGTTGGTGCAGAGGGCGAGGTGACGCGTGGCGGGCGGGTTTGGACAACGCGACGACACGGGCGAGCGGACGCTGGAGCCGACGGCGCAGCGGCTGGCGGAGGCCCGCCGGCGTGGGCACGTTGCGCGGAGCGCCGAGTTGACGAGCGCGGCGGCGGTGGTGGGCGGGCTGATCGTGCTGGCGCTTCTGGCCGGCGGGGTGCTGGCCGAGGCGCGCGGCGTGATGGCGTCGATGCTGGACGGGCACGGGATGGGGATCGATGCCCGCGGCGCGGG
>CAYWTX010000232.1:0-1907 GCA_964461295.1 uncultured Planctomycetaceae bacterium | reverse complement strand
ACGATGGCGAAGAAGTCTCATGCTCCAAGCGGTTCTTAGCCGAAAAGCCAAACAACGGGTCATCCCGCTGCGGGGTCTTTTAGTCCAACCTCCCTTAACTGAACCGTATTGGGCTTACGCCCTCGGCTAAATCCCCGACGCCCCTTCGGGGCTAAGAGGGAGGAAGGCCGCTTCCGCGATTCTTTCAGAACCTCTCCGCAGCTCGTGCGTCTGACTTGCCGTGGGGGGACATGAAAGGGCTGGACCGATGCGCATCGCGACGGACAACCGGATCGTCGTCATCTGTATCGCTTCGCTTGTGCTGGTCGCGGCGTGGGTGCCCTGCCATGCTCTGGCATCCGAGGAGGACTACGCCACCATCAACGCGGTCAAGTTCACCTGCCGGCCGATGAAGCCCTTCGCCGATACGACGGTGGAGGCGGTGGCCGACGGCAACGGCGCGGAGCGGCGCCTGACGCTGCTGCGGGTGGCGAGCAAGGACTTCGACATCACGTTCCCCAAGGAGGCGCTGGCCGACCTGCGCGTGCCGATGCTCGACACGCTGCGCATCTCGACGGAGGCCGGCTACGACGCCAAGCCTTGGCTGTACGTGACGTTCCAGTTGGGTAGCCCGCAGCCGGGGAGGATGTGGGACTACCCGCGGGCGTACATGAAGGTCCAGGGCGGCAAGTTCGTGGGCCGGTCGCTGAGGCGGACGACGGGGGGCACGGTGAAGTACGAGGAGCTTCCGATGCCGGCCGAGGCGCCGCCGGATGGCAAGCCGTCAGGAGGCCCAGACGCGGCGGCGAGGTCCGGCGTGGATGCCAGGGGCGCGGGGGCGCTGATCGAGCAGCTTGGGGCTAGCGGCTTCAAGGTGCGCGAGGCGGCGGCGGAGAAGTTGATCGCGATGGGCGAGCCGGTTCGCGTCGACCTGGAGGCCAAGGCGAAGGAGAAGGGCTTGGACCCGGAGGTGGCCAGCCGGATCGAGCAGATTCTTGATCGGCTGTGCCCCAAGGAGGGCACGACCGTCACCGACCGGGCCAGCGGGATCACCGTGTCGCTCGCCGGCGACGGGACCACGCTGGAGGCAAGAGATGGTGCCGCCGGCAAGATGCTCTGGCAACTGAAGTTCGGCGGCAAGGCCACCAAGATCCGGCTGGACAGCGGGCAGGTGTTGGCGCAACCGATCGGCTGGGTCGTGGACGTGCGGACAGGCAAGGTTCTTCACGTTGGGGGCGGCTCGAACGGCACCGCGGTCCGCAGGGCCGCGGCCGACGAGGCGACGAAGGGCGCGGTAGAGGCCGGGGAGGCCCGCCGCAAGGCCGAAGCGGTAGAAGCCGCCAAACGGGCAGCCGAGAAGGGCCGGACGTGATCCGCGACCCGCAACGCGAGACACCCACACCGACCGCTCGAGCGACCATCGCTGCTCCGGTGGCCCTTCCCATCGTGTCGGCCGGGGAGTGACCGGGGCGGGAAGGCGATCGAGGTTGGCGTGATGGATGGCATCTCGCGGTCAGTGGCGGCAGTTCACCCTTTGTGTTTGGTTCGCGCGATGATGTGTTCCTGGAGGTCGGGGGGGACCAGGCGGAACATCTGGGAGTAGCCCGCCACGCGGACGGCGATGTTGCCGAATTTTTCGGGGTCTTCCTGGGCTTTTCGCAGCCTCTCGGCCGTGACGACGTTGACCTGCAACTGCCCGACGCCCATCTCGATGGCGGAGCGGATGAGTTCGGCGAGTCGGCGTCGGCCTGCGGAGCCCTCGACGGCGGCGGGGTCGATTTCGAGGATGGCGGCGGAGGCGCCGCCGGCGCGGTTGTGCGGCAGGCGGGCCAGGGAGTTGAGCATGGCGGTGATGCCCTTGCGGTCGCGTCCCTGGTGGGCGGAGAGCGAGTACGCCAGCGGCTCGCCGGCCTTGCGCCCGTCGGGGG
>CAYWTX010000231.1:0-2251 GCA_964461295.1 uncultured Planctomycetaceae bacterium | reverse complement strand
TGGGTTTCCCGCTGGGTCCCATTGCAAGGTTTTCATGCTTTGTCTTCTACATCGCACTCCTCCTTGCCCAGGCTTCGCCTGGCGCACCTTTCGCCCTTCCAGGGCTTCGCCATCTTCGGATACGCCTTCCCAGGGGGCGTTGCGCTGGGCTGTCGAATCTCAGCCCTTCAGGCTGAAGATGCCAAGGCGCAACTGCGGTCGTGCATCCGCGTCAAACAAACCCTTTGACATCCCCGCCGGCCATGCTATCCTTCCCCCGGTTTCAGCATCCCGGAACACGGTGCCAATCCGTGGCGGACCCGCCGCTGTAATCGGCCAGGCGACGCACAGGCCCGAAAGGCCAGCCACTGCCGGGGCACACCCCGGCGGCAAGGCGTGCGGATGCCGACGACCCGAGAGCCAGAAGACCTGCTGAAACGCCTGAATTCGGAATCCGATGGTAAAGGGTTTCGACAGCCCCCGCATGGGGTCTGTCGGAACCCTTTTTTGTTTCGTGTCCCTGGACAAGGAAAGGAACGCCGCATGAAGAAGAGCAACAAGAAGACCGTCATCGCCTATCGCAAGAGTTGCCGGGCGCTGGGCACCGGACTGTCGCATTACATCCTCATGAACAAGAAAGCGAAGTAATGCCCCCTCGCCCCAGGAAAGTTGCACCGGCCGGGTCCCCAACGCCCTCAAAGGCGTTGGGGGCTCCGGCCCCCTCCCGCGGCCGATACGTCAACACCGGCAATGGGCCGCTCCTGCTGCCCATCGACATCGGCCACGCGACCCACGTCGCCGTCGTCCAGCCCGACACCGCCTTCTGGTCGCTCGTGCAGCGCGACCGCCTCGCCGACGCCCTGGCCGGCGAACTGCCACGCGCCTACCGCAAGGCGAGCGCACAGTTCGTACAGGAAATGCACCACCTCCGATTCGGTCTGAAGCCCTCGGCCGTGTACTTCAACCCCACTGAACAGTGCAACCTGAACTGCACGTACTGCTACATTCCCGAGCCGATGCGCCGCGCCGGCAAGCACATGAGCCAGGACCGGCTCATCGAGGCTCTCGGCATCCTCAGAACGTACTTCCGCACCACCGTCCCCAAGGGAGTCCTGCCGCAGGTGATCTTCCACGGCGCCGAGCCGATGCTCAACCGCCAGGCCGTCTTCGCCGGCATCGAGCAGTACCGCGACGACTTCCGCTTCGGCGTCCAGACCAACGCCACGCTGCTGGACGACGCCGCCGTCGAGTTCCTCGCCGAACGAAACGTCAGCGTGGGCATCTCGCTGGATGCTCCCACGGCCTTGATCGCCGGCCGCACGCGAAAGAACTGGGCCGGCGCCGGCGTCCACGCCGAAGTGCTCCGCGCCATGGACCGCCTCAAGGACTACGACGGCTGGAGCGTCATCTGCACCGTCTCCTCCGCGAACCTCCGCCACCTGAGCAAGCTGGTGGACTTCTTCCACGCCAGGGGCGTGCCCACCTGCCTGATGAACATCCTGCGCTGCACGCTGCCTGGTTCGCGCGGCGTCAAGCCCGGCGACGCCCCCGCCGCCAGGCACTTGCTCGGGGCCCTCGACCGCACGTACGAACTGTACCAGCGCACCGGACGCAAACTGCCCGTGGGCAACTTCGCCAACATCCTCCTGGCGATCGTCGCCCCCACGGCCCGCAAGCTGATGTGCGACATCTCCCCCTGCGGCGGCGGACGATGCTTCTTCGCCCTCGCCCCCGACGGCGGCATGTTCCCCTGCAGCGAGTTCATCGGCCTGGAGCAGTTCCGCGGCGGCAACCTGTTCTCCGACGACATCCCCGCCGTCCTGCGAACGGCCCCGTTCCAGCTCGTCACCCAGCGCAAGGTCGAGGACATCGACCCGTGCAACCGCTGCGCGATCCGCCACTTCTGCGGCTCGCCCTGCCCTGCCGAGGCGCACGAAGTCAACGGCGGCATGAACCGCACAGGCGCCTTCTGCGAGTTCTACGAAGAGCAGGTCCGCTACGCCTTCCGCCTCATCGCCGACGACAAGGCCGACGCATTCCTCTGGGACGGCTGGGACGACGGCCTCAAGGACACCTTCTCGTTGTCGTGCCTGTAAGGGTCCGTCACGAAATAACCTGAGCAAGCCAGTCCTGGTGGCACAGCTTTCCAAGCTGTGCAGCACAGGTCGGAGACCTGTGCCACCTGGGAAACGTGAACAAGTTATTTCGTGACGGCGCCTAACCCGAAGTTCCCTTCGATTTTGGGGCTGTTTTCGCGATAACCATCTCTGAA
>CAYWTX010000230.1:0-3337 GCA_964461295.1 uncultured Planctomycetaceae bacterium | reverse complement strand
TGTCCCGCGGCGATAGCTTTCTGGAGGAAGTACAAGCCGGCCCTCTGGAGTGTCTCAGCGGTCGCTCGCCCGTCTTTGGGCTCCATCGGGCCCATTGCCGCCAGAAGCAACTTTGCCTTGTCGTACTTCTCCCGGAGATAGGCTGCAAAGACGCCCCGCAGGCGAAGATCATAGATGACAGCTTCGACTGCCTCTACGTTTGAGGAACTCGCCGGAACCTGCCACGGCGCCCAAGCCATGGTTGACTCCGCTGACTTGCTCCGGGCAGCATGGTCGCTAACCCAATTGGCGCTTTTGTCCGCGGTTTCGTCTGCCGTTGTGATATCAAACATCCGCTCCAACGCAACATCGATATGTTTCACGTAGGTGTCGCCCGCGTACACGCTCTTTGGGTACGCGTCCGTGAAGCGGGCGAGGGAGGCCAGCACCTGCTTCCACACCGACTCGGCCTTCTCGGCCGTCATCGCGCCGACCGCTTCGGCCATCTCGTACTGCAGCACGCCGGTGTAGTAGAGGGCTTGTTCGCAGCGCGGGCTTCTTGGCGTCACCTTGCCCGTCGTCGCGTCCGTCGTCGAGTACCTCTTCAGCAGTTCCTGCCAGTATGGCAGCGCCTCGCCCTGGGCTTTCAGCAGCGCGGCGAGGCGCTCCTTCTCGGCCTTCGTGGCGGCTTCGCGCTGAGCGGGAGTCTGCGGCTTGTCGTCGGCGCCGGCAGCGGGCTTGGGAGGTGCGAACTCCGCCGCCGCCTTGCCCTGAATGATCATCGCCACGCGCGTCAGCGTCTCATCGTGCCAGGTCCCATCGCGGAAGGTCTTGATCGAGGCGATGAAGTAGTCCTTCGCCTCCTCGGTCTTCCCGCGGGCCTGGAGGACCATGCCCTTGCCGAAGGTCGCGAACGCCAGTTGCGCCGGCGTCGCGCCCGACATCGCCGGCCGGGCAGGCACGGCCGGTACGGCGGGCATGCCCAAGTGCCCAGGCTTGGGTGGCACGCCCGCCCCGGCGGGCAGGGCCGGGACGCCGCGCACGCGGTCGAAGAAGTCGTCGGCCTTCTCGTGCCGGCCGCACAGGTTGTAGATCACACCCATGGAAAGCGCGAGGGCAACCTTGTCGGCGGGCGAACCAGGCGCGGCGGCTGTCGCCTCGCCGGCCCCGGCGCCCATGCAATCTCGCGGAATCACGCCCTTGCCGGCCTTGGCGGCTGCGATCAGCGTGGCCAGGTTCTCGGCCGCGGTCTTGCCGAGGGCAAGCTTGGCTGCCTGCTCGAACGCCTCGGCGGCGGCGGGGCAGTTGTTCCGGCAGAAGTTCACCAGCCCGATCCGCACGTACAACTCGAACGCCGCCAGCTTCCACGACTCGGCCGCGTTCTCGTCCGCCGTCGCGAGCGGCAGCGCGCCGGCGGCCAGCGCGGCGTACTTGCCCGCCTCGGCCAGGTCGAGCACTTCCTCCAGGTAGACGTCGATCATGGCGATGTACGCCTGGGCTCGCCACGGGCCTGCAGGCAGGACCGACACGAACTTCTTCCAGTGCTCCGCCGCGGCGGCGGGCTTCTTCTCGCCCAGGAGGCAGTCGCCGACGTGCAGGTCGGCGCGCGGGGCGTACTTGCATGCCGGCAGGGCCTTCAGCAAATCGCGGTAGGCCGCGATCGCGTCCGGCCACTTCTCGGCTTTGCGCAGGGCCTCGGCCCGGTCGAACTGCGCCCGCCCCTCGTCCCGGTCAAGTTGCAGCCGCTTGCGGAGCGGCCCAATCGCCTTCAGGAACGGCTCGGCCGCGACGGCAGGCAGCTCGCGAGTGATCTGGAACTTGAGGTGCTTTTCGGCGAAGTCCAGGGCCTTGAACGCATCGTCCCACTGCTTGGCCTTGCCGTGGAGTTTGGCCAGTTCCATGGCTGCCTCGGCAGTGACGGCGCCGGGATGCGGCGATTGGACCTTGACCACGCCATCCAGCAGCGCGATACCGGCCGCGATTGCGGCCGGGGGCGCGGGGAGTGCGGCGACGGGCGCGGTGCCGGCGGGGGCGTGCGCGACAGCCACGTCGGTTGTTTGCAGGACCTTGGCGATCTTGAGGCGGATGGCGGTCTCGGGGAGGGACTGGAGTTTCTCCAGGGCGGTCCAGATCTTCCTGGCGGCGGCGCGGGACTGCGGGGTGCCTTCGGCCCAGAGGCAGCGGGCCTGGATGTGGGCGGCCTCCTGCTGCGCCCAGGGCGGATAGGCCTCGCGCTGGGCGAGTTCGGCAGCGCGGGCGGCCGCGTCATACTTGCCGGCGTGGTAGCTGTTCCACAGCGCCGCGATGCCCTTGAAGGGCGCGAGGCCGGGCTCGTCGGCGGCGAGCGCCGACGGCAGCCCAGCCACCCACAGAACCAGCAACCCCACGCCCGCCTGAACAAACTTCGGGAACGCGGGCGGACGATCACGCCACGTTCGCACCAGACACATACCCACTGTCCTTTTTGTTTCGGAATCCCCAGTTGCTTCTTCAGAAAGAGCGCGCCCAAGACACCCTGGATTTGAAACTTGTCAACGCAGTCATCATTTAGGGCGAACACGAGAAAATCAAGCACAAAATATTCTATATTTGGCCCTTCTTCATTCGTGCGGATGAGTCCGGAAGCTTCACTCTGCATAACCAACTGTAATACAAAGTGTTGGGAGCTCTTGCCGGCTCGCGGCATCCTGTATGTAACTGAGAGGCTGCAAGTTGCCGCGGACAAGGTCGTGGTGGACGCTGTCGGTCGGCCAGCGCCAAGCGGCCCCTGCCGCGCCACACGGCGGAGGCAGAACGTGCGAGTCTGACAGATTCGCCGGGACGGGCGATGATGGTACGTCATGAGGATCGGCGGGACCTTCGCCGTGGCCCGTTGCGGCCGGGGAGTCATTTGCGGCCGGCGCGTGCCGTTTTGGGGCGGGCAGCGACGGCGGGGACGCCCGCCGACCCCAGGCCGCGCGCCGCCTTCCGCTCCCCCGGCCGAACCGGTCTAGAACCGCTGCCAAGGGGGCGCAGCCGCACGATCTCCTCCCATGGCGACCCTAGGCACCCCCGCCGCGTCCGAAGCGATCCTGGCCGGCAGATTGCGGCCAGCGACGGCGGCTCCGTCGCCCGCCTGGACGCCGGGGAGGGATGGTATGGCGTCCGCCGACGCGGTCTCAAATGAGGGTGACACCCTTGGCGTTGTGTGCTTTCTGTCGCCCCTTCCGGGCTCTATGGTTAACTGCTTGGTTACCGGTGGCTTACGCCCACGGCCAAATCCCTATCGCCCCTTCCGGGCGAAGAGGGACGAGGCCGCTTCTCCATTTCTTTCACAAACTCTCCGTGTTACCCAGTCACTGGTCGCAGTTGGACGAGG
>CAYWTX010000229.1:0-15826 GCA_964461295.1 uncultured Planctomycetaceae bacterium | reverse complement strand
CGTGCCGGTGGACGACACCAGCGCCCTCTACTGCATCGACGCGAGGACAGGGGCCCTGACCGCCACCATCCCCTTGCCCGGTGTGTCCAACTTCACCAGCCCGGTAGCCACCGCCGACGGACACCTGTACCTCGCCACCGGCGGACGCAGTTATGTCATTAGGGCCGGACCCAAACCGGAAATCGTCGGGACCAATGAACTTGATGACTACAACGTCGGACCCTCGCCGGCCCTGGTGGACGGCAAGCTGATCATTCGCGGCGCTGGCAAGTTGTGGTGTATCGGCAAGCCGTAGCGATCGGCCGACGATGACATCGGTCAACCCTCTCATGTGGAGATAACTATGCCCGAAATTAATGCCACCCCCACACCGCAGCAACTGGCCTATGCCGACGCCGAGCTGGGCGCGTTCATCCATTACGACATCGAGGTGTTCCAGCCCGAATGGTGGGAGGCCTTCACCACATGGTCCGGCGGGAAGGGGCCGCGTCCGGCCAGGATCGATCTGGACAGGTTCAATCCCCGTCAACTGGACACCGACCAGTGGGTACAGGCTGCCGTCGCCGCCGGGGCCAAGTACGCCGTGCTCACCGCCAAACACAACACCGGTTTCAGCCTCTGGCCTACGGCAGTCCACGAGTACAGCGTCCGCAACACGCCTTGGCGTAAGGGCGAAGGCGATATCGTCAGGGAGTTTGTGGCGTCCTGTCGCCGCTATGGAGTCAAACCCGGAGTGTACTACTCGACGGCCACTAATTTCCTGTACGACGTCGCGGACCATGGACTCAACTACGTGAACGCGGGCGATTCGGACAAGATCAAGGCTTTCAACGCCGTCGTGCTTAAGCAATGCGAGGAAATCTGGGGCAACTACGGTGAGCTGATCGAACACTGGTTCGACGGCAACACCGTGCCGCCGGAGAAAGGCGGCCCCGACCTCGTGCCCCTGCTGCGGAAGCTACAGCCGAACATGATCGCCTGGTCCGGCCCCGAGGCGATCGTGAACCGGTCGCGTAACCTGTACAACGAGCAAGGGTTCTGCATGGAGGATTGTTGGAGCACCGACGGGAGAGACACCTCATCGCTGGCCGGCGACAACGGCGCCTACAAGTGTGCGGGCAACCCCGACAGCAAAGTCTGGAGCCACGCCGAGGCCACGCTGACTGTCCGCGACCAGCATCGGGCCTACGTCGGCGGCTGGTTCTGGCGGGCAGGCGAAGATCATCTGGTGGCCGATCCCGAGTACCTCTTCGCCCGTTACTGCGATACCGTCGGCCGGAACGCCAACCTTCTGATCAACCTGACTCCCGATGACCGGGGCCTGATTCCGGACGCCGACGTCAAGGCCGTGACCGGGTTGGGGCGCCTCATCCGCGAGCGCCTTGGGACGCCGCTTGCCGAGACGCCCGGCACGGGGCGAGAGATCAAGATCGAGTTACCCGAACCGCGCAGGATCGAACGGATCATGCTGATGGAGGACCAGTCACAGGGCCATCGCGTGCGCGAGTGGACGGTTGAAGGGAAAGCCTGTTGGGGCACCTGGTGGCCGATGGCCTCCGGCCGGTGCATGGGTCATAAGCGGATTCTGTCCATCAATCAGTTCATCGCCAAAGAGATTCGTCTTCGCATCACCCAGGCGGTCGGCGAGCCGGTGATCCGGAGGTTCGCGGTGTTCGGGAAGTGAGGCGAAACATGGCGGTGTCTGGTGGTAATCTACGCGGCCCATGTAACGAGCATCTGAGGCGACCCGTGGCACGAGTCCTCATCATCGGCGCCGGCGGCATTGCCTTTCGCCACGTGGAGCACCTCCGGGCAATCGAGGGGGTCCGGATTGTCGGCGTCCACGGCCACGGTGGCGAGTTGGATGGAGGCGCCGCACAGTCTCACCCACGGGACGGTGGATCGGTCGATCAACTTCCTGGAAACGCGCGACCGGACGCGCCCGTTCTTCCTGTGGACGAGTTTCGCCAAGCCGCATCCGCCCCTTGACAGTGCCAGGCCGCGCCGCCGGTCCAGCAGCCCAGCCATTGGCCGGGCCTGCATTCGCGACAACTACCGGACGAGGTAGCGCACTGAGGTGCGCGCCCCATTTGTCCCATCGTTCAAGTGGCGGCGCTGCTACGGGCCGACCGAATGTCTTGTTTGCCCTGTTCGATCAGATGCGTGCCGATTGGTTCTCGGCGGCGGGCGCGACATGGTGTCCGACGCCGAACCTGGATCGGCTGGCGCCGCGCGGCACGCGCTGCACCAAGTGTGTCACCAACCATGCACGACTTGGTCGATCTGCCCTGTCGATCCGCATCCTGGCACTTGGGCGCGACCACCGCCACCTGTTCGTCCTGCACCACTTGACGCCGGGAGAACGCAAGACGCTCCATTGGATCACGCCAGGCCAGCCGGAGCTTCGGGCTCTGCGGCAGATCGAGGACTACGGCTTCGCCGGCGCGGCCGGCGGCGGCGGAGCGACGACCTCGTACGCCATCGCCGGCAGCAGGCCCAGCGGCACGCGGCGCCGAGCCGCGGCGGCGCCGGCGGCGGAGTTCTCGCGGAACGCCAAGCCGATCAGGTTGCCCTTCAGGCCCGGCTTGATCTTCCCCGCGTCGGCCGCCAGCACGATCTCGATGCCCTCCCTATGCGGCAGGACTTCCTTCACCGTCAGCCCCTCCGGCGGCTCGATCAGGTCGATCTTCACGTCGGCCGCCGCCGAGGCCGATGGCATCGACACGGCCGCCTTGCCCGTTCCGCCGGCGGTGATCTTCGTCGGCCCGTCGCCGAGCAGCCGCCACGGCGACGCCCTGTACCCGTGATCGCCCACCACCGACACCAGCCATTCGTCAGCCGGCACAAGGTGCCGGTACGCGAACGCCTGCATCATGTCCTCGCAGGGCATGGCGTGCCGAGCGACCTCAACGCCGCCGATGGTGGCGCGGCCCTCCAGTTGCAGCCGCAGCGGCTCCTTCGTCGGCGTGTTCGGCACGGTCATCGTCAGCCTCGAGCGGTCCTGCCCGGCCGGCACCCACGCGCCGCTCAGCGTGCAACCGTTCGCCTTGCCCTTCAGCTTCAGCGTGATATCGCCGGCAAAGCCGTCCTTGCGCAGGGCGTACACGGTGAACGCCGCCGCCCGCCCCGGGCGGGCATTCAGCCCGGACGGCGCCAGCCGAAGCTCGAAATCCGGCTGTCGCGGGCTGATCCGCAGCCGATAGGCGTACTCCGGCCCGCCCTTGTGTTGCGCGTCGCCCACGTGCAGCAGGTACGCGCCGTTGCCGGGCAGCTTCACGCCCAGCAGCGAGTCGGCGTGGTGCGTGGTCAACGCGGCGCCCATGTCCTCGTGGTCGTCGTTGGCGTCCAGCAGCTTGCCCTCGGGGTCGGTCAGCTTCAGCAGCGAGTCCAGCGGCGAGCCCAGCCGCCGCGCCCGCACCTCCGCGACGACCTCCTGGTCAGCCCGGCCCTGGAAGCTGAATACGTCCCAGTCGCCCGGCGCGTCGATGCGCCCGTTGATGATGACCGGCACGGTCACTTTCTGGGCGTCGCGCCGCTCGCCGTTGGGTTCCTTCTCCAGCGTCTCCGGCAGCGTGTCCAACTGGAACGGCACCGGGTTGGAAAGCTGTCTGCGGCCGCAGAAGCCGATGGTAAACACGCCCGCTCCCCTGCCCCCCGCGTCGATCAACATGCTGCCGGCCCCGAGGTTCCACCCCCGCACCTCGACGGTCGACTTCGCGCCGGCCGGACCGCCCAGCGGGAACACGCCGGTCACGAACGGCACCTCGCCCAGGGCGATGCGGTAGACGAAGTCTTCGCGGCCGCGGTAGATGGCGTCCTTGATTTCCAGCACGTAGTCGCCGGTCTCGCGCACGTCGTGGTAGATGACCGGATCGGGATTGAAGCGGAAGTCGTCGGTGTAGGCCAGTTGGTTGCCCCTGGCGTCATAGAGCGTCAGCGTGGCCTGGAACCACCCGGGAACCGCGTCGGCCAGGTACGGGATGAGGCTCCTGGCGGCGACGGCGGCGACCAGCCGCGTGCCCTTGGTCGCCCGAAAGCGGAAGCGGTCGACGTCGCCGGGCATGATCTGGCCGTTGATGACCACCGGCATCCACTCCGGCAGGCCCGCGTCGGGGACCTCGTCGTTGTCCTCGCGCTCGCGGCACTCCTCGCACCTGCTGACGTGAAACAGCATCGGGTTGGACAGTCCCGAGGCCGTCTTCAGCCGCAACTCGCGCACGCCGGGCTCGGCGTCGGGCGCCACGGCGATCAGCAGCGACACCGTCTCCGCGAGCTGCGGGTTAAGCTGCCGCTTGGCATCCGCGTTGCGTTTGCGGGCGGAGTTGATGGCCGACAGCGTCGGGCCGCTGGAGCTCTTGCCGGGGTTCACCGTCGCTCGCCTGGGCAGGGAGCCGCCAGGCCGCGCGGCGCCGCCCCCGCCCGGACGCATGGGAGCATTGGCATCCATGGCCGGGCGCTCCAGGCCCAGCTCCCGGTTGATCCTCTCCAGCATCCCCGCCGCGTCGCGAGGCTGGACCGCCGCCTCCCTCGCCTCGGCCTCCTGCCGCATCCGCAGTTCCAGCCGCCGCTGCATCAGGGCGACCAGTTGCTCCGCCGTCATGGGCTTGTCATAGCCGATCACGGTGGCCTTGACCCCCATGCCCGAGATCATCACGCCGCTGACGCCGTCGAGGTATTGCCCGCCGACCACCACCTCGACCTCCGCGCCAAGCCCGCCGCCCGCCCCGGCCGGGTAGATGTACCCGATGTGCGGGTCGCCCTGCGCCATTGCCCGCGGCGCAAGGGCCGCAAGGGCCGCCAACAAGAGGGCAAGTTGCCGTGAAGACGCGGGGTCCATGAACTCACTCCGCTGCCGACGTCCAACAGAGCCGGGGCGTGTCGCCCCGGTCGCCTTCTCGCAGTAATCGCCGTCGCCCCGGCCGCCGTTCGGTCCGGCACGGCCCGGCCCGGTGTCGCCTACATGACCTCTCTCAGCCTCCCGCCGGTGTTGTATCCCTCCTCGGGCGAGGGCGTCACGCGGACCGGCGGCGAATGGGGCAGTTCGCCATCGGGGTCGATGCCCGCCAGTTCGTAGATGCTGCCCAGGAGGTCCCACGGGTACACCGGCCGATCCAGCACGCGCTCGCCCTTGGCGTCCGACGCGCCGACGATCCGCCCGCCCTTGAACCCCCCGCCGGCCACCAGCACCGAGAACACCGAGCCCCAGTGCCCGCGCCCGCCGTTCCAGGGCGAACCCCAGTCGATCTTCGGCGTGCGCCCGAACTCCCCGCAGCACCACACGATGGTCGTGTCCAGCAGGTTGCGGGCCTCCAGGTCGGCCAGCAGCGTCGCCAGGCCCATGTCCACCTGCGGCAGCAGGCGGCGCATCGCCTCGAAGTGCTCCTTGTGCGTGTCCCACCCGCCGCTGTTGATCGTCACGTACGGCACGCCGTATTCCACCAGCCGGCGCGCCGCCAGGCATGACTGCCCGAACGTGTTCAGGCCGTACGCCTGGCGCAGTTCCGGCGTCTCCTTGGCGAGGTAGAACACGTTGCCCGCCTCGCCGAGGATCAGGTCGTAGGCCTTGTCCTCGCACTGGTCCAGGGCGGCGATGCGCCGGTCGTCCTTCATCGCGATCTTCAGCGCGTCCAGGTCGTGCAGCAACTCGCGCCGCGCCTTCTGACGCTCGCGAGTGATCCCCGCCGCCACGAACCCCTCCACCACGAACTGCTCGGCCGCGGGGTTGCCGCCCGTCGCGAACGGCTTGTACCGCGGCCCGAGGAAGCCCGCCTCCGAGAACCGCCCCTGCGGCTGAGTGAGCACCACGTACGGCGGGATGAGCCCCTCGTAGCCCGCCGAGTAGCCCTTGAACAGCGCCACCACGGCGCCGCTGCTGGGAAACACATCCCTGCCGCCGGCCTTGCGCCCGGTCTCCACCATGTACGCGGCCGTCTCGTGCCCGTTCTCGCCGTGGGTCATGCTGCGGATGAGCGAGTAATTGTGGGCCTGGCCCGCCAGCAGCGGCAACAGGCGGCCGATCTCGATGCCGTCGACGTTGGTCGCGATGGGCCTGTCCAGGGGCGTGGGTCCGGCGTAGTCGCGCCCCGCCTCGGGCTTGGGGTCGAACATGTCGATATGCGGCGGCCCGCCGCCCAGCCAGATCTGGATGACCGACTTCGCCTTGGCCGGCAGGACCCTGGCGGGGGCCGCCTTCGCCGCTCCGGCCGCGGCCTCGGCCCACGCCTGCCGCGACAGCAGGGCCGAGACGGCAAACCCAGCCGCCCCACCCAGCCCCAGGCGCAGCGCTTCGCGACGCGACAGACCGGTGCTCATCGTATTTCTCCTTTCACCACAGCGGCCCGGGAAACAGCCGGCCGGATTCGTCGGGGCCGACCGATCGTTCTCAGTGCCGATACAGAAACTCCGAGCTGTTGATCAGCGCCCACGCCAGGTCCACCAGGGCCTTGTGGCCTTTGGTCTCCTCGCCCTGAGCGTACGCCTCGATCCGCTTCACTTCGCCGTCGGTCGGATACCGCGACAGGATGGCCAGGTAAAGCCTCGTGACCGGGCCCTTCGGGCTCGCCTCGTCGGAATCCATCAGCGCCTTCATCTTCGCGCCGCGGTCCATCTTGCCCAGGATATGGCTGGAGTTCAGCATGTGCAGGCGCTGGGCGGCCGTCGGGTTGTTGTTCCGCTCCGACTCCAGCCCCGTGTCGCGCGGGGAGCGCCCGAACATCTCCAGGAACGAGTTGGTGATGCTGCCGTCGGGCAGCGCGATCGTCCGGTGCGTCTCCGGGATGAACGTGTACGGCTCGGGGATGCGGCTGGAGTACGACTCCGTCGTGCCGGTGAGTTGGCAGAGCGCGTCGATGAGCACTTCCGCCTCCAGCCGGCGGATCGGATACCGGGCGAAGTTCGCCTCCGCCTTGGGGTCGTTGCCGTCGGCGACCGACGAGAGCTGGTAGGTCCCGGAGTTCAGGATCAGGCGGTAAACGTGCTTCAGGTCGTACTGGGAGGCGACCAGTTCCTTCTCCAGCAGCGCCAGCAGTTCGGGATTGACCGGCGGGTTGTCGGGGCGGTTGTCGTCGGGTTCCTCGATAATCCCCCGGCCCACCAGCCACGCCCAGGCGCGGTTGGCGATGTTGCGGGCGAACCACTCGTTGCCCGGCGCGATCAGCCAGTTGGCGAACACCTCGCGCGGGTCTTTGTCCGCGCCGAGATGCACCACCGTTCCGTCAGGAAGCACCCCCCTTAGCGGCGGAGCTTGCTCCGCCCGGGCTTGCCCCGCGCGGGCTTGCCCCGCCCGGGCTTGCCCCGCGCGGGCTTGCTCCGCGCGCGCCGCCTTGATCGTGTCGAAGTAGACGACCTCCTCCTTCCATTCCAGCGTCTTCTTGTAGCCGACGTACGCGAAGAAGGGCGTCATCCCGGCCAGACGATCCCTGGGCCACTTGTCGGCCCGCGCGCCCATGAACGTCAGGGCAACGGTCTTCGTGATCGACTCGGGATCCTTGCTCTGCATCGCCCGGTAGAAGTTGACCGGGGCCACGCGGAAGTTGCTCCCGCTGGCCGTGAGCTGCTCGCGGGCGAAGCGGTCGTAGGGCATGTTGTCCTTGAGGCTCGACCAGATCCAGACGTAGTACGCCTGGGCTGCGTTGGGCCACAGGTTGATCGGGAACTCCGCCTTCACGCGGAGCAGGTCGCTCCACTTCATCGCCCAGTAGACGGCGAACTCCCGGCGGCCCAGCAACCGGTCGATCAGCGCCGAGCGCTTCGTGGCCCCGGCGTCTTTCAGGAAGGCCGTCACCTCCTCCAGCGTCGGCAGCGTGCCGATCACGTCCAGGTATGCCCGGCGGATGAACACCGAATCGGAGCATGCCCTGGCCGGCTCGATCTTCAGCGCCTTGAGCTTGCGCAGCACCGCTTCGTCGATGGCGGTCCGTGCGGCAGGCTCGGCCGGGCCGTCGAAAACATGGGCGGGCATCTTCGGCGCTTCGGCATGCGCCAGGGACGCCCCCACAACGAGAACGAGAATCGCGGACCGCTCCATCTGCACGATCTCCGGACGAGGTGATCGAACTCCGGAAAAAGGCACTGCCGTCCTACGGACTAACCTGCCCGAAGCTTCGCGAGTCGTTAGTCCCGTTCATCTTAACAACTCTCTCCTCCTTTTGTTGCTCGATTCGCGGCGAAGGCGGCCAGACCAGGCCGCCGGACATCGCCCGCCCGCCCGCCCCCGGCGGATCGCGGTTGCACGCGAACGCTTGGCGCGTTAGCATCGACGGCTGAAAGGCACAGGACTGCATGGCAGGATCGCAACGGCCGAACACACTCCACTACGGCAACAACCACGCCACCCCCACGCCGCCTTGCCCGGATTTGCGTCGCGCAACTTCTGAAATCTTCCACGTCCTGGGAGGCACATCCGGGGTTCAACCGGTGAAGGAGCGTTGCTCATGCTGAACCGCATTCTGTCGGCCATGCTCGCGTTGGGACTAACGGCCGCCGCCGGTCTGCCCGTCGCCTCGGCGGACGAGGTCGACGACCTGCTGGCTAAGCTGGACCCGCCGGCGCGCTTCAGGGACTACAAGCCGGCCTGGTCGACCCGGGTCGAGGACGTGACGTTCCAAGGCAAGAACGGGCCGGAAGTCTGGAAGTTCTGGATCATCCGCGACGGCGAGGGCGTGATGGCCGTCATGCCGCTGGCGGGCTTCCACACCGGCACGATCTACGTGCAGGACTTCCGCCCCGGCCTGGCGCCCGCCAAGGTCCCCTTCCCCAAGGAACGGTGGCACATCGACACGGCCGTGGGGACCGAGCTGCGGACGAACAACTTCATTCCGGAGGCGTACGGCACCACGCCGGAGAGCTACCAGTGGAAGGTGGACGGCGGGAAGCTGATCCTCACTCGCCAGTACAAGGGCCAGACGGCGTTCGAACGCTGGGCGCACAGCACCAAGGGCAAGAAGGTGAAGGTGGACTCGAAGAACACGATCACCCTCCTGGTGCATCCGCAGCTCGGCTACGTGGTGGACGCGACGTACGACATCTGGACCGACCAGCCGCCGGGCAGCTACGAGTACAGCAGCGCCACCACCAGCGGGCGATACCTGCTGTTCCCCGGGCAGGCCACGTGCTACCGGCACGCGATCACGCGGCCGGGAAGCAAGGGGATCATCGGCTACGCGTGCAACCACGGGTGCACGAAGCAGCACGGCACGGAGAACCTTCGTGACGGCGGGTTCGTGAGCTTCCTGAACGACGAGACCGGCTGGAGCCCGACGCTGACGCTGACCAAGGGCAACGGCAACGCCAGGCTGGGCGTGTGCGGCGCGCACACGGACCTCGACTACGTCCTGCCGTGGCCCAAGGACGCCCCCGAGAAGGACGGACTGAAGCACAACGGCGGGGTGCGTCTGCGGATGCACGCCCTGCCGCCGGAGCTGACCAGGTACGCCTGGGACAACATGGAACTGCTGCACAAGGGCGAGACGAAGCTGATGATCCGGATGGGCGTGCTGGAGGACTTCGAGAACCAGCCGATGGACATCAGCGGGCGGCTGCGCGGCATGCCGTGGAACACCAACGCGACCGTGACCGAGAAGTTCGCCCGCAGCGGCAGGAAGTCGATCACCTTCACGGGCGCCACCGGGCACGGCGATCCGCAGATCAATCTCAAGCCCGGCACCCGGTACGTCTGCGAGGCGTGGGTGAAGGTGGTGGACTTCACCGACGAGGAGCGTAAGGGCGCCGACGAGGCGCGGAAGACCGCCATCGAGAAGGCGAAGGCGGCGGCCGAGGCGGCGGTGAAGCGCGGCAAGAAGCCGGGCGCGGTGCCGGAGTTCAGTCCGGCGGGCCCCGGCGAGGCGTGGATCGGCGGCTGGACGTATGAATGGTCGCCGCACGTGGACAAGCCGGCGGAGACCTACAAGAGCAACGTGGTGAAGGCGTCGCCGGAGTGGCAGAAAGTGAGCTTCGAACTGACGACGCCCAACTGGGGCCCGTTCATCCAGCTCAGCTTTCACGCACAGAACTGCACGGTGTACCTGGACGACTTCCAGTTCGCGGAAGCGAAGTGAAAGTCGATCGGTCCGATCCGACGGATCCGTTTCCTGAAGGAGAGCATATGCGCATCGTGAGCCTTTTCGTCCTCGGTCTTCTTGCCTCGGCAGCCTTGGCCGGTACGCCCAAGGGCGACCTTCCGCTCGTGCCGCCCATCGGCGGCGAGAACAGCCCCAGGACCAGTCCGCCTCCCAAGCTGGCGATCGCCCTGGCCGAATTGAGCGCGGGCGCCTTCGCCGTCAGGGCGCCGTCCGGCTCGTACCTGGCCCCCAAGGGCGGAGCGCCCAACTACACCATCCCCGGCCCGATCGCCGCCTTCAAGGGCGCCGACGGCGTCTGGCGCGGACACGGGTATCTCGAAACGCTCCCGCGCCTGCTCAAGTTCGAAGGCAGCCTCAAGGCCAACACGGTCGAGATGGTCTACACGTTCCAGGAGGGCAAGAGCTACAAGGCGAAGCTCACCGCCGCTAACGGCGCGATCCTGCTGGAGGAGGAAAGCAACCTCGGCCCCCGGAACCTGTACGTGTTCGACTGCACGTACGGCGACTGGGAAGCGGCCGCGGCGTTCGCGGTGAACCTGGCCGGGACGAACCACGCGTTCCTGTACATGCCGTGCTACTACGACCGCACGGAGGTGACGATCAACCCGGCCGCGGCGCCAGCCAAACCGGCCGATCCGAACAGGCCCGCCGCCAGACCGGAAGACCGTCCCGGCGCGGCCGCGGTGCTCAGCGCTGATGCGGCCAAGAGGGACGTGGCCGGGTTCTGGTGCCGCGACGTGGCGAACTGGAAGAACGGCGACCAGATGAGCATCCAACTCTGGCAGCATCGTCAACTGCCCGGCGATCCGGGCAGCCGGCATTTCCTGGGACCGGAAACCAAGAGCGATTCGACGCCCAACCCGCGCACGGCCGGCATGCTGGGCAAGAGCCTGTACGAAGGGCACGTGACGATCGAGATGAGCCTGGGCGCCGGCACACGCAAGCTGGGCTTCGCGGCCCTCGCCAAGCCTGAGAAGAAGGCGGACATCCCCGAAGCGTTCAAGCGAACGATGGCGGCCAACCGGTAGCACGCGCTCGGACCTCCAGGACGCAGAGACGCAGAGACAAGAGAACCAGCCGTGATGAACACGGATGAACACAGATACACCGTTGCGATGGGGATGTTCCTGGCGGCGTGCTCGGCCGCTGCGGCGCAGACGCCGGCGAAGTTCGCCGTCAACGAGTACTTCGGCGTGCGCTACGACCGCGAGCCGGTCAGTTGCGACGTGACGTTCGGCAGACCCGTCGCGGCCGACAAGATCGGCCTGCGCCCGGGGCCCTGCCAGGTGGAGGTTCTGGAGGGGACGCCGGCGGCCGTGAAGAGGGCTCGCCTCTGGACGCTGGCGACGATGGACCCCAACCATCGCCAGGTCCTCCACACGGTGACCACCGACGGCAGCGGCGCCGGTAAAGGGCCGCCGGCCGCCGCGGTGAGCGCGCCGGGGAAGATCGGCCCCATCGAGGTCTCCACCGTCACCAACAGCGTCATCTCCGCGAAGATCCCCACCGGCGGCGCGACGTTCGACGTGCCGGCCTCCGCGTTCGTGCTGCCGGGGCCGGTGGCATCCATCCGCCGCGACGCGGCCGACACCAACGACAGCGGCAAGTGGATCGGCAGCGGGTATCTCGACAGCACCCTGCGCGTGGAGAAAGTCGCCTGCCAGACGAGCCTCGGGCCGGTGTACTTCGAGTCGAAAATCACGTATGCGTTCGAGGGCGGGCGCAGCTACCGCGTGCGGGCACGCGTGTATCCGTCGAAGCCCTACGTCCAACTCGTCGAGGACTTCGACGTCGGCGGGGCGTCCAAGTTCGTCTTCAACTACGACGACTGGTTCACCGACGCTCTTTTCCGCATGACCGACAGCGGCCTGTACGGCTGGAAGGAGATCACCGCGCCCAACCCGGCCGAGGATTTCGTCCTCCAGCCCGGACAGAAGGGCCTGGCCCGTCTGGTGATCTGGACGCAGCACAACTACTTCCGCGGCAAGCAGGAGACCATCGGCCTCAAGAGCCCCGACGTCTCCTCGGTGGCAGCGGCTTACGCCGAGACCCTCTCCCGCCACGAGCGCGACCTGGAACGATACAAGGAGGCCCTCGCCAAGTGGGAAGGCGGCGCCACGAAGGACCCCAAGAGGAAGCCCAGCCCGCCGCAGAACCCCCCCGCCGCCGCCGAATTCCGGGAAACCCCCTACACGTATGACGGCGTGTCCATGCGGGCCGGCAACATCATGACGCCGCCCGGAAAGGGGCTGTGCGTCGGCGGCTTCTACGTCCGCCCCGACCTGTGGACCAAGGCGAAGGTCAACCACGTCGACCAGTACATGCGCCCCGAGGTGCCCGGCGACCGCGCCACGCGCGGCGTCGTCGGCCTGGCCGGGGCCAGGCTCCGCATCGCCATGGAGGCGTGGCTGGAGGACCTGCCCGCCGCCGACGGCAAGCGCGGCGCTCACCGCGAGTGGGCCATCTTCGCCGTGCCCGCCGCCGAGCGGTTCTGGCTCGCCAAGGCGCACGTGCTGGAGGGCATCTGGCCGCTGGACCGCCTGATGCGCACGCCGCTGGTGTGGAACAGCGACGGCAGCGGCGTGGCGCCCGAGGACACCGCCCCGCCGGCGGGAGGCACGGTCGGCGGGCAGCCCGCCAGCGTGATGCTGGGCGCCAACGGGCGCGCCGGCATGCAGACCTACAACGGCTCGGAAGGCCACATCCGCGGCGCGGCGCCGCCCGCGGCCGGGTGGGACGGCAAGGTCCAACCCTCCTTCGCCAAGGGCGGAGACATCCTCGCCATGGCGCAGCAGGCCGCCACGTGCTACATGGCCGCCGACGACTCGGCCTATCCCAGCTTCCGCGCGATGCTCCCCTGGAGCGACCCGGAGGCCATCAACCCGTTCTACCAGGGCATGGAGAACATGAACTTCAACGCCGACCTCTACCGCTACATCACCTCCAACGGCCTGAAGCTTGCCAGGATGGGCCACCCCGAGGCCGAGCGGTTCATCCGCCACGGCGAGAAGAGCTTCGACATGGCCCTGGACCGGTACGTCTATCCCGGCAGCGGCTGCTGGGAGGAAAGCCACGGCTACGCCGGGCACACCATCAGCGTGGTCGGGCCGCTGGCCACCGCCCTGAAGAACAGCAAACGGAAGAACTTCATCGAGGACGTCCGCTTCGCGCGCATGATCGAGTTCTTCCTTTACGTCCACTCCCCCATCGACGCCGAGTGGGGCAACCGCGTCGTGCCCGCCGTGGGCGATCACGGCCAGAGCCGCGGCGGCCCCGCCGACCGGTTCAAGACCATCGTCAACGTGTTCACCGACGCGCAGAGCCCGGAAGTGAAGAAGATCGTCCGCGGTGTGGCGTGGATGATACGAGAGGACGGCGGCCTGCCCCCAGCAGGCGTCGAACCCGAAAAACCCGACCTCTCCAGCCGCTACCTGCGCGGCTACGGCTCGGTGCTGCGCGCCACCGGGCGCGATGAGCAGGCCGCCGTGCTGACGCTGCAAGGCGCGCTGACCCGCGACGCCAAGGCCGCCGGCGCCGACCTCTTCGTCGTGCTGCGCCCCACGCCCGACGGCGGCTGGAGAAGCCCCGTCGCCGCCCGCGCGCCCAAGTTCAACCAGGCCGATCACGCCGGCACGTTGACCGCCGGCAAGGCCGCCGACAAGGTCGAGTTGCGGCTGGACATGACCATCAACGGCGACAAGTGGGTCAGCGGCGGCAAGGGCATGTTCGTCGTCACGATGAAGAAGGACGGCGAGGCGTGGGCCGGCACGTACGCCGGCACGTTTGACGGGCGCAACGCCTCCGGCGCCGTCACCAGCCGCACCGAGGGCCGCAGCGAGGAGAGCTTTCTCGTCGTGCGGGCCTGCCAGTCGTGGGGGCACCACCACGAAGACAAGGGATCGTTGTGGGGCTGGTTCCGCAACGTGCATTTCTTCGGCGACAGTTCCTGGGGCGGCCCGCCCGGCGGCACCTATGGCAACGAGTACAAGCAAGGCCCCGCCGGCGGCACGCAGATCGAATTCGTCGGCGTGAACAACTGGCCGCTGCCCTGCAAGTACCCAGGACCGTGGATCGCCGACGACGAGTACGCCGGGCAGTTCGACTATGCCGTCGCACGCTGCCTGTACCCCTACAACCCCGATCTGGACCTCAGCAAGCCCTCACCCGCCGCCTTGCGGAACGGCTACGACCGCCAGGTGCTGTTCGTCCACCCGCGCGGTCCCGCGGCCGGTGGCGGCGCCGCCGCTGACCTCATCGTCGTCCGCGACAACGTCGAGAGCGCCTGCCCCACCATCTGGCGATTCCATTCGTTCCAGCCTGTCGGCACGACCGTCAACGGCGCCCGCGCGACGCTCGCCTCGCCACAGAACGTCGTCGGCGAAATGGAGATCGTCTACCCCGCCGGGCCGTGGAAGAACGAGCTCCTGGCCGCCATGTGCAAAGGCGCCGACTACCTGAAGTTCCGTTCGCACGTCCCGCCGCGGGATGTCCAGATGCTCCGCGTCAACGACCGCGACATCCTCAACGACAAGTATCACGAGGCCGACGGCATGCCCTCGCCGTTCGAGTCGCTGCCCAAGTTCGGCGGCTCGCTCGAATTGCGCTGGGACATGCCCCCGAGCACCTCCGCCACGTGGCTCTTCAACTCGCACGACAAGACCGAGCCCGCCCACCAGGCACGCCTGCTGGACCCACAAGGCCGCGCCGTGGCCGTCAAACTCCACGACGGCAGCGAGGTGGTCGCCCTGATGAACATCGAGCCGTTCAAACTCTCCGCCGAGGGCATCGAATTCGAAGGCACCGCCGGCTTGGTGATCCGCAAGGACGGCAAGGCAACGGTCCACCCCATCCGCTGTAGGACGCTGAAGGCGAAATAAGGCTCTTCCAGCTTCCGGCGGCCAGTTTCCCCGCCCGGCTCCACGACACAATCCTGCGCGACCCGTTGCGTTTGCCGACGCGGGGCGTATAATCGCCCCCGAGTCGGTTGCGGCGACGCCTCGGCCTGGAAGGGCGGACGGCAGCATGGGTGTTGCTGCCCGTGTCGGGCACGGGGCACGCGGGCGTGAAGGCCCGCGTTGCCGGCGCGTCGCAGCCGACAGCCGTAACTGAAGGGCTCGGCAGAATCCAACCGGTAGTGAAGCCGGCGGCCGGGCCGGGAAGCGGACCATCCGCCCTGCCGGGCCTCCGGGGCGGATGCGGGAAACGCGAAGCTGGAAGAGGGCCGAAAGCGGCTGGCCAGCACAGGGGCACAGGATTCTCCGTATCTTCTTGTACGCCGAGTGAGCGGCTTTGATGCTGAGGTTCGACGCCTACCGCAATGGAGCGCCCGCCAAGGACATTGACCTGGCCGGCGCGTACGTCTTCGGTCAGGACGGCATTCCCATGCGTGCCGACCTGGCGGCCGGGGACGGGCAGATCACGTGCATGAAGCGCGCGCCGGGAGCGGCGGGGCTCTGCCTGCTGTGGGAGGCGGGCTCGGCCGGGGCGCTGCTGCTGCCGACCCCCCGCCTGCCTGAACGAAGCAAGAGCTACAACCTGAGCGTGGAACTGGCCCGCGCGCAGCTCGGGCGGGTCGCCCAGAAGCGCGAGGATTGGGGGCTGTTCGATTACCCCAGCGCCAAGCCGCTGAACGCCGAGTTCGCCGACGCCCAGAAGCTGTTCATTCAGGCCCTGCAATGTCCCGACGGCGCCAAGGCGGCCGCCCTGGCGGACGCGGCCCTGCAGCGCGGCGTGACGCTGGGCGAGAA
>CAYWTX010000228.1:0-4030 GCA_964461295.1 uncultured Planctomycetaceae bacterium | reverse complement strand
ATACATCGGCGCCATGCCCGGACGAATCGCCCAGGAGATTCGCAAGGCCGGCACCAACAACCCGGTATTCATGCTGGATGAGCTCGACAAGGTCGGGCAGGACTTCCGCGGCGACCCGACGGCCGCCCTGCTGGAGGTGCTGGACCCGGCCCAGAACAACAGCTTCCAGGACCATTACCTCAATGTGCCGTTCGACCTGTCGGCCGTGATGTTCATCGGGACGGCGAACCTGATGGACACGGTTCCGCCGGCGCTTCGCGACCGCATGGAGGTGATCGAGCTGCCGGGCTACACGCAGCGGGAGAAGCTGCACATCGCGATGAAGTACCTGGCGCCGCGCCAGCTCGTCGAGAACGGGCTGAAGCCTTCGCAGGCGGGATGGGGGGAGATGGCCGTCACGAGGATCATCGAACAGTACACGCGCGAGGCGGGCGTGCGCGAGTTGGAGCGGCAGATCGGCAGCGTGTGCCGGGCGATCGCGGCCCGCGTGGCGGGCGGCGACGACAAGCCGCGCAAGGTGACCGGCAAGCTGATCGCCGAGGTCCTGGGCCCGCGGAAGTTCGAGAGCGAGCTGGCGATGCGGACGAGCATCCCCGGCGTGGCGACGGGCCTGGCGTACACGCCCAGCGGCGGCGAGATCATCTTCATCGAGGCCGCCGCGTTCGCGGGCAAAGGCGAGCTGCGCCTCACCGGGCAGATCGGCGAGGTGATGAAGGAGTCGGCGATGGCCGCGCTGAGCTATGTCAAGAGCTCGGCTGGGAGCCTGGGGATCAGCGCGGAGAAATTCGCCAGCACGGACATCCACATCCACGTGCCGGCGGGGGCCGTGCCGAAGGACGGGCCGTCGGCGGGCGTGGCGATGGCGACGGCGCTGGTGAGCCTGCTGACGGGCAAGCCGGTCCGCCACGACATCGCGATGACCGGCGAGATCACCCTGCGCGGGCTGGTGCTGCCGGTGGGCGGGATCAAGGAGAAGGTGCTGGCCGCGAGGCGGGCGGGCATCCGCCACGTCATCCTGCCGGAGCGGAACCGCAAGGATCTCGCCGACGTTCCGGCCGAGGTGACCAGCGACGTCAGATTCGACTTCGTGAACCGGATCGACGAGGCGCTTGCGGCGGCGATGGGCAACGCGAAGCGGGCGAGGAAGAAGTAGGCGGCAGCGGGTTCTTCGGCTCGCCCAGGGCCGTCGAAAGGCGGGCCTTCAGGCGTGCTCACCGGGCGAACGGTCTCTGGACCTGCCCGCACGGACAGGCGACGAAACAGCGTGCCTGCGGGCGCACTTCCCGGGGGCCTCCCGGCCGCGGGGTTGGCACACGCCGGCCGCAATCGCAGGGGCAACCTGCTATGGTTCGACTGAAGGCGAACAGGCGTGGCCGAAATCTGCACATCCTTTGAGTTGCTCGACCTGCTGCCCGATCCGGTGCAGATCGTCGACCGGTCGGGGCGGGTCGTATTCCAGAACGCCCGCATGGCGGCCCAGTTCGGGCAGGCCGTGGGACGCCTGTGCTACGAGTTCCTTCGCCAGGTTCCCGAGGAGTGCGGCGATTGCCCGCGCCGCCACGAGGAGGCGTCCGCTAACGCCACCGTCGAGATCGACGCCCCCGGCGGGCGGAAGCTGCTGGTCAGCCACTCGATGTTCCCGCACGACGGCGAGATGTACGTGCTGGAATGCTTCCGCGACGTGACGGAATACCGTCGCGCGCTGGAGGAGCGGGCGCGGGCGGAGACCGAATTGGAGGTCCTGCGCGACTTCCAGGACCGCTGCCTGACGATCGACCTGGCCGCGTCGGGGCTTCGCCATGCCTACCGCTACCTGCCCGCCCGCACCGCCACCGGCGACTTCCTGAACGCCGTGGTGGCGGAGGACGGGCGGATCATCCTGGCTGTGGCCGACGTGTCCGGTCGTGGCGCCGGCCCGGCCGCCGTTACGTTCATGCTGCGGGCGACGGCCGACGAGTTCTTCGGCCAACTCATGCCGCTGGAGCGGCTGCCGGGCGAACTGCACAAGCGGCTGTACCGGTATCTGCACCCGGACCGCTTCCTCACGTTCGCGGTGGTGGTGATCGAGCCGGACAAGCGGCACTGCCGCATCATCAACGCGGGGCATCCGCCGGTGCTGCTCATCCGCGCCGGCGGCGGCGACAGCGGCGTGTTTCGCGCACAGGCGCCGCCGCTGGGCGTGGCCGAGCGGTTCGAGCCCGAGATGCCGAGCATGTCGGCGGCTCTGGCGCCCGGCGACCGCCTGCTGCTTTACACCGACGGTCTGCTCCAGGATTTCCACGACCGGCTGGAGGACTTGGCGGCCAAGGCCGAAGCGACGAAGCACCTGCCATTGGAGGATTGGCTGGCGGGTCTGCTGCCGCCCAAGCCCGGCGCCCGCGACGACCTGGCGGTCTTCGCGTGCGAGATGCCGGAGTAGGGGGCGGCTCGGCGACTCGGCCGAATTGCGGATCCACTCAAGTGGCGCGTCGGGCGCTTCTGATCTCTTTCGCCTGCTCGAGCGGGTCAGGGCTCAACGGCGTCACGGAATCTGCTTCCGGTGAATCCGCGGTCGGCAATCCGCGACGACTCAGAGCCACCCTTCGCGGACGTACCATTCGGCCGTGAGGCGGATGCCCTCGCGGAGGTCGATCTTCGGCAGGTAGCCCAGTTCCGAGGTCGCCCGCGCCCACGAGCACGTCCACCGCGGTTGCAGGGCGTCGCGCACCTTGCGGCGGGAGAGGATCTGCGGTCGGCCGGTGAGGGCCCACTTCAGTTCGCCGAACTCGCCGGCGAGCTTGGCGAGCCAGCCAGGCACGCGGAGGCGGCGAAGGTCGCGTCCCAGGGCCGCGGCGATGGCGTCGGCCAATTCCGCCTGCGTGTGCGTGCCGCCGCCGATGAAGTACGTGCGCCCGATGGCCCGCGGGTGCAGGCCGGCCAGGCAGGTTCCCTCGGCCAGGTCGGTGGCGTAGACGAATGTGAGTAGGCCGTCGGGGCCGCCGAGGACGGGCGCCAGTCCCGCTTTGCGGGCCATGCGGAACACCGGCAGGAAGTTTGTGTCTCGCGGGCCGTACACCGCCGGCGGGCGTACGATGACAACCGGCAGGCGCTCGGCGTAGTTGAGGACGACCTCCTCGGCCGCCAGCTTGCTGGCCCCGTAGCCGGGCAGGGGATGGGGCGGGTCGTCCTCGAGGAGCGCCCGGCCTGGGGGCGCCGGCCCTGCCGCCGCCAGGCTGCTGACGTAGACCAACCGCGGGGGCGTCGCGGCCTTGCATGCCGCGTCCAGCAGGTGCCGCGTGCCCGTGGCGTTCACGGCCAGGTACTCCTCCTCCGAGTGCGATCGGGTCAGCCCGGCCACGTGGAAGATGAGGTCGACGTTCGCCACGGCCTGGGCCAGGGCCTGCGGGTCGTGCAGCGACGCCACGCGGTACTCCACCGGCAGGTGGCTCAGCCACCGGCGGTTGCTGGCCGGCCGCACGAGGCAGACGACCTCCATCGCTTCCTTGAGGAGCCGCTCGACGAGGTGGCTGCCGACAAACCCCGTCGCGCCGCTCACGATGGCTCTCATGGCGCACTCCGCCCGGCGGAGCCGGCGGCCAGCAGCCACAACCATCGACAGGGCCTTATGTCGGTACTCGCCATGGATAACAGGATACCGGTGTTCGCCCGAAACCACAAAGAACGGCATGGTTCACGAAGCGCCGCTTCCTGGTGGCAGGACTCTCCAAAGTTGTGGACCCCGGCAGAGGCAACTCGGGGAGTTGCGTCACCCAGACCTGAACCATGCCCACAGAAGATCGCTCGTTGCGTCACAGGCTCGATACCGGGGAGGGCGAGCCACCGGCGACGGGGGTGCCCCGGCCGCGCCGGGCCGGGGCTTGGAGCCGAGGCGTTCGGTCGCCGGGCGTGCTCGCGTGCTGCTATCGGTAACGGGCCTGTTGACAGCGGCGCATGGCGTCGATCCGCTGGTCGGCCGGCGCGGTGCGTCTGTCCACTTCGCGGCTCACCATCTCCGAGGACAGCGACCAGCTTATGATCGTGTGCCCGTCGT
>CAYWTX010000227.1:0-2495 GCA_964461295.1 uncultured Planctomycetaceae bacterium | reverse complement strand
CTTTATCGGCCAGACCGGCCAGGACGGCGTGCGAGTAGCTCACGCGGGGGTTGGAGACGACCAGCACGCCGAGTTCGGCCAGCGGGATGCTTTCCAGCAATTGCCCGTCGTTCTCGATGAGAAGCTGGTCGTACCGGACGCTCAGCCGGGCCGCCGTTTCCGAAATATCGACGATCCGGGTATCAGTCATGCGCCGCTCGAATCTCACCCAGCGGAGAAACGATGATTCTCCGGAAGGCGAGCTTACGAAGTGTGTCAACGACGGGCGTGAAGCGATCCACGCCCTTTTTCATATCCGCTAACTTGCGTGCATCGTTTGCGGCGACGAAACAAACTCTCCCTTTGCCATCCTCCATCCAGACGGAACGGATCACGCCCAATGGCGGTTCTTTGCCTGCCTTGTCAACTGCTACAGTATCCCCGCAGGCAAGTGAGAACTTGAATCTTGTCTTGGGGCCGTGATCGCGTTGCACGACGTTCTCACCGGCATTGAGGCGGCGCATGGCTTCGAGTTGATCGACCACCTTGCCGTCCCACCGGACTTCGTGGCCCAGGTCATCGAGCACAGCAAAGACTTCCATGTGATGGTTGCTGGCCGTGCTGACGTATCGCTCGTGATCCTCCCGGCCAATCTTGTGCGGGTGGGCTCGGACGCGGATGGTGACGCGGTGGATGGCAAGAGGCGGCTGCCCGTTGCCGCGCTGGATGGTCGGATGGTTGGCCCGGTCGTTGAAGGCCTCCTTTGGCGGGAGTTTTCTCTGCTCAAGAGCGGCTTGGATGGCGGAGCGCACACGGTCGTCGACGATTTCCTCGACATCCTTCTCGGACAGGGCGTGGATGGGTTTGCGTACGCGGAACTCCTCCACGAACTCGCCGGTCCTGGGGTTCCGTCGTTTGGCCTTGGCGTAGATGGTCTCCTCGTGCAGCGGCCCGCCGACCTTGCGGTTGGGGCGGTGGGAAGCGACGACTTTGTCCACGGCCGCCCTCACGTCGGTGAGGAACCCGGGCCAGGGCTCGTCAATGGGGTCGAAGTGGCGTTTGCGGGCGCGGCGTTCCCAGGAGCGCACGGCGGCCTCGCTGAGTCGCTTGATGATACCGGGGCTGGACAGCCCGATGGCGACGGCGTCGACGGCGTGGTGCCGGTGGTCGTCGCGGGTCTTGGCGGGGCCGTCGTTAAGGAGGCGGTTGAGGTCGAACACCTGGCGGATGTACTTGGTGACGCCGCCCTTGGCGGCCTCGATGCGCCGCCGCCCGCTCTGGTCCGACAGGCCGCCGTAGAGCGTGGCCAGGTACTGCATGGCGAGTTTTGCGGCGTAGCGCGTATCGTTGAGGTAGCGAGCGGGGAAGTCCTCAAATTCCTGGTGCACTTCCTCGGTGGTCATCTTGAAGCGGCGGAGCTTTTCGGCCCGCGCGCCGCGGAACGCGGAGACGCGCTGAAGGATGGTTTCCCACTCCGGCGTGCCGCCGAAGGCTTCCAGCGGCGTGCGGTTGCCCTTCACGTTGCGGTTGACCTCGTGATAGCAGAGCGTCTTGTTGACGTAGGAATCGTCAAGGCTGCGAGAGAACGGGATGATGTGCTCGATGTCGGCCGAGGGGTTGGCGCCGAGCAGGTCGGCCATACTGAAGCGCCGGCCGGTGTAGGGGCAGGTGAAGTCGCATTCCTCGGCGAGCTGGACTTTGAGGATGTCGTCGGGGGAGGGGTGGTCGATGCCCCTCTCGTCGAGGATGCGTTTGGCCGCCTTGCGGCGATCCTGCTCGTTCTTGCGCATGTCCTGCCAGGAGCGTTGGCGTTCGGCCTGGTTGCGCCTGATGTCTCGCGCGAGTTCGATCCGGATGGTGGCCGGTTTGCCGTGGCGCCGGATAACGTGGTTGACGACCTTCCGGACTTCGGTGAGTGTGCGGGCGACGACGGGATTTCGGATTTCCGAGAACAGCTGGACGGGCGGCAGGAGGTCCTGGACCTGGGTTCTGGCGTCGAATTCACCGTAGACCTGCTTGACGGCGGTCGAATAGGGGACGCCCTGCTCCATGAGTGGGAGCAGCCTTTCGATGGCCTTGCGGCTGAGGTTGGCGTAACCGGGCTCAAGTTCGATGGCGGCGAAGGCGGCTGCGGCTTCGGCGGCCAGGCCCCAGTGGTTGCGCCCGCGGGCGGCGAGCGGCGTTTCGTCGCGGAAACTGCGCAAATCGTGGATCACCTGTTCCTTCTCTGCCGGCGGCATCGGGTTCCAGCGCGGGCCGAAGACGCTGAGCAACCGCGCGTTGGTGCGGTTGCCGACGAAACGGTCCTCCCCGCCGGCCTCGAAGGTGAACTTGTGTTGGCGGGAAACCTTGATTGCTGTCTTGGCTTGCGTGAAGGTGAGATCCCCGCGGGTTTCCAGCGCATCGAGCAACGCGCTGCGCTGTTCGGGCGAGAGGGGAAGTTGTTCGCCACCTGGGGTAATGAGTTGGCAGTTGCTGACGGCCTGGACGAGACGGAACCGTTGGGCGCACAACAG
>CAYWTX010000226.1:0-16549 GCA_964461295.1 uncultured Planctomycetaceae bacterium | reverse complement strand
TGCCCTTCCGCGGCAGGCTGTAGATGCTCTTGGTGGTCAGGTTGTTCGCCTCCGCCAGGCGCCATACCTCCTCCAGCACCTTGTCGATCTCCTTCTCGTTGGGCAGCTTGGACTCGAAGAACTGGATGGCCTTCTGGAGCTGGGCGATCTCCTCCTTCAGGTCGCCGATGCTGGCCGTGGCGCGGTTGAGCTTCTGGAGCTGCTTCTGCTTGGCCTCGATCTCAGCCCGCATCGCCGCCTCCGCCGCATCGTGCGGGCGGAACAGAAAGAACCACGAACTGGCCACCAGGCCGACCAGCAGCATCGCGAACACGATCTGCCGAATGATTTCCTGTACGCCCGTCTTCATGTGCAACCTCGTCAAGTTCGGCTTCGCGGGCAACGCGGCCGGAGCGTGTCGCCCCGGTCGTGCCCCGAGGGAAACGCCCTCAACCCTTCATTGCGACCGGAGCGACACGCTCCGGCTCCGTTGCGCTGTTCGCGGCGTCCTTCGCCATCCGCTTCTGGCGCATCCACTCCACCACGTCCATCGCGTCGGCGTTGGGTTTCAGCCGCACGGTCAACTGGAACGACCGGGCCGTGCCCGCCTTCGTCTTCAACTCCTGGCTGTAGACCAGCTCCACCTGCTCGGTCAGCTTGTTCTGCGCCAGGTTGGCGATGAAGCGGGCAACCTCCACGTCGGTGGAAGCCAGGCCGTTCAGCGTCATCGACACGACCGTGGCCTCGGCGGGCGCAGCCCTGCCGCCCTTGCCGGCCCCGGGGGTCTTCGCCTTGCCGGGCGGCTCGGCCGCCTTGCTCGCGGCCGTGTCCACCGCCAGGCTGATGAGCGAAGCGCCGTCGGGCAGGGCGTCCACCAGCGAGGCCAGCACCGAGCTTCGCGGCAGACGCTCCATCAGCGAGGCCGACAACTCGGCCTTGGCGAGCATGGTGCGTTTCTGGCCCTCCAGCTGGTGCATCTCGTCGATCAGCTTTGCCGCGTCGGCGTACTGCAAGTTGATGCGCTGGCTGATCCGCCGCGTGTGCCCGCTGCTGTTGGCCGTCACGATCGCGGCGCCCCCGATCGCCGCCATCACCATCGCCAGCAGCAGGAAGCACAGCATGTTCGCGCGGTGCTGCGACCGCCGCCGGAGGTAATCGCTCGGCACCAGGTTGATCGTGCTCATAGGGCGCTTCTTTCGCTTACGGTTGCGGAGTTCACGCGGCCGCTCCCAGGCTCAGCCCGACGGCCACGGCCCATCGCGGCTGAGGCTCGCGGTGGTCCACGCCGCTGTCCAGCCCGACGCCCTCGGGGCGCCCGACCCGCACCAGCGGGTCGCCGATCTGCGCGGGCATGTTCAGCCGCTGGGCGATGGCCTGGCACAGCCGCTTGTCGTGCGCCTGGCCGCCCAGGAAGATCGCCCGCTCGATCGCCTGGTTGCGGAACACCGATTCGTAGTACCGCAGGCACTGCGTCAGTTCATCGGCCAGGGCGTCCAGCGGACCGGCCAGCAAGGCGCGGATCTCCTCCTGCGACTCATCGGTGTCGGCTTCGGCCAGGCGCCGGCGCATCCGCCGCGCGTCGTCCACGGGAATCTTCAGCGTCTCGGCCACTGCCTGGTCGAACCGCCGACCGGCGATGCCCAGGTTGCGGGCGAACACCATCCTGCTGCCGTGCGTCAGCACCACCTGTGTGCTGTTGTGTCCCAGGTCGATGAACAACAGCGTGCGACGGGCGTCGGCCCCGCGCCGGAACAGCCGGGCGAAGCACTCCACGATCGCGCACGGCTCGACGTTGATCCCGACCACGTCCAGCTTGGCCTTCTTCGCCGCCGACAGGTACGTCTCCACCGTCTCGCGCGAGGCGGCCACGACGATCACTTCCTGGCGGGCCTGGCCTTCGGCGGCGACTTCGCCGGCCGGTATGCAGCGAATCTCAGCCCGCTCGGCGGGAAAGGGCATCTTGCCGTTGATCTCCGCCAGCACCGAGTCGCGGAGCGACTCAGCCGGGCCGCGAGGCACCTTCACGTGCTGCACAAACGTTGCCTCGGCGGGAAGGCTCAGCACGCACTGGCGCCCCTTGAACGGGTGGCTCCGCAGCAGCAAGCGAAGCGAAGAGCCGATGAAGTCCATCCGCCCCCGCGGCGTCTTGCCCGCCTCGGGAGGCATTTCGGCCACCGCTGCCGCCATGAGGTCGATGTTGTCGCCGGTAAGGCGCAACTGGGCCATCTTGATGGCCGTGGTGCCCAAGTCCACCCCGATGGGCAGCACCTTGCCGTTGATGATCTTCAGCGACATCAGAAGCTCCGGTTGTACCGCTCGCGGTTCGCGGAATCACTCCGAACCGTTCAACTCGTCCATGGCGCGCAGGAGCAACGACGGGCCTGCCGCCTCGGCGCGCGGGTGGCGATGCGGTCCCCGGGGAACCCATCGCTTCGTGTACCAGCCCCGCGGCTGGGGCGCCCTCTTTCGCCGGCCGTTCCTTCTCCTGTTCGTAACATACGTTACGGGTGAGGCTTGAACCCGACCTCGCCCGCCTCCAGACCATCGGCCTTCGTTGCTGCTATCGACCAAGGGGACCCCCGCGTTAACTAAGGCGCAGGTTCCGGAGGGCTGGTCGCTTCAGTGACCGGTTCCCACGGTCTCCCGCCCTCAGAGAAACGATTCTTCCACAATTGACCTGGATCAATTCCCCTGCCGCGGAGGCTGTCACAATGTGGCAAGCGAAAGGCATCGCGGGAAAGGCTTGCCATCATGACGAGAACAAAGGCCATGCGAAAAGTGGTGCGAATCGACGAGGACCTCTGCGATGGCTGCGGGATCTGCGTCCCCAATTGTGCCGAGGGCGCCATCCGGGTCATCGACGGCAAGGCCCGTCTCCTGGCCGACAGCCTCTGCGACGGCCTGGGCAACTGTCTGGGAACGTGCCCCAGGAACGCCATCGCCATCGAGGAACGCCCAGCCGACGAGTTCGACGAGGTCGCCGTGGGAGTTCACCTGCATGCGGGCGCGGCGCCCCAGGCGCCTCCCGCACCCGCGCCGGAGGCGGCGCCGGCGAAGGAAGAGCTTCCCTGTGGGTGCCCCGGACGCATGATGCGGAAGCTCGCGCCGCCGGCGCCGCCCGCCGGCGTCCAAGCCCATGACCGGCGCGACAGGGGCAATCCCTCCCAACTCCGCCACTGGCCCGTGCAGCTTCACCTGCTCCCCACCCGCGGCGAAGTCTGGAACAACGCCGACGTGCTCATCGCGGCCGACTGCGTCGCCTTCGCCATGCCGGACTTCCACCAGCGTCTGCTGGCCGGCAGGACGGTGGCGATCGGCTGCCCCAAACTGGACGACGTGGACTTCTACACGCGGAAGCTGGCCGAAGTCTTCGCCGCCAATGCCATCGGCTCGGTGACCGTGGCCCACATGGAAGTGCCCTGCTGCATGGGCATCGTTGCAGCCACGCGGCGCGCCCTCGCCCAGGCCGGACGAGCGGACATCCAGTTGCACGACGTGACGGTGGGCCTGGACGGCGCCGTGCGGGAAGAAACGTGATCGGCAAATGGGCCCGTGCCGCTTGCGGCCTGGCGATGGCCGTGCGGCCAGGCCCCGAGCCGCCAACGGCCTCCTATACTATGTGAGCACGAGGAACTCTTGGAAGGAGAATCGGATGAGCATGTTCTGCTACCAGTGTGAACAGACCAACCAGGGCAAGGGGTGCACCGTGTCGGGCGTATGCGGCAAGAGCCCGGACGTTGCCGCCCTGCTCGACCTTCTGATCGAGGCGGCCAAGGGCATCGGCCAATACGCCTTCCGCGCCGGCCAGCTCGGCGCGATCGATCGCGAGGTTGACGTCTTCACCGTCCAGGCGCTGTTCGTCACGGTGACGAACGTCAACTTCGACGCCCAGCACGTCGCCGGCTACATCCGCCGCGCCGCCAAGATCCGCGACAAGGCACGCAAGCTGTACGAAGACGCCGCGGGCAAGGCGGGCAAGGCCGTCGAGGCCGTTCGCGGCCCGGCCGAGCTTCAGCCCGCCGCCGACCTGCCCGGCCTGGTCGCCCAGGGACAGGCGGTCACCATCGCCAACCGCCTTCGCGGCCTGGGACCCGACGTCACCGGCCTGCAGGAACTGGCGATGTACGGCCTGAAGGGCGCCGCCGCGTACGCCGACCACGCCCAGGCGCTGGGCGCCTACGACGCCGGCGTGTTCAACCGCTTCCACGAGACGCTGAACTTCCTGGCCGACAGGGCGACGGACATCGGCACGCTGGCCGGCGCGGCCCTCAAGGTCGGCGAACTCAACCTGCACGTGATGGAACTGCTCGACCGGGCGAACACCGGCGCGTACGGCCATCCCGAGCCGACCGCCGTCCGCGTCACGCCCGTCAAGGGCAAGGCGATCCTCGTTTCCGGACACGACCTGAAGGACCTGGCGCAGATCCTGGAGCAGACGGCCGGCAAGGGCATCAACGTGTACACGCACGGCGAGATGCTGCCGTGCCTGGCGTACCCGGGCCTGAAGAAGCACAGCCACCTGGCGGGCAACTACGGCGGGGCGTGGCAGGACCAGCGACGCGAGTTCGCCGAGTTCCCCGGCGCGATCCTCATGACCACCAACTGCATCCAGAGACCCAGGGAAGACTACCAGGGCCGCATCTTCACCACCGGCGTGGTCGGCTGGCCGGGCCTCAAGCACATCACGCCCGCGGCGGACGGCAGGAAAGACTTCACGCCGGTGATCCAGGCCGCCCTGGTTGCCCCCGGCTTCGCGGCCGACGCGCCCGAGAAGAAGATCACCATCGGCTTCGCCCGCAACACGGTGATGGGCGTGGCCGGGGCGGTCATCGACGCCGTGAAGGCCGGGAAGATCAAGCACTTCTTCCTGGTGGGCGGCTGCGACGGCGCCAAGCCCGGGCGGAACTACTACACGGACTTCGCCCAGCAGGTGCCCAAGGACTGCGTGATCCTGACGCTGGCGTGCGGCAAGTTCCGGTTCAACAAACTCCAGTTCGGCGACATCGGCGGCATCCCGCGCCTGCTGGACGTGGGGCAGTGCAACGACAGCTACTCCGCGGTGCAGATCGCGGTGGCGCTGGCCAAAGCGTTCAACTGCGGCGTCAACGACCTGCCGCTGAGCCTCGTGCTGAGCTGGTTCGAGCAGAAGGCCGTCGCCATCCTGCTGAGCCTGCTTCACCTGGGCATCAGGAACATCCGCGTGGGCCCGACGCTGCCGGCGTTCATCACCCCGCCGGTTCTCAACGTGCTGGTGGAGAAGTTCAACATCATGCCCGTGACGACGCCGGAGGCCGACCTGAAGGCGATCCTGAAGACGGCATAAGGGGGGAGAGCTATCCGCAGATCAGGAAGATCAAGAGGATTGGGAGGGGGAAAACGGAACGACACCGGCGGCGCGACTCATCGTCGCGCCGCCGGTTCTTGTCTTCTCTTCTCCCAGAATCTTCCTGATCTTCTTGATCTGCGGATCGCTATTCTCTCTCCTCTCTGCGACCTTTGCGTCCTTTGCGATTATACTTTTCCCCATGACATTGCCCGCACTCATCCTCTGCGGCATGTCCCTGTCGGCGCCGGATGCGGGCGCGTGGGCGCGGTTGTTCGCGGACGCCAACTCGCCCGCGAAGGCCTCCGAAGTCGACACGGTTGTCGTGTCCTGCAAGGGCGACATCGCCGCCGTGCGCAAGCTCATCGCTTCCGACGCCGCGTACCCGCCGTTTGCGCCCGGTTGGCACGCCGCGCCGGGCGTCCGCGTCGCCGACGGCGCCAAACCGTACACCGTCAACTCCACGCTCCACGTCCCCGCGGGCTACCGCCCCGACAAGCCCTGCGCGCTTCTGCTCGTCGCCCACGGCCAGCACATGACCGGCCCCAAGGCCGCCGCCGGCATGGTGCGCATGCTGGGCCCCGCGGCCGCCAATTACATCATCCTCGCGCCGACGCTGCCCGGCGCCGACGCCTACAACGGACGCGCGTACCAGGAGGAGACGTTCCTTCGCCCGCTGGATTGGGCCCGCCGCGCCCTGAACGTGGACGACGACCGCGTCATCGTCACCGGCTACAGCCTGGGCGGGCACACCACCTGGCACCTGGCGACGCTCTTCCCGCACCGGTTCGCCGCGGGAGTCGCGATGGCCGGCACGCCGTTCTTCGAGGGCTTCCCCTACACCGCGACGATGTACCTGGAGAACCTGGGCAACCTGGCGCTGTGGTCGATCTGGGGCGAGCTGGACAGGCCCGCCCCGCCGGCCCGAGGGCAGGTCCACTTCAACCGCGACGCGACGGCCCGCCTCAAGGCGCTGGGCAACCAACTGTACCAGGGCGCCGAGATAGCCGGCGGCGGACACGGCAGCTGCTGGCCGCCGGGCAAGTCGCTGTCGGCGTACCTGGCGGCCGCCAAACGCCAGCCCGTCCCGCCGCGGCTGACGCACGCGTTCCATCTGCCCGCCCACGGGCGGGGGTACTACCTCCAGGCCATGCAATTCGCCCGGCCCGCGATGCAGCTCGATCAGCCGGTGCGCGTGCGGCTGGCCAAGGCGGGCAACGCCAAGCCGACCGACGAGGAGTTCGAGCGGGCCACGCGCGAAGTGTTCGAGAAGGCCCTGTTCCGCTTCTCAGGCGAGTTGGACAAGGCGGGCAACGCGCTGACGATCCGTCCCGAGGGCGTTCGGGCCGTCCGCGTCTACGTGATGGACGGCATGTTCGACCTCTCGCGCGACGTGACGCTCAAGTTCGGCCCGCGCATCTGGCGCGGCCGCGTGGCGCCCTCCGCCCGATGCGTCCTGACGCACTACGCGGCCACACGCGACGCGACGGCGCTGGTGCTCAACGAACTGGAGCTGACCGATGCGGGCAAGGTGGCGGTGAAGTGGTGAACCGAAGGGAGAAGAGGCGAACGGCCAACGGCGAACGTCCAACGTTCGCCTTCCTTCCGCTTGGCCGATCGCTCCTGGCGGACCTGATGCCTCGGCGCCAGCCGCGATAGAATGGGAGCAACGGCGGGAGGTGGATCATGGCGACGGCGACGGCGACGGACACACGAGCGGCCGACAAGACCGCGCCCAAGCGGGTGCCGCCCTACCACGTCATCCTCTGGAACGACGACGAGCACTCCTACGAGTACGTCATCCAGATGATGCGCAAGCTGTTCGGCTACACGGTGGAGCGCGGCTTCCAGATCGCCAAGGAGGTCGACACGACCGGGCGCGTGATCGTCCTCACCACGACCAGGGAGCACGCCGAACTGAAGCGCGACCAGATTCACGCCTACGGCAAGGACGGCCTGATCGCGAGCTGCAAGGGGTCCATGTCGGCGACGATCGAGCCGGCTATGGACGGCGGGGAGTAGTCGCCTCACACCCGCCCGCAGTAGTCGCGCCAGATCGCCGCCAGCGCCGGCCACATCCACCGCGGCACCTCCGGCCAGGTCTTGCCGCCCCCGCTCACCAGGTACAGCGCGGGCGTGCCGATCTCCGGCTGCGCCTGCATGTAGCTCCACCACTCCTCCAGGCTGTCCGACGACGCGTCGCAGTCGATGACGTCCCAGCCGGCGATGCGGGCGAGCCTCGCTCGCTGGGCCATCGCCAGCGCGATGTTCCGCGCGCCCGGGTGGAGGTCGTTGAGCCGCAGGACGTCCGAGCTCTCGCGGAACAGCGGATTGGCCGAGTGCGTCTCGATCATCGCGTCCGGGCGCCAGCGGTGCGTTTCGTCGTGCAGGATGCACTGGAACCGCCGCAGCCACTCGATGCCGTGCAGCGGCGCGTGCGTCCTGACGCCGGGCTTCCGTGCGAAACCCCACACCCAGTCGACCTTGAACCCGTCGATGCCGATGTCCCGCACCAGGCGCCGCACCTTGGCCCGAAGGAACTCCTCGTACGACGGGTTGGACACGTCGCCCGCCACCGCCTTGCCGTCGCGGTACACCAGCAGTTCCTCCGGCAAGCCTTCGGCGTGGTACGTCGGGATCCACAACAGCACGTGCCGCCCCGCCTCGTGCTGCCGCGCCGCGAAGCCCGCCATGTCCGGCCACTTCCCGCTGTCCACGTCGAACGTGCCGTACGCCGCCTGCCACTTGTCGTCGATCACCACCGTGCCGACCGGCAGCCCGCGCTGCTCCAACTCCTCCAGCCAGCGCTCGTAGTTCGCCTGGGTCGATTCATCCCGCGACGCCGTGCCGGCGCGGCCCGCCGCGCGCCCTTGCTCGCCCCAGCCGCAGAACACCGGCAGCCGGTGCCATCGCGGATTGTCCCGCACCCGCCGCGTCGAGAAGCCCATCGCGTCCGTCCAGGCCGCATACTTCCCAAGCACCTCGTGCGCGGTGAAGCCAAAGTGCAGCGCCGCGCGCGGCGAGGTGAATTCCTCTACCGTGCGATAGCCGAGATAGTTGACGAAGAAACATGCCCCGTGATGATGCACGCCGGAGTACTCCAGCGAGTTGAACTGGTAGTCCCCCGGCGCCGCGCCGATGCCCACGCCCGCCCATTGCTCGCCGCGGCCGAAGGCCAGGCACAGCGGCGGCGGGGCGAAGATCATGGCCACGCGATCCGGCACGCCGTAGGCGAACGGCGTCTCCGCCTCCGGCAGGATGCCCAGCGATTGCGGGATCGCCGGCACCCGCTCGTATTCGTCGGCCATGTTCGCCCCCGGCGAGAACACCTTGTGCGCGTGGACGAACGCTCCGGATGTGACGTTCTTCACCACGGCCAGGCCGTCGCCCTGCGCCGCGGCGCTCGAGAAGAAGTAGCATCGCCCGGGCGCACAGGACCCGCCGGCGCGATGGTAGTGCTCGACGCGGTCCTCGTGAAACGCCCAGTGAAACGTCCGGCGCGACCAGAGATCGCTCCCGGCCGTCAACGTCAGCGACACGGCGTCGGCCTCGGGTCGCACGGCCTCGAGGCGGACATCCGTCAGCACCTCGCCTTTCTCGACGGCCGTCAGGGCCGACACGGCCGGCAGGCTGAGCATCGGCTGACCATGCCGCCAGACATGGACGGCGGGCTCGGGGCCCGCCTGGAACTCGGCGCGGTACTGCGCGGCCTCCACAACGAATCCATCGGCCCTGGGCTGGTATCGCATGTCGCCTCGCGGTGAAGAGGGTCCGTTCGCACGTACAGGCACGGGAGCATACACGCCCGGCCGCGAATCGCCAATGCCGAGGTTCCGGCCGAGGGATCCCGGCCACAGTCGGCAAGGCCGCGCCCCGGGCATTCGCCTTGAGGACAAGTCGCGGCGCCGCGCCACCCGCCCGCCACATTGCCGGTTTCCGATAAACCACCGGCCCGACAGCGGCAACCATATGAACCCCCCTCGGTCGTGCGCCGGGCTGGGTCTGAGGCAGTAGATCACGGCTGCACGGGGTTGCGATGGTCGCATCCCCGCCCCGCCGGAACAAGAGCTCGAGTAGAGCGACGAAGGAGATGCTATGAAGGTTGCGGAGATGCTGGCGATGTTGGGCGTGTTGAGTCTGGCGACCTGCGCGATGGCGGCCGAAGGCGACAAGAAGCCCGCCCATCCCGCGGGGCTGCGAGGCAAGGTCGTCAAGGTCGATGGCGCCAACGTCGTCATCATGACGCGGGCCCGCGACGCGAAGGAAGGCAAGGAAGTCACCGTCGCCACGGACGACAAGACCGCGGTCACCATCGACGGTAAGGACGCCAAGGTTGCCGACCTGAAGGCCGGTATGTACGTCTCCATCACCCCGGAGACGGGCACGGCCACGAAGATCGCCGCCATGACCAAGCTGCCCGACCGCAAGCCGGGCGGCGGGCACAAGCCCGGCGGGCATGACAAGCCCGCCGACAAGCCGAAGTAACAAGCACGTTCGACCGATGGTCCCGGGCGACGCCGGGGCCTTGACGAGCGGCGCGGCTTCGCGGGGCTCGCCGCGCACGGCAAACACCCGTGCGCGTCGACCTCGCGGAGCCGCTTGTGTTCTTGCCGTCCCTCGCGGCAGGCGCCGCGCTGGACGTTCCGGAGGGTCGCCCGACGGGGCCGACCCGCGCATCGGCGGAACCCGCCTCAGGGGGCTTGCTTCCCCGCTTTCTCGATCAGTTCGATGGATTGCAGCGCCTGCACGGCCGCCATATCGCCCCGCCACGTCGCCCGGCGCAGGTCCGGCAGCGCCGCCTCGGCGGATTTGCCCAGGCGGCCCAGCGCTGCGGCGGCCCGGAAGTCCCCCGGCGGCGTGCCGTGTTCCATCATCCCAACCAGTTCTGGAATCACCGGCGCGCCCAGTCTGGCCGCTCCCTCCACGGCGCCCCAACCGGCCTTGGCGTCTTTGCTCTGTAGGTCGGCGATGAACTTCTCCACCTCCGTCGAGTTGGGCGACGGCGCGACGCCATACGTCTTCTCCAGGGCCGCTCGGTCGGCCGCGCCGTTGTCGGCCAGCCAGGCCCGGACCGCCGCCGGCTGCGAACTGGCGGGCAGGGCCGCGATCCTCGCCTGGATGGCGCGGATCGGCAGGCGGGGCTTCAGACGTCTGGACGCCGCCAGCACGAGCATCCGCTCGGCATAGTGGGCGCGCAGGATGTCTTTGGTCTCCGGCGCAAGCTTCGCCTGCTGGATCGCCTCGTCGATGGGGCGGTACGCGTCGTCGTAGGCGTGGCAGACGCTCCGGCAAATCGCCCGGCACGCGGCTTCGTCCACCGTCGCGGTCTTCTCGTCCTTCTTCAGCCCGGCCGCCATGCCCTCCGCGAGGCAGCGAACGGCCACGGCATTGAGGTCGGCTCCCGTCTTCTTGCCGATCCACTCGCGGATCGTGGCGGCATGCTCCGCCGGCGTGTCCCCCTTGAACGGGATATCCATCCGCGTCCCCAGCGGCCAGAGCACCTCAAGCAGCCCGGCCGGGCGGAACAACGTCCGCTCCTGGCCGGGACGGATTCCGTCCTTGTGGTACTGCGTGACAGCCAGCGCCATCTCCTTGTCGAAATGCCAGAAGGCTTCGCTCTTGTCGCCCTTGTACTTCGCGTACGGGGCCGGATCGAGCTTGGGGTGTTTGACGTCGCGGTCGGTGAGCCAGCCGTCCTCGGGCCGGATCGCCACGCACCGGGCCGGCGTCGAGCCGTCGCGCTTCTCCTTCGGCAGGCGGTACTGGGCGGCCTTGCGCAGGAACAGCGCCGCCAGGGCCTGGTTCCACGCGGTGTGCCCCTTGACGGGCACGACCACGAGGCTCATCAGATTGTTGGCGTCGGCTCCGCGGCGCTCGAGCAGTTGCTCGCCCATCAGGTACCACTGCGTCTCCAACTCCAGGTGCGGGCGAATCCCGCCCTCGGGGCCGCAGGTCTCGAACTGGCCGTTCATGGCGATGAACGGCACGCCGGCCAGCGTTTTGCGTTCGTCGTTCATCTGCTGATGAAGGTTGCCGCCTGCCACGTGCAGCGTCCCGAACACGCGGTCGGGTGCGCCGTAGGCCACGTTGCGCGACCAGAGCACGCTGGCGGACAGTCCGCCCGTGAACACCGCCGCTCCCCGAATCTCGGGATGGTTGGACGCCTGTCCCCACTCATCGAAGAGCTTGTCCAGCCGCTGGATCGTCTCCTTGCCCGACGTTGCCATCGGCGCGAAGACCACCATGCCCAGGGACTCGTCGGCCGCGGCCCGGCGGAACCGCGGGCCGGTGGCCAGGTCCGCGATCATCGGATGCGCCACGACGACGCCACGCACATACTCGCACCTGGCCGGCAGCCAACAGGCAATCTTGGCCGGCGGCTGCGGCTTGCCGCGCTTGTCCGGCCCCATCGGCCAGGAGATGACCGTCTCCTTCCCCTCCGGCGACGCCTCCTCCGGCGCCGCGGCCATGCCCGTCTGGACCTCCGATGTCACGAGTGCGAGAACGCCCGCAATCAGGACAGCGATGCAGTTCATAGTTGTGTCTCCTGTTCCTGTCTAACCCCCGCGGCGGCGAGGCGTCTTCCGGCATCGCCGAACCAGGGCGCGCCCGCAGCCGAAGGCGACGGTCGGTCCCCCGACCGCCAGGCGAGGGACCAGGCCGATCCCGCCTCGGTTGGACGGCCAGACGCCTGCCTTTGGCCAAGCCATGGCCAGAATCAGGCGTTCCCGCGGAAGACGCTGCCGGCCCGCGCCGTGATGGCGGGGCCGCGGGTCCTGCTGCTGGATGAACCACCAAGGGGATCGACGTGGCGGCCAGGTCCGAAGTCTACCGGCTCAGGACCGAATTGGCCGGCGCGGACATGGCCATCATCGTGGTATCCTCTGGGTTGCTGGAACTGCCGCGAGTGAGCGACCGCATCGTGGTACTGGCGCGGGGCAAGGTGAGCGGCGAGTTCAGCCGCGAGCAGGCCGGCGAGGAGCGGATCATACGGGCCGCCACGGGAAGTCAGGCGAAGACTCGGCGGCCGACACATGGCAGGGCGGTCCGCCGGACCATCGTGTGCAGGAGGTGTTCCCATGGCTGCGGCAAATGCGGGAAGGTTGGCGGGAAAGAAAGTACTGGTGAGCGGCTCGGGAACGGGCCTGGGTCGGGAGATCGCGCTGGAGTCCGCGCGGCAAGGGGCGGCGGTGGCCCTGCATTACTCGCACAGCGCGGCGGGGGCGGCATCGGCGGTCGACGAGATCGCCGCCGATGGCGGCACGGCACGGGCCTTCAGGGCGAACCTCGAGAGCGTTCAGGAGACTCGCGAACTGGCGCGCCAGGCGATTGAGTTCCTCGGCGGGCTGGACGTGCTGGTCAACAACGCCGGCATCACCGTGAACCTGCCGTTCGAGCAGGTCACGCCCGAGCAGTTCGACACGCTCTACCGAGTCAACGTGGGTGGAATGTTCTTCCTGGCCCAGGCGTCGCTGCCGGCCCTGCTGGCCTCCCGCGGCGCCATCATCAACATGACGTCGGTTCACGGCCTCCGCGGGTACACCGAGCACTCCCTCTACGCCGGGACGAAAGGCGCAATCATCGCTTTCACCCGGCAGTTGTCCATCGAGCTGGCGCCCAAGGGCGTGCGGGTAAACGCCATCGCGCCGGGGGCCGTGCCGGTGGAGAACCACTACCGCGGCATGTCGCCGACGGAGATCGAGGCGTCGATAGCCGAGTGCGGCAGGAACATCCCCTGCGGGTTTGCCGGCACGCCGCTGGACATCGCCAGGACAGTGGTATTCCTTGCCAGCGACGACGCTCGCTACATCGTCGGCCAGACCATCGTCGCCGACGGCGGAACGACGTCGTGGCTGGCCTTCGGCGACCAGTTCAGCAAGCCGATGACCACGCGGTTCGGCAAGGGGTATGTTCCGGGGCTGTAGACGCGACAGGTGCTTGGATGGCGGAAATGGCGTGCCATGGCTTGGGGCGGGCCTCGTATGACGAGGTGCTCGCCCTGCAGGAACGCCTGGTGGCGGGAGCAGGGGCTGCAACTGGGGCTGCGGGCAGTGTTTGCGGGAACCTACGTGAGAAGCAGTCACGATGCGGACGCCTTGCTTGCCGACGGAGGTCTCCTTCGCGCTGACGGCTGATCGGTCGCCGAGGCGGAGGCCCACGAGCATGGCCCGCAAGCGGTGACTCTCCGAGCCTGCGCAGGAATCGCCGAAGCAGCCATATCCCTCTTGGCCCGGAAGGGGCGATCAGGACCTCAGCCGTCCGCAACGACTGAAACCCGCTGCCCGTTGTCAGCCATCGGACATCAGCCCGCCTGACCGCGTCGGCAAGCCAAGGGCGTCCCTGAGTCTCCTGCCGTTGGCCAGAGCCGATGGCCGATGACCGACAGCTTTGTCAACAGCTTTACGCATGCGGGTGAACGGCCACTTGTTGCTCAGCGTCGAACTGCGAGGAATCTGGTCTTGATCCCCGGTATCCGGTACCCGGCGTGATCGGCTGGCGAGTATCATCGCGGACATGGAAGCTCGAAGAAGCGATGCGGGCGGGGGTGCGGGCGTGCTGATGTTCCTGTACGCCGCGTCGGGGGCATGTTCGCTGATGGACGAAGTGGTGTGGGTGCGGCTGCTGAAGCTGGCGCTGGGCAACACGGTGCAGGCCAGCAGCGTGGTGGTGTCGACGTTTCTGGGCGGCCTGGCGCTGGGGGCGTGGTGGATGGGCCGGCGGGCAGATCGCGCGGTGAATCCGTTGCGGACGTACGCGAAGATCGAGGCCGCGGTCGCGATGTCGGCGCTGGCCGTGCCGCTTGGGCTGTGGGGGGCGGAGTGGCCGTACGCGGCCGCGTTCGGGGCGATGGAATCGGTCCCGGCGGCGTTGACGGGGGTGCGGGCGGCCATCTCGGCAGCCCTGCTGCTGGCGCCGACGTTCCTGATGGGCGCAACGCTGCCGCTGCTGGGTCGGTACGTTACGGGGCCTGGCCAGCACGCCGGGCACCGCGTGGGGGGGTTGTATGCGGCGAACATGCTGGGCGCGGCGGGGGGGTGCGTGCTGGCCGGGCTGGTGCTGCTCCCGGTGGCGGGCGTGTGGGGGACGGTGGTGGTGACGGCGGCGTTGAACGCTGTCGTCGCGGTTGTTGCGTGGAGGTTCAGCAGGAAAAGCGAATACGGGAGCAAAGCGGCCGGCACTGAGACCCATGCCGTCCAGTCGGGTGGGCCGCCGGGCAGAGGCGGCAAGTGGGGCGCGATGGTTCTGGCGGCGTGTTTCGTCAGCGGGCTGGTGAGCCTGGGATACGAGCTGGTGTGGCTCAGGGCGATCGCGCTGCCGCTGGGGGCGTTTACGTACGTGTTCTCGGCCGTGCTGACGGTGTACCTGGTGGGCAACGTGATCGGGGTGGCGATGGGCAGGCGGTTGGCGCGTCGGTTGGGCAGCCCGGGCGCGGCGCTGGGGGTGAGCCTGGTGTGTCTGGGCGCGCTGGGGGTGCTGCTGGGTCCGCTGCTGGCGGGCTGGTCGGCTCTGGCGGTCGGCGCGGAGGCGTGGGCGGCCTGGCAGGGGCCGGGGATGCGGAAGATCGTCCTGCCGCTGCTGCACAGCGCCGTGCTGTTCCTGCCGCCGTCGATCGCCATGGGCGTGGGTTTTCCGCTGGCGTTGGAGGCCTGGGCGCGGCGGCGCGGGCTGGCCGGGCGAAGCACCGGCGAGGTGTACGCCGCGAACACGGCTGGATGTGTGAGCGGCGCCCTGTTGACGGGGTTGGTGCTGATTCCGGCACTGGGGGTGCAGAGGACGGCGACGCTGCTGGGCCTGCTGACGGCGTGGGTGGGCGTGGCTCTTGTGGTGGCCGCCGGTTGGCTGAGGCAGGGGCCGGGGACCCACGCCGCCCAAGCGGGCAGGCCGCTGATGGGGGAGGGGGTGCGGGGGCGGGCGCTGCGGATCGGCGTTGTGGGCGCGTCCGCGCTGGCGCTGGTTGCCGCGGCGCTGCTGGTTCGGGGCGGCTTGTTCGTGGAGCGCTTCGCCGCCACCTGCGGCGGCGAGCTGGTTGCCGTCGCGGAGGGCGCGACGGCCACTGTGGCCGTCAGCCGCATGCCCGACGGCAGCCGGGTCATGTCGGTGGACAACATCCCGATGGCGGGCGACGGGGTGCATCGCTCGGCCGCCAAGAGCCTGGGCCACTTGGCGGCGCTGCTGCACGGGCGGGCGAAGTCGGCGCTGACGATCGGCTTCGGCGCCGGCGAGACGGTGGAGTGTCTCTCGCGTCACGGCATCGAGCGGATCGACTGCGTGGAGATCGCGCCCGAGGTCGTCGACATGGCGTTCGGACATTTTTCGGACGTGAACCTCGGCCCGCGCCTGCACGAGAAGGTTCGCATCGTGTACATGGACGCCCGGAACTACGTGAAGTGCGTCCGCCGGCGCTACGACATCATCCTCAACGACTCCAACGTGCACTCGACGACGTCCAGCGCCCCGCTGTTCACTCGCGAGCACTTCGCGGCCGGGATGGCCCGCCTCAGCGACGGCGGGCTGTTCGTGACCAAGCTGCACCTACAGGGCGACCCGCCGGCGAGTTTCAACGCCATCCTGCGGACATTCACCGAGGTCTTCCCGCACGTGACCATATGGTTCCCCGTGACCCGGCCGTATGTGCTGATGTACCTGGTGGGTTCGGCGGGGCCGCAGCGGTTCGACCCGGTGGCGATTGACGCGGAGTTGGCGGTGCCGGCCGTGCGGCAGAGCGTGGCGTACATGCACGTGCTCGATGGCGTGGACCTGCTGAGCTGGTACGTCGGCGACGGTGAGGACCTGCGGCGCTGGCTGCCGGCGGGGGCGGTCAACAGCGATTGGCGCCCCTGCGTGGAGTTCAACGCCGATTCGGAAACGCTCACACTGGAGGGGCACTTCAACGCGATGGTGGCGGGCCTGCGGTCGCCGTCGCTCTGGCGGCACCTGAACCTGGCGAGCGTGCCGGCGGAGCGGCGCGACGACTGGCTGCGCCGCGAGGCGCGGATGCGTCAAGCGGCCGCGGGACTGCTCGCCGCCCACGGGCAGCGGGGCTTTCCGGCTGGGCTGTGCCACGTGTGGCGGGCGGTGCAGGCTTGGCCGGACCACCCGGCCGTGATCGAGCGGCGGCGGGAGTACCTGGAGAACCTGCGGGTGGCGTTGAGAAGTGGGCTGCTGAAGGCTGACGATGCGCTGGGGGCACTGGAGGCGATGGGTCCGGCGGGGGCGGATTTCGGACTGGGGCTGCTGGCGCGGGCG
>CAYWTX010000225.1:0-1893 GCA_964461295.1 uncultured Planctomycetaceae bacterium | reverse complement strand
GCCTGTCGTGGCAAGCGACGCAGGCGTGAGTGCGGTCATCGACACGCTGCAACGCGGTGGTGTGGACGATCCCCACCGCCTGGGAACTCGGGCACCCGGTCAGGTTGCAGTGGCACTTGACGCACCGATCATTGGCCATCGTCTCGTGGACCGTTCGGCGCGACGCGGCGGCATCGTAGGTGCTGAAGAGATGTACGGCGGTGTGTTTGCTTCCCACCCAGGCCTTGGCGGCAGTTCGCGCGATCCGGTCGTCCTTGTCGGGCAGGTGGCAGTCCACGCAGGTGGCCTGCACGCCGCTGCGATTGGCGTAGTGCCCGGAGGCCTTCCATCGCGCGTGCGGATCGCCCATTTCGTGACAGGAGACGCAGAAGCCCGGTTTCGACAGCGGCACCGTGGCGTAGTCGAAGGCCAGGGCGCACAAGGCGCCCAGGCCCAGCACGGCGCAGAACACCGCGATGGCTCCCCGCCGCCGCTTACGGGGCAGCGCGGCGCTTCCGCCGGCCGCCGGCGATGTACAGCCGGTTGCGGGTGTGGCTTCCGGATGCGGCTGGCTCACACGTATTCCCATTCCTTGAGCCACTGGTAGTGGGCGGGGAGGTTCGCCCACATCTGCGCGTTGACGCGATCCATCTCCTTCAATTCCGCCACATCCAGCTTGCGATGTTCCTTGATCGCGGCCGCGACGTTGTCGACTTCCGCGGGGCAGGCCAGGCCGGGAATGGGGGCGGTGATCGCCGGGTTGTTCAGGATCCAGCGGATCGTCATCCGCGCGCGGGTCCGGCGCTCCTCGTCGTCCTTGGCGCCATGGAAGGTCGAGCCGCTGGCGAAGGGCTTGATGCCGAACGTGCCGATGTCGTGTTTGCGGACGGCCTCGAACAGACTATCCTCGGGCAACTCCTTGGTGTTCGTCGTGTAGGGGAACAGGACGACCTGGAAGTGCTGGGGATAGGTCTCGACAATGCGCTTGAGCCATTTCCGCCCGTGCGAAGAGATTCCGGTGAAGCGGGCCTTGCCGTCCTTCCTGGCTTTCTCGAACGCCTTGATAAACTCTTCTTCGTCGGCCGGCGTGTGCGATCCCTCGGTGGAACCAACCAGGCGCCAGACGTCAACGTAATCGACCTCGGCCTCCTTCAGGGATTTCTCGAATTCCTCCAGGATGGCGGGGGCCTTGCAGTACTTGGCCTGGCGGGGGCACTGGGGCCACTGACCGAAACCCAGATAGATCTTGTCGCGACGGCCTTTCAGGGCAGGTCCGTACACTTTGCATTCCTCCCCGGTGCAGGCGTCCACGTAATTAATGCCTACTTCCATGCAGCGCGTAAGGACGTCGTAACGGTTCTTCCGCAGAACTTCGGCGTCGTCCGCGCCCTTGGGGATGCCCACGCCGGGGATGGGGCGACCGGTCACTTCGCTCACGCGTTTCCAGTGGCCGCCCAGGCAGACTGCCGACACCCACAGTCCGGTGGCGCCGAGGCGCCGGTATTCCATGTCGGCGTTGTAGCTGCGGGTCTTCTGGATCGCCTCATCGTCCTTCGCCGAGGCGATGAAACGGCCCCCCAGCACCACGCCGCCCACTGCGGCCGCGCTGGTCTGAATGAACGTGCGCCTGGTCATCTGATGCTTTGACATGTCTTCGCGCCTTTCTTGTCCGGCACAACCTTGCGGCAAGGCAGGACTTGTCTGGAACCGCGGGCCGTGTCATGGCTTTTTCGAAACCACTCCAAACCAGACACGAGCGGCGGTTCAGGGAAACTAAATGACCGTGCGCGATTAGTAGCCAGCCCCGCAGGGCAGGCAGGGCTGGCCCGGCAGGCTGCCGAGTCGAGCAACTGGTTCCGCTGGCCCTGCAAAGACAGGCCCGCCAGCATTGGAGGCCAGATGATTCCGTGAATG
>CAYWTX010000224.1:0-11286 GCA_964461295.1 uncultured Planctomycetaceae bacterium | reverse complement strand
ATGCCCGCGCCGACGTCGTCCTGAAGGTGAAGCAGCCGTTGTGGCATGACGCCGCCGGCAAGCACGAAGTCGAGATGATGCGGGGCGGGCAGATCCTGGTGACGTTCCTGCACCCGGCCTCGCCAGCCAGCCACGACACCGTCCGGCGCCTGTCCGGCAAGGGCGTCGTGGCCCTGACGCTCGATTGCGTGCCCCGAATCACGCGGGCGCAGCCGATGGACGCCCTGACGTCGATGAGCACCGTGGCCGGCTACAAGGCCGTTTTGATGGCGGCCGACCGGCTGGGCAAGTTCGTCCCCATGGTCGGTACTGCCGTCGGGGTGGTCGAGCCGGCCGTCGCGCTGGTCGTCGGCGTGGGGGTGGCGGGCCTTCAGGCCCTTGCCACAGCGAAGCGGCTGGGCGCGGTGATCCGCGCGGCCGACATCCGCCCCACGGCCCGCGAGCAGGCCAGGAGCCTTGGCGCCGCTCTGGTGGACCTGCCCATTCCCGAACAGGTCGCCCTGGACAAGGCAGGCAACGCGGCGCGGCTTTCGGAGGAGTGGCTCGAGAAGGAGAGGCAGGCCCTCGCCGGGCCGGTGGCCCAGGCGGACATGCTCATCCTCGCGGCGATGATCTCCGGGCGAAAGGCGCCGGTGCTCGTGACCGAAAGCATGGTCAAATCCATGAAGCCCGGCTCGGCGATCATCGACGTCGCCATCGACCAGGGCGGCAACTGCGAAGCCTCGCGGTCCGGCCAGGTGGCCGTCAGGTGGGGCGTCAGCATCGACGCCACCCCGAACATACCCGGCATGCTTCCGGTGTCCGCCACGCGCCTGTTTGCCGAGAACATCGTCAACTTCCTTTTCCTGCTGGTCAAGGACGGCAGGATTCTTCTGGACGCTTCCGATGAAATTCTCCGCCCGTGTCTCGTCACGCGAAACGGCGAGATCGTGCACGAGGGCACGCTGGAGGCGATGCGGGAGGCCGCGGCCGGGAAGGAAGGCGCACCGTGACCGAAATCCTGCTCCTCGGCGTCTTCGCGTTGGCGACGGCGGCCGGCTACAAGGTCATCCGCAACGTCCCGCCCCTGCTGCACAGCCCGCTCATGAGTGGGATGAACGCCTTGTCCGGGATCACCGTTCTGGGGGCGATCTCGGCGACCGCCATCGGCGCGGGCACGGGCGGCGCCGTTCTCGGGGGCGTGGCGGTGGTTCTCGCCACGGCGAACGTCGTCGGGGGCTTCCTGGTCACGCATCGGATGCTCCGGATGTTCCGAGGGCCCGGCGGCCCGGAGGGCAAGTCGTGACGGAAGCGGCCTACACCATCGCGGCGCTGGTGCTGCTGGTCGGGTTCCTGTCTGGCATCCGGCTGATGAACTCCCCCGTCACCGCGGTCGGCGGCAATCTTCTGGGGGCCGGGTGCATGCTGGGCGCCATCGTCGTGGCGCTGCTGAAGCATGGGGTGCTGGGCCACCCGGCGCTGTGGTCGGCGCTGGCGGGCGGGACCGCCATCGGCCTCCTGTGCGCGTTCCGGGTGCGGATGGTGCAGATGCCGCAGTTGGTGGCCGTGCTCAACGGACTTGGCGGCGCCGCCTCGGCGCTGGTCGCCGGCGCGGTGCTGATCACCGGAAACGGCGACGGGAGCCTGTTCGCCCGCCTGAGCTGCGGGGCGGCCCTGGGCGTCGGCACGGCGACCCTGACGGGCAGCCTGGTCGCCGCGGGCAAGCTCGCCGGATGGGTCCGGCAGACGCCGGCTGGAGGGGGCATCGCCCTTTCTTGGAACAAGGTCCTCCTGGCGGCGGCGGCCGTTTCTGCTGTCGCCGTCGCGTTTGCCGCCGGCCCGTCGCTGTCCGCGTTTGCCGCCGCGGCGCTGTTGTCGACCGCGGCCGTGGGCATCGTCGTCACCCTGAGCATGGGCGGGGCCGACATGCCCATCGCGATATCCCTTCTGAACTCCCTTTCGGGCGTGGCTGCGGCTGTGGCGGGCCTCGCCGTCGGCGACCTGCTCCTGGTGGGCGCCGGAGGCGTTGTGGGCGCCGCCGGCCTGATCCTGACCGACGAAATGTGCCGCGGGATGAACCGGTCCCTGCGGGAGGTCCTGGGCGGGCGCACTACCATGGCCTCCTCGGCGCCCGGGGCGGAATCGGCGGAGGCCCGGATCCCCCGGCAGGTCGCTTCCGGCGGCCCGCCCGATCTGGACGAACTCGGCGCCGTCCTTCGCGGGGCGACAAAGGCACTGATCGTTCCGGGTTACGGGATGGCCCTCGCCCAGGCGCAGGGCGAGGTCCGCCGGCTGATGGACGCGCTGCTGTCTGCCGGATGCGGCGTCAACTTCGCCATCCATCCCGTCGCCGGGCGCATGCCGGGACACATGCACGTCCTGCTGGCCGAGGTGGACGTGCCCTATGACCGGCTTTGGGGCCTTGAGCAAGCGACCCCGGAATTCGCCCGGACCGATGTCGTGATCGTCGTGGGCGCCAACGACGTGGTAAACCCAGCGGCGAGGACGGCCGAGGGCACCCCGATCTACGGCATGCCGGTCTTCCCCGTCACCGAGGCCGGGAAGGTGATCGTGTGCAACCTGGACACGCGCCCGGGCTATGCGGGGGTGCCTAATCCGCTATATGAGGATCCCGCGGTGGCCTTGCTTCTTGGAGATGCCGCGCAAACCCTAGCCGCGCTCGCGGCGCGGGTGAGCAAGTAACGGTTCGGTTGTCGATCGTCCGCCGACCGGCCCCGGTCCCGCCCTCGACGAGGACGCCGTGCTCGTCGCTCCGTCGTGTGAATCCCCCTTGCGGCCGGCGGGGGCTCGCGTCTACGATTGGGGGCAGGTGAGGGCGGCTTCACCCAACGCCGACACAAAGGAGCACATGTCATGGCGAGCAAGATGATCAACATCGCTCTGATCGGGCAGGGATTCATGGGACGCACGCACTCCAACGCATGGACGCAGGTGACGCGGTTCTTCACCCCGCCGGTCACGCCGGTCATGCACACGGTCTTCGGCCAGCAGGCCGAGAGGCCGGAGATCTTCGCCGCCCGCTGGGGCTGGAAGAACTCCTGCACCGATTGGCGGGCCCTCGTCCGCCGCCCCGAGATCGACATCGTCGACATCGTCACGCCCAACTACATGCACGCCGAAGTGGCCGAGGCCGCCCTCGCGGCGGGGAAGACCGTCTGCTGCGAGAAGCCCATCGCCGGCACGCTGGGCGAGGGACGCGAGATGGTCGCCGCCGCCCGCAAGGCCAAGGTCGACACGTTCGTGTGGTACAACTATCGCCGCGTGCCGGCCGTCGCGCTCGCCCACAAACTTGTCAAGGCGGGCAAGCTGGGGAGAATCCGCCATGTGCGGGCCTTCTACCTCCAGGACTGGGCCGACGAGAACGTCCCGCTCATCTGGCGGTTCGACAAGAAGCTGGCCGGCAGCGGGTCGCACGGCGACCTCAACGCCCACATCATCGACATGACCCGCTTCGTCACCGGCGAGGAAATCGTGCGGATCGACGGCGCGATCGTCGAAACCTTCATCAAGGAACGCACGCTGATGGCCGGCGTGGCGGCCGGCGGGATCGCCGCCGGCATGCAGACCGGCAAGGGCAAGGGCAAAGTGACCGTGGACGACGCGGTGCTGTTCCTGGCCCGCTTCAGCGGCGGGGCCGTGGCGCACTTCGAGGCCACCCGCATGGCCACCGGCAACCAGAACCGCAACGGCTTCGAGATCAACGGCACCCAGGGATCGCTGATGTTCAACTTCGAGAAGATGAACGAGCTGATGTTCTACGACGCCACCGTGGAACGCACCGTCCAGGGCTGGACCAACCTCATGGTCACCCACGGCGCCAGCCACCCCTACGTGGCCGCCTACTGGCCCGACGCCCACATCATCGGCTACGAGCACGGTTTCATCAACCAGGCCTTCGACGTGCTGAACGTGGTGGCCGGCAAGCAGCCGGTCGTGCCGATCCCCGACTTCGAGGACGCCTACAAGACACAGCGCGTCCTGGAGGCTGTCTTGCGCTGCGCCAAGCAGAAGAGCCCCGTGATGGTGGCGAGCGTGAAGTAGACCGGGCTAGTCCACCGCCACGACCGAGTTCGGCGTGCCGAACGGATTGATGCCGTAGAGGGGGTTCTCGGGGTCCGCCTGCCACTGGCCGTCCACGATGAACTTATACTCGTACGTCCCGGCCTGTAGCGGCACCACCGCCACATAGGCACCGTCCTTGCTCCGGGCCATTTTGCGGCCCTGCCAGCCGGAGAACTCCCCCGCGAGCATGACCTCTTTGGCGGTCTGGGGAGCCTTGCAGGTGAAGCGGATCGTTCCTTTCTTGTCGCCTCTGGTCACCATACGTTGGGCCTTTCCTTTCCTGTGGAGGATGGCGAATTGTATGCCTGCCGCGCGAAGGAATCGCGAGGAGCCGGACAACCTGAGAAGAATTTCCCCCTGCCCCAGGGACAAGACGGCACCAGTGGGAGACCGCACGCCACTGCCCCGGTCGCGACTTGCGAACAGTCGCCCCCGGAGCTTGCTTCGCGGCGCTACTTCGCCACCGCCTCCAGCGCCGGCGTGCTCGTCGGGGCCCCCGCTTTCACTGCCGCCGGCCACACCCGCCAGTGATCCGCCAGCCGCCAGTTCGCCGGCCTGGCGTGCGGCGCCTGGAGCACCCGGGCGTCCACCGCGTCGTCCGTCACGCGGACCAGCACGACCGTCACCCATCCGTCGCTGTGGCTGGCCCGCCCGGCGTTGCCCGCGTCGATCTGCCACACGTCGCCGGACCTGGCCCGGCCGTAGTTGTGCGTGTGCCCGCACAGGTACGCCCGCACGCGGTCGCGGTGCTTGACGAGCATCTTCCAGGCCTGCGAGCCGCTGCCGGCGGCGCCGTCCAGCGGGATGTGCGGCAGCAGCGGGTAATGCCCGCTCACGAAGATGTGCCGCACGCCCGCTCCGGCCGAACGGATCCACTTGTCCATGTGGTTGGCGTCGCTGGCGACGACCAGTCGCACGTTGCGGAAGTCGGCGGCGTAGTTGGCGGGGTCGTTGCCTTGCACGCCCTTCTGGGCGGGCAGGACGGTCTTGCTGCTGAAGGCCTCGTCGCCGTTGTCCCAGTTGCCGATGACGGGGTAGTAGCCGGGCTTGAGCGCCGCCCGCTCGAACGTCTTGAGCCACAGCTTCCAGTTGGCGGCATCGTCGGCGGCGAGGTTGATGTCGCCGCAGCCGACGACGAACTGCACTGCCGGCCACTTCGGCTCGGGGTTGAGCGTCATGTCGCGGATTTCGGCCAGCGCGGCCTCGTACGTCCCTTCCGGGCGCTCCGAGACGCGGCGATTGTCGGCCACGACGGCGAACGTCCAGGCGTTTGCATCGCTCGCCACCGCGCCCGCGCCCGCGCGAGACGCCGCGGTCGCATGCCGCGGGCTGTTGGGGTCGCCCGTGTCGGCGCCGCCCGCCAGGGCGGCGAACAGGGCGATGGTTGCTGCAACTAGTACGTTGCGCTGTCTCACTGGAAGCTCCTGTTGCGGCGCACTATGGTATTCCTCACCCGGCCACAGTCCTGTACACTGTACGTGAGGCAAGGAGCCGGGACAAGGCGCCGACGATACTACTTCTCCGCGGATGGCGTCTGTTTTTCTACATGAACGAGGGAAATGAGCCGCTTCATGTGCATGCCAGGAAGGGCGAGGCGGAGTGCAAGTTCTGGCTCCGGCAGGATGTTTACGATATCGAGGAAGTCTGGTCGCACCGGACGACGCCTCGTCTGCGGCGAGAAATCAGACGCATCATATTTGAGCATTTTGATTTGATCGCCGAGGAGTGGTCTCGTCGTTTTGGAGAGCGAACCGATGCAGAAGACTGAGCCAATCACAGCAAGGCAAGCCGAAGCGACTGAGGGGGCTCTGGTTCTTGTCATCGACGGCAGGAAACTCCGCATCCCTTGGCAGCGCTGTTCGCCAGCACTTGCCGCAGCGACGCCCGAGCAGCGGAGGAACCTGGAACTATCGCCGGGAGGGTATGGGATCCACTGGCCCCTGCTGGACGAGGACCTCTCCATAGGTGGCCTCTTGAAGGACCATTCGTAGTTCCCTATCTGTCTCTTTCCTTTTGACGTTCGACGTTCGCCGTTTCCTCGCGCTGCTCCGCCCTACACGTGCCGCCATTCCCTCAGCCACTCGTACCCTTCCGGCAGGTTTGCCCACATCTCCGCCACGGCCGCCTTCAGCTCGGCCTTCTCGGCCGCGCCGAGCCTGCGGCGCTCCTGCACGGCCTTGGCGGCATTGTCCACCTGGTGGACGCTGACAAGCCCGGGGATGGGCGCCGTGACGGCGGGATTGGCCAGGATGTACCGCAGGGCGAGGCGGGCGCGGTTGTCGTCCTCCTCGGCGTTCGGGCTGCCCGGCGAGACGTCGCCCTTGAACAGCGAGTTGCTCGCGAACGGCTTGATCCCGAACATCCCCACGTCGTGCTTGCGCAGCGTGTCGAACAGGCTGTCGGTCGGCAGTTCCTTGCTGTCGGCCGTGTAGGGCGTGCAGATCGCGTCGATCTGCGTGGGGTACTTCTCGATGACGCTGATGATCCACTTGCGGTCATGCGACGAGAATCCGCCGAAGCGGACCTTGCCGGCCTTCTTCGCCTTCTCCAGCGCCGCCACCATCGCCTCGGTCTCGGCCTCGGTGTGGTTGCCGCCGCGCTCGTGCATCGTCACGCGCCAGAAGTCGGCGTGGTCCAGCCCCGACTCCTTGAGCCCCTCGTCCAGGCCCTGTAGCAGCTTCTCGGTCGTGCGCCACGCCGCCTGGCGCGACTCTTTCTCGGCCCATGACCAGCCGAGGAAGACCTTCTCGCGGCGGCCCTTGATCGCCTTGGCGTAGGCCATGATCTCTTGGCCCATGCAGGCGTCGATGTAGTTGATGCCGCGCTCCAGGCAGCGGCTCACCACGTCGTGACGGTTGGCGTCGAACGCCGAGGAGTCCCTGCCCTTGCCGATGATCTTGTCGATCCGCTTCCAGTGCCCGCCGAGGCACACGGCCGAGACCCACAGGCCGCTCTTGCCCAGCCGGCGGTATTCCATGTCGGCGTTGTGGCTGCGGGTCTTCTTGATCTCCTCGGCGTGGTCTTCGCCGGCCCGCGCGATCGGCGGCAAGGCCGCGACAGCGCCGACGGCGGCAGCGGCGGCGGTGGTCTGTAGGAACTCCCGTCGATTGGTGCGATTGCCGTTCACGTTGTGGCTCCTATGCCTGCGTTGGGCAGATAGTGTATCAAACCGCCGGCAGCGCCTGCGCGTACCGCGCCAACCGGAAACTGGGGCATACTCCCCCAGCCACTTCGCCTCCAAGCCCCGGCCCGGCGCGGCCGGGGCATCTTCCTCGCCTGTCAGGACGCACGCATGGGCCTACTTCCCCTCGCGCAGTTTCGCGATGGCCTTCTTCAGCAGCCGCTGCGGGCTACCGGGGTGGTAGTTGAGTTTCTCCGCCAAGTCCAGCAGCTTGCGGTCCGCCCCAGCCTGGACCAGTGCGACAAGGAACATCACCTTTTCTTCGGCGCCGGCTGTGGTCTCCATCGCCGCCACGGAGTCGGCCCTGTTGCCCTCCGCCAGCATGTCCGCCATCGCCCGCTGGGATGCGTCGCCTTGCCCTAGCTTCGCCATCGCGATGTCGCGCCAGGTCTTGGCCTCCTTCGCTTCGCCCCGTGAGCCGAAGCAGATCGACGTCAACATGTCCCATCGCCAGGCGCCCTTCGTCTCGCGGCAGCAGCGGGCCGCCTCACCCGGCGACTCTTGCTCCAGACAGTACTTCACCGAATGCACGAACGTGACATTCTCATCGTTCAGTTCCTTGGCCAAGGAAAGCAGCCCGCTCGTGTCGCCCGTCATCTCCTTCAGCACAAGGCGCATCGCGACGTCGGCGGGCACGTCCCTGCGCCCGTCGGGATTGACGGCTGCCGCGTAGGCGGCATAGGCGGCCCGCGCCGCCGGCAGATCGCCCTTGGCCGCCAACGCCGCAATCAGCATCGACCCCAGGCGATAGTCGCCCGCTTCCTTCTGCAGCCCGGCCCTGCACCTCTTCTCCAGCGAGTCGAAGTCGCGCAAGGCAAAGTCGATGTCGTCGAGCAAAGCCCCGGTCTGCGCGTCGTCAGGCCAGAGCTTTGCCGCCACCTGGGCCGACGCCCGCGCGCCGCTGAAGTCCCCCGACGAGACCAGGTGGTACGCACGGGCCCTGTATGGGTAGGCATTGTTCGCGTCGGCTGCGATGGCCCGGTCGTAGAATCCCATCGCCTCCGCATGCCTTGACCGCAGCCGGCCCGCCAGATAGAGCAATTGCGAATTCTTCGGCTCCCTGGCCAGCAGGTCGTCGTAGCGGGCGACCAGGTCTTTGCCGGCCCCGTTGCGATCCTTCACCTCCTGCCACATCCGGTGCCAGTCCACCAGTATCGGACGACGGTCGAGGTTGCGGGCCAGGAACTTCTCCGCACGCACCAGATTCGCATCGTCAGCCATGAAAGAGACGTACATTTCCAGCAGGTTCCGGCTTTCGGGGCGGTCGACCAAATGAGCTTCAGCGTACGCAATGACATCGCCGCGATCGGCCAGTCTGTTCGCCCAAATGGTCGGGACAATCTCCTCGGGCGCTCTGCGAAGGAGGTTCACGCCGTTCAGGTATACCACGTCAAGACGTGCCGACGTGCTCGTCTCCTTCGGCATCTCCTCGAATACCACGCTGACGTTCCCGAAGGTCTCGAATCGCCGGCCCAGGTGGAAGGTGGCTTCTGCCTTCGTATGGAGGTCAGATTTTCCCTTGGACGTGTACGGCACCTCCTCCTGAACCAGCGCGGCCGACCCGAAGGCATTCAGCACATGAACTGAGTCGCTGAATCCCTTGGGCAACCTGAACGTCACCTCCTCCTGATGCCCGCTGTTGTCGGTCAGCCTCGCGGTGTGACTGCCGGCGGGAAGACCAACCAGTTGCCTATCGCCCGCCGGAACCGTCACGACGGTTCCGTCCTCAAACGTCGCCGACACCGGTCGCGAGAGGCCGTTCACGACGTGAACCCGCGAGCGGGTCTCCGCGATGTTCACGGCGCCGAAGACGGCAAGGATGACAGCCGCGATTCCGGCACAGACCCAGACCGCCCTGGACCTCAGCGGATTCCAGGTCGGCAGCATGCTCGGCGCCGCCGTCAGCCCCAACCGCTCCGACTTCTTCACCGCTCTGCGAAACGCCTTGTCGCGCCCCAGGGCGGCATCGCCTTCGACGGCATGACGGAATGCCTCCACCGCTTCCTCGTGCCGCTCCTGTCGCTGGCAACCCAGCCCCAGCAACTCGTACAGCATGGGGTCCACCGTCTCCCCCTGCCGTCGGACCCCATCGAGCAGTTGCTGCGCCCGCGCCAGGTCGCCGCGTTCTATGCACCGCCGCGCCACCGCCTGCATCGCCAGCGGATGGTTCGGCTGAACCTTCAGCGCCATCTCATACGTGCTGTCCACCTTCTCTGCCATGCCGACCGTGGCGTAGGCCGTGCCGACAGCCAGCAGGAGGTCCACGTTCCGGGGGAACCGCTGAAGGGCGTCCTGGATGAGGTTCCAGTCCTCGTGCAGTCGGCCGGTTGCGGTGAGGGCATTGACCAGGGCGATGGCGACCGCGGGGTCGGTCGGCGCCTCCATGTATGCCTGCCGGCAGTCCTCGACGCCGTGCGGCGCCACCTGCCGCCATTGCTTCTGGCCGAACATCATCGCCTGGTCGCATTGGGCACAACGGTCCACGACGTGGTACTTGCCCTGGGGAATGCACGGGATCCAGTACAGCGTGAACCATCTGCTTGTGTCGTACTCGGAGAGTGGCCCGATCTGTCCGCATACGCTGCACGTCCCGACGCGCGTGCGAAGGTTCTTCTTCCCGATGAAGCGATGCCCATAGATGATGATCATGCTGGCCCCTTCTATCTTGCACGGACCTCGCCTGCAGATGCCCGCGATCATCCCCCATCACTATGCCCGCCGCAAGGTGCAGGCTCTTCGTTGCACGCTTGACTCCCTCCGCCGCTTGCGGTACAGGAGTAGCCTTTCGCGGCCGGGCTGGCCGCCAGGGAGACAAGATCATGAAGCCGATTCGGTTGGCGATCATCGGTTGCGGCGGGTTCGTGCGGTACCACGTCAAGCGGATCAACGGCGTCGAGGCCAGCGTGCCGGAGTTCAAGCTGGCCGCCCTGTGCGACATCGTCCGCGAGAAGGCCGTCAAGCTCCGCAAGGAGCACTTCGCCGGCCAGAAGATCGCCATCTTCGAGGACTATCGCGAGATGCTGGCCACGGCCAAGCCCGACGCGGTGATCGTCTCCACCCCGCACACGCTGCACTTCCGCCACGCGTACGATTCCATCGCCGCCGGCGCGCACGTCATGGTCGACAAGCCCATGGTCACCAACTCCACGCACGCCCGCAGGCTGGTCGCCAAGGCGGCCAAGGAAGGCAAGCGGCTGCACGTGGCCATCCAGGGCACGCACACCGACACGTTCGCCTACGCCCGCAAGCTTCTCACCGACGGCACCATGGGCGAGTTGCAGCTCGTGACGGCCGTGCTCGCCCAGGGCTGGCGCGACGCGACGGTGGGGCTGTGGCGGCAGGTGCCCAAGCTCTCCGGCGGCGGGCAGATGTACGACAGCGGCGCACACGTGTTTAGCGCCCTGATGTTCCTGGTGAACTCGCCCGTGACGGCCGTGCACTGCTGGGCCGACAACAAGGGCACGGCGGTGGACATCAACGCGGTGTGCAACATCAAGTTCGCCAACGGGGCGATGGCGAACGTGACCAGCGGGGGCAACTGCGCCACGTTCCTGACGCGGATGATGTTCCAGGGCAAGAACGCGTGGATGGAGATCAGCCCGCACGGCGGCGGCTTCCGCGTCAAGGGCGACAAGGTGCCGGAGATCACGGCCGCCCCGGCCGATTGGAGCGTCCCCACCGTCACGCCGGCGCGGAACTTCGCCGACTCGATCCTGGGGCGCTCCGAGCCGCGCTGCGGCGGCGACGTAGGGATCATGCTCGCCGACCTGATGGACGCCCTGTACGAATCCGTGCGCACGGGCAAGGTGGCCCACGTGAAGCCGAAGAAGTAGGCGGGCGCGCGGAAACATTATCCGGTGCCTCCGGCGTCACAAACATGCATTCCAAAGCTGCTTGCGGTTTAGGCCGAAGTTCCCGGCCCGATAATGAGGGAACCCCTTCTTTTGGAAGGGGTTCCGTTTGATTTCAGGTTGCACGTACTGACTACGTTCTCCGGCATCGGCCCGGACGCCGCCTACAGCTCGACTTTCAGCAGGGCCAGC
>CAYWTX010000223.1:0-5233 GCA_964461295.1 uncultured Planctomycetaceae bacterium | reverse complement strand
CCGACCGTGCCGACACGGCACGGCTCTGTCGGGTTCCCGCGATGGGAAGCGGTCCCTTGTTCGCATCCGACCGTGCCGACACGGCACGGCTCTGTCGGGTTCCCGCGATGGGAAGCGGTCCCTCATTCGCATCCGACCGTGCCGACACGGCACGGCTCTGTCGGGTTCCCGCGATGGCCGAGGATTCCTCTTGACATCGCGATATTACTGTGATATCACCCCAATATCACAGGAAGCGGACTCACTGGTACGAAAGGAGCAAACATGGGCGACAGAGCGGAGAACACGAGCGTGGAACGTGTGGTGCGGGTCCGCAACGGATGGTTCATGCTGGCTGTGAACCTGCTGATCCTGGCGTGCGGCGTGTGGCTGGTGGTCCTCACCGTCAGAGCGCATGGCCGCTCGCCGAACCTGGCGACGCTGCTGCCGGGCATCGGGTTGATCCTCCTCAGTTGCGTCACGTGGGCGGGTTTCTTCGCCCTCCAGCCCAACGAGGCGCGGGTGCTGTTGCTCTTCGGAGCCTACAAGGGCACGGTGCGGAACAGCGGGTTCCACTGGGGCAACCCGTTCTACTCCAACGGCGTCACCCAGGCCCAGGGCGGCAAGGGTGTTGTCCTGGCCGCGCCGGGCTACCAGCCGCGGCGGAAGATCTCGCTGCGCGTGCGGAACTTCAACAGCGAGAAGATCAAGGTCAACGACAAGCGCGGCAACCCCATCGAGATCGGGGCCGTGGTCGTCTGGCGGGTCTTCGACACCGCCCAGGCGGCGTTCGACGTGGAGAACTACGAGAACTACGTCGTGGTCCAGAGCGAGTCGGCCCTGCGGCACCTGGCCAATTGCTACCCCTACGACTACGGCGAGGAGAACGAAACTACCCTGCGGGGCGGAGCCGCCGACGTCGCGGCCGCCCTTCAGCGGGAGTTGCAGGAGCGACTCACGAAGGCCGGGGTGCTGGTGGAGGAGGCGCGGCTGACGCACCTGGCGTACGCGCCGGAGATCGCCAGCGCGATGCTGCGGAGGCAGCAAGCCGAGGCGGTGATCGCCGCCCGGCAGAAGATCGTCCACGGGGCCGTGAGCATGGTGGAGATGGCCCTGCGCGAACTGGGCGAGAAGAACGTCGTGACGTTGGACGAGGAGCGTAAGGCCACGATGGTCAGCAACCTGATGGTCGTCCTGTGCGGCGACACGCAGGTTCACCCCGTCATCAACACGGGGACCTTGTACACGTAGCGGCATCCGGTGACTTCGAGAAATGGAAGCGCGCAAACAGTTCCTGTTGCGGATCGACCCGGCGCTCTGGAAGGACCTGGAGTCCTGGGCGGCGGACGAACTGCGCAGCGTCAACGGGCAGATCGAGTACCTGCTCAAGCAGGCCGTGCTGAAGCGCAAGGGCGGCGAGGACCGGTCCACGAAATCGCGGGAACCGCGAGGGTAGAGCAGGATCATCTCGCCCGGGGCTGCTACTTCAGATGATCGAGGTCGATCGAGAAGTCCGGAGGCAGATTCTCGGCCTTGCCGATGAATCGCTCATAGCGTTTGTAGCGGGCGGATGGAGACTTCGATCCCGTCGGCGAGCTTCTCGGGCCCGTCCACCAGCACCACGCCGTTCTTGACATGTCCACGGACCGTCATGGTCGCTTCACCAATCCATTCCGTCATACAGCGGTTCCACGTTCCACCCTACACGCCATACCTCCTTGACTTCGCGGCGCGGCGGGCCGATCATGCGGCATTCCACAAGCGACGCGGAAAGCAGGACCATGCTCGAGAAAGTGCAGGCGGACAGGCAGGCCAAGCTGGAGAAGATGCGTCAGCTCGGCGTCGATCCTTACGGCGGACGGTACGCCACGGCCGAGCCGGCCGGGAGCATCGTCGCGCGCTACCAGGACGGCGCGGAAGGCCAGCGGGCCGACGTGGCCGGGCGGCTGGTGCTCGTGCGCGACATGGGCAAGATGATCTTCGCCCACGTGCGCGACGACACGGGCGCGATCCAGGTCGCCTTCCGCAAGAACGCCGTGCCCGATGAGCAGTGGCAGCTCGCCAAGCTGCTGGACCTCGGCGACCTCATCGCGGCAGAGGGGCTCCTCCAGAAGAGCAAGACCGGCGAGATCACCATCTGGGCCGACCGGCTCACGCTGCTGTGCAAAAGTCTGGAGCCGATGCCGGAGAAGTACCACGGCCTGCAGGACGTGGAGGCCCGGTACCGCCGGCGCTACCTCGACCTGATGACCAACCCCGAATCGATGGAGCGATTCCGCAAGCGCGTGCGGATCGTGGACTTCATCCGCCGGCGGCTGAACGAACGCGGCTACCTCGAGGTCGAGACGCCCGTGCTCCAGGCGGTCTACGGCGGCGCGGCCGCCAAGCCGTTCACCACGCACCACAACACGCTGGATTGCGAACTGTTCCTGCGGATCAGCCCCGAACTGTACCTCAAGCGGCTGCTGGTGGGCGGCATGCCCCGAGTGTACGAGTTCAGCCGCAACTTTCGCAACGAAGGGATCGACACGCGGCACAACCCCGAGTTCACGCTGCTGGAGTTGTACGAAGCGTACGGCGACTACAACGTGATGATGGAGATCACCGAGGAGCTTGTGGCCGGCGCGGCCGAGGGCATCTGCGGCGGGGCCAGGCTGCCGTACGGGGACATCGAGATCGACTACACGCGGCCGTGGCGACGAGCGAAGTATGCCGACCTGCTGGCCGAGCACGCGGGCGTGTCGATGTGGGACGAGCCGGGCGTGCGGGCCAAGGCCCGCGAACTGCACGTCGAGGAATCCAACAAGGACCTCGCCGTCGTGGTGAACGAGGTGTTCGAGGCGACGGTCGAGCCGACGCTGATCCAGCCGACGTTCGTGATGGATTACCCCTCCGAGCTGTGCCCGCTGACGCGGCGTGATCCGGCGGATCCGCGGATCGCCCTGCGGTTCGAGGCGTACGTCGCGTGCATGGAGATCGGCAACGCGTACACGGAGCTGAACGACCCGGCCGTGCAGGAGGCGAACTTCGCCCAGCAGGTTCGCGGCGAGGCCGAGGGCGAGACGATGCGCGTGATGGACGAGGACTTCGTGCGTGCGTTGCGGCACGGCATGCCGCCGGCGGGCGGGCTGGGGATCGGCATCGACCGGGTCATCATGCTGCTGACAAACACGACGAGCATCCGCGACGTGATTCTGTTCCCGCTGCTGCGGCCGGAGAAGCAGGCGGCGCAGCAGTAGGCTGGGTCGAGCCGGCGGGCTTTGCCCGCCGGCGCACACACACCTTCTTCGAGTGCGAATCAACCGAGCAACCAGGCAGCCAACATGTACAAGCTCACCCTGTGCCTGAAGTACCTGTTTCGCCGGGGACTGGCGTACTTCGCCACCATCGGGGTTTCGCTGTGCGTGCTGATGATGCTGGTGGTCGTCAGCGTGCTCAACGGGTTCGTGGACAAGATCGAACGGGCCGCCAAGGGGCTCTTCGGCGACATCGTCGTCTCCACGCCGAGCCTCAGCGGCATGGCCTACTACGACGACTTCATCGCCCGCTTGAGGAAGCAGGTGCCCGAGGTCGAGGGCGCCTCGCCGTTCATCCTCACGTACGGCATCCTGCAGATCCCCGGCGACCCGGACTTCCGCCGCCCGGTGCAGGTCACCGGCATCCGCCTGCCGGAGCGGGCGAGCGTCAGTGATTTCGAGGAAGGATTGTTCGTTCAGAAGAACTGGCCGAACCCGACGTTCGACCCGCCCACGCCGGCCATCCTCGATCGGCTCAGGGCGGAACTGGGCAAGTTGCAGGCGATTGGCCGGCGAATCGACGAGGAGGGCGGCCGCGCCCCGCCGGGCGCCGACGTGGCGACGCTGCGCCAGCGGTTGAGCATCGCCGAGGGCTGGCAGCAGACGGCGATCGACAACTTCGGCCTGGCCGGGGACAACCGCCTGCGGATCGAGGCGCTGCGGAAGGAACTGGACAAGGCGGTGGAGGAAGGCAACGAGCCGCGGCGGAAGGTGCTGGAGGAGGAGTTGGCCCGTCGCCAGCGGCAGGCGATCCAGGGGCCGGAGGACCGCGTGATCCTGGGGCTGGGAATCCCCGGGCTGAGCTTCCGCACGCCCAAGGGCGAGACGGTGCGGATCCTGGGGCCTGGGCACAACATCGGCCTGTCGCTGATCCCGTTCGGGCGCGACCTGAAGGCCACCGGCATGGCGCCGGTGACGCGGCAGTTCACGGTGATCGACGATTGCGCCACGGACGTGTCGAGCATCGATTCGGAAGTGGTCTACGTGCCGTTTGAGGCGATCCAGCGGCTGAACAACATGGACGAGCAGATCGCGTCGGGCGACGCCAAGGGCGTGGTGGAGGCGGCCCGCTGCTCGCAGATTCACGTGAAGGTGGCGCCGGAATGGGGACGCGGCGAGAAGCTCAAGGAGATCAACGCCCGCGTCGAGCGGGTCTTCCGGGAGTTCGAGGGGCAGTACGCCGCGCGGGGGCTGGTGGTGGCCCGCAGCCACGTCTACGTCGACACGTGGCGCGACCGGCAGATACGCCTGGTGCAGCAGATCGAGAGCCAGCGCACGCTGATGGTGATCATCCTGGGGATCATCTCCGTCGTCGCGATCATCCTGATCTTCGTCATCTTCTACGTGATCGTGGTGCAGAAGACCCGCGACATCGGCGTGCTGAAGGCGGTGGGCGCCAGCGGGCAGGGCGTGGCCGCGATCTTCCTGAGCTACGGCGCGGCCATCGGCCTGGTGGGCAGCGTCATCGGCGTGATCGGGGCCGTGTCGTTCGTCTGGAACATCAACCCCATCCACGACTGGGTGGCGCGGACGTTCGGCTTCGAGGTGTGGAGCCGCGAGACGTTCATGTTCGAGAAGATCCCCAACGAGGTGCGGCTGTCGTCGGTGGTCAAGGTGGTGCTGGGCGCGATGCTGGCCGGCCTGACGGGGGCGATCTTCCCCGCGCTGGCCGCGGCGCGAAGGCAGCCCGTGGAGGCCCTGCGCTATGAGTGACCAGCCGCCCAGGGCGGGCCTGGCCGTCGAGGTCAGATCGCTGCACAAGAGATACCACCTGGGGCGCACGACGCTGCACGTGCTGCGCGGAGTGAGCTTCGCGGTCGAGGCCGGGCAGTTCGTCTCGGTGGTGGGCGCCTCGGGCAGCGGCAAGAGCACGCTGCTGCACGTGGTGGGCTTGCTCGACCGCCCTGACAGCGGGGCGGTGCTGCTGGACGGCGTGGACGCCTCGACCCTTTCGCGCC
>CAYWTX010000222.1:0-1624 GCA_964461295.1 uncultured Planctomycetaceae bacterium | reverse complement strand
TTGTTGGTCGTCATCGCCATGATCTGATAGCTGAAGAACCCGCCCTTCGATTGCATTCGAAGTTCAAGTTTGGCCTCCGAATCCGCATGTTCCTCGGTTTTTCGTCTCAGAAGCCCTCTACAGCAGGTTCCACGCCCCTCTCGTTGCTCTTGCGGCCTACTGTTCAACTTTCAGGCACAGTCCTCCCCAGGCTGACTTGTTCAACTTCAAGCAAACTCGCCATCCGCCGCACGTTCAGGTACAGCCCCCATGCCCAGCCCAGCATGCGATTCTTCTCCAGCCCCCGATACCGCGTCCGCCGGCCGCCCTGTCGCTGCTGGATGCTGAACTGTCGCTCAATCCCCAGCCGCGCGATTTGCGCCGCCTGGCCCTCGTCACTGGCCTGCCGCGCCCGCGCCTGCGCGGTCAACTCGTAGTGCTGGTCCACCGACAACTGCCGCCCCCGCTTTTGTTTGCTGCACCGCTCCCGCAACGGGCAACCCTCGCACTGCGCCTTCCGGAACTGAAAGACCCAGTTGTGATTCTCCTTCTTCCACCGCGGCGCCTCGGCCAACTGCCCCGCCGGGCACAGCGCCACCGTCGGCCGGCCCGTCTCGTCGAACTCCACGGCGAAATCCGTGGTCGAGAACTTCCCTTGCTTGCTGCCCTTGGGTGGCGGCACTGCCATGTGATCCGTAATCGCCTCGCTCGCCAGATACGCCCGGTTGTCCCCGCTGGCGTACTTGCTGTCCGTCACGACCTCATCCGGCTTGTCACCCACGCCCGCAACATGTCCCGCCACCACCATCTGCAGCGCCTCGCTGTCGTCAGTGTTCCCCGCCAAAACCTCGACATGTGTGACGATCCCACTCGCCGCGTCCACCGCCAACTGTTCGCTGTAGCCCGCCTGCGACTGCTGGCCCCGCTTTTTGCGCCCCCAGCGCGCGTCTTTGTCCACGTCGTTGAGCAGGTTATCCTGCTTGATATTGCGCTGGCCGTGTCGAGCCGCCCGCTGCAGCGCGTCGTTGAGCAGTTCCAGGGCTTCGCGCTGCTCCGGCGTCCGCTGCGCCGACGTGATCTCCTCCAGCGTCTGCGCCGTCAGTTCGGCCAACGACAGCCACTCGGCCAAGAGCAGTTTGCGAAACTCCGCCCCGAGCCGGTAGGACTTGTCCTCCCGCAACCCCTCGTGTTCGGAGCGCAGGTACTCGCACTCCTCGGCCAGCCCCGGCACGCCCTCCAGGGCGGCCATCGCCCGGCCCAGAATGCGGTCCAGTAGCGGGCGAAACCCCGGCACGGCGATGTCGGCCTGCACGTTGTAGCTGTCGATGAGCAGCCGCTTCTGGGAGACCAGCTTGCGTTCCAAGGCCTGCTTGAGAATCCCGTGAAACAGCGCCTTGAAGCCCTCTTCACCCAACCGTTCGCGGAACTTGGTGAGACTGGTGGGATGGGGCAACTCGTCGCTCCAGTCCAGGCCGAGGAAGTAGCGGAAGGCATGGTCGGTCTGGGCGCGATCCACCACGCCGCGATCCGAGAGCTTGTACTGCAACTGCAGAAAGATCAGGCGCACCATCACTTCGGGGTTGTAGGCGGGACGACCATTGTCCTCGTGATACAGAGGGGCCAACAGGTCGTGGACGAAGGCGAA
>CAYWTX010000221.1:0-7071 GCA_964461295.1 uncultured Planctomycetaceae bacterium | reverse complement strand
CAGCATTGATCAGCATGCTGCTGCTGAAGCTGATGCAGTTGCGGTCGAGCTTCGGCTGGAGCCTGTCGAACCTGGCCGCCATGCTGCGGATGAACCTGCTGACGTACCGTGACTTGTGGAAATGGCTGGAGGAACCGTATGCGTATCCGGCGTCGGAGCCGCTGGAATATGCGTTGCCACTTTTTGCGAATATCCTGGACAGCAAAACGGGGGAACCTGAAACGGCGGCGGCGAAGGACGGAGCGGAAGCCAGTCGCAGGAAGGCTTGAGGCCGTCCAAAACCCAGCAATCCGAGCAGAATCACCCCAGAAAAGCCAGGCAGGACACTACGCCGCGATTATCTTGGACAGCAGTGGTGCGCCATCTCCAGAACGTTCAGATCGCGGAAGACCGTCCTGCGGCTGACCTCCAGCTCCCGCGCCAGATCGGTCGCGGTGTACCCCCGGCCGCTCTGGAGCAGCGTGATGAGCCGAAGGAGACGATGGATTCTGGATACGTCCATGGCGATGAAGATGCAGCCGAGCACGAGGACGAGCGGAACGGTCCATCCCTGCTCGTACTCGTCCTGGTTTTCGTTCTCCTCGTCGTCCCCGGCCGCTTCCTTCCCATTTGGAGGCGGCAATTCATTCGACGATCGTGCAGGGCATTTCGACGGTCTTCGGGCAACAGGCCGGCTGGGTCGTCGGCACCACGCCCTGGCGCAGCGACTCGGACAGCTTCTCCATGTCGACCTTCACGCCGTGGGTGGACAGGACCACGCCGGTGGCTCGCGCAAGATCGGCCAGGGCGGTGTTGAAGTCGATGACGGACTGGAGTTCGGCGGCCTCGGTCCCGGCGAGGGTTTCCTGTGCGGCCAGGAGGGTTCGCGTGAACTCGGGGGTCTTCTCGACGATGTCCCAGCGGGCCTTCAGGCCGGTGAGCTGGTCGCGCGAGGCGCGGACGGCGTCGCGCTGGGCCAGCAGTTCCAGGTACGCCAGCTCCACCTGCCGGACGCTCTGGTTGACGGCGACGCTCACCTGGTCGGCCAGTTCCTGGAGTTGGACGATGGACTTGGTCTTCTCGAACTGCCGCTGTCGCAGCAGGGCGCACCGCTCGCGGTTGCCGATGGGGACCTCGAAGGTGAGTTGCAGGCCGTAGCTGGCGAAGTCGCCGTTGAACATGACCTCGTTGGCGTTCTCGACGCTGTGGGCCAGGCCCTGAATGCCGGCGGTGGCTTGCAGGTCCAGGCGGGGAAGGAGCTGGTTGCGCGCCACGTCCACGCTCACCTGGGCGACGCTGATGCCCAGACGGGCCTGCTCCAGCACGGGGTTGTTCCGCAGGGCGATGAGCAACTGCTCGGCATTGTCCAGGCGGATGGGCTGCTCGGCCAGCGGCGTGGCGGGCACGACCTCGATCTTGGCCAGCAGGTTGAGCTGGGGGTCGGCCAGCAGTTTCACCATGCGGTCCTGGGCGTCGAAGATGCCGCGGCGAGCCCGGATGAGCGCCGCCTCGCGAATCTTCACCGACGCCTCGGCCTGCTTGATGACGACCATGGCGGCGTCGCCGCGCCGCCGGCCGTAGACCGTCCGGTAGGTCAGCAGGGTGCTACGGAGCAGCGACTGCTGGATGCGGTAGTTGCGGCGGGCCTGCGTCAGGAACCAGTAGTTGCCGATGACCTGGTTGACGATCTGCTCGACGCGGTCGCGAAACTGCTGGTCGCTGACCTTCTTGTTGAGCCGGGCGACGCGGAGCTTGGCGAGGTTGACGGCCGGGCCGAAGTCGCGCAGCAGCGGCTGGGTCACCTGCATCACCAGCGTCGGCTCCCAGCGGGTCCTCAGGCCGGGGTCGTCGAACGGGCTGTCGTCCCACGTGCGCGTCAGGGCGTACTGCAACGAGTAGTCGGCCCCGGTGAGGGTGTGCTGCTTGACGCCGAGGCTGTACTGCATCACCTTGTTCTGCGAACCCACCAGCGAACTGGCAGGCATGTTGTCCTGCTTGTTCATCTTCAAGCCGCCGACCAGCACGGCGTCGAACGCGGCGGCCGCCTGGATCATTTCCTCGCGCGAGATGGCCGGGTCGAAGCTGACGACGCGGATTTCCAGGCTGTTGGCCAGCGCCCGCATGATGGCCTCGTCCAGCGTGAGCGGAACGACGCCGACCGCGCTGCTGGAGTAGAGCCGTTCGCCGCTGCCGGAGGCGACGCGGATGGGCTCGACGAGTTCCATCTGCTCGGGCCCGACCGTGTCGGCATCGAGGCGGAACTCCTTGGGCAACTCGTCGAGGGTCTTGACCTGCGCGGTGCCCAGCTCGTACTCGGCCTCGTCCTCGGCCCGGACGGTGAGGGCGCCGGCCTTGTTGGGGTCCCGATCAAACTGCCGCTCGATGCGAACCAGGCGCACGCTCATGCGGCCCTGTTCGTCGCGGAGGGGCTTGCCCTCGGTGTCCTTCACGATGCGGTGCGCCTGGGCGACGCGGATCTCGCCGACGACCTGCGGCTGCTGGGTGGCAAGCTCCGGCCCGGCGGCGGTCTTCCCGGGCGTCATGGGCTCGGCACCTTCCTTGCCGCGATCCTGCGCGCCGCGGGCGGCCAGGGACTCCTGGTAGCGGGTGACATAGTTCACGTCGACGGGCCCGGACGAAACGCAACCGCCGGCGCAAGCGGCGGTCAGCAAGGCCGCCGACAGCAAACTTCGCGTTCCCGACATCGTTGCCATCCTCTTCTGTTGAGCCGCCGCGCCGCCGGGCCGAATTCCCGCCGCCGCGAGCCATGCGTGATTGTGCCAGGCAGTTTATACGGGTGGAAAGACCGTAAGTCAAACTTCGGCAATTGCTTTTCGCCGGCATTAGGCCAATAATCGCCGTCAGAAGCTGGCATCGCATGGCAGTGATCGACAACATCTTCCGACCCAACGACATCCGGGGCCTTTACGCCGAGGAAGTCGACGAGGACCTGGCCTGGAAGGTCGGGCACGCGGCCGCGCAGTTCCTCCGCAGCCTGGTCAGCGGCTATGAGCGCGGACAGGCTGCCGCCAACCGCGTCGTCGCCGGGCGCGACATGCGCGGCCACAGCCGCACGCTGATGGACGCGCTCATCGACGGCATCACGGCCTCCAGCGCCGGGTGCGTGGATATCGGGGCCGTGGACACGCCGATGGTGTACTTCGCCATCAACCACCTCGGCACGTGCGGGGGGGTGCAGATCACCGCCTCCAGCGACGGATCGGACATGGCCGGCTTCAAGATCGCCGGCGCCAAGGCCCGCCCGGTCAGCCAGAACACCGGGCTCAACGAAGTCCGCCACATCTGCCGCACGCTGCGGCGAATGCCCGTGTCGGCCTCCATGGCGCCGGTGTTCCAGACCGATCTGTGGAAGGACTACCGCAAGCACGTCCAGAAGTTCCTCAGACTGGCGCGCCCGCTGCGCGTTGTGGTCGACGCGTCCAACGGCATGGCGGGCAAGACCGTCCCGGCCGTGCTGGGCGACGTGGACGGGCTGGAACTGCTGCCCCTGAACTTCGGGATGGAGGGCGAGCCGGCCCATGGGCCCGAGCCGCTGGACGAGGCGAACCTGGCCCAACTTTCAGCGTCGGTGGTGGCCTGGGACGCCGACTTCGGGGTGTGCATGGACGCCGACGCCGACCGCTGCGTGTTCGTGGACGACCGCGGGCAGGCCGTCCGCGGCGACCGCATGGCGGCGCTGCTGGCGGCGACGTTCCTGGAGGAAAACGCCGGCGCGGCCATCGTGTACGACCCGCGGTCGTCGCGCGTGGTGGCCGAGGCGGTGCGGGCCGCGGGCGGCGTGCCACGCCGCGACCGCGTCGGGCACGTGGCCATGAAGAAGGCCATGGCCGACGGCCACGGCGTGTTCGGCGGCGACCTGAGCGGGCGGTTCTACTTCCGCGACAACTTCAACTGCGAAAGCCCGTTCATCGCCCTGGCGGCCGCGGCGTCCGCGGTCTCGGCGGCCGGCGAGTCGCTCAGCCGGATGCTGGCCCCGCTGAACCGCTACGCCCTCAGCGGCGAGATGGCGTTCCCCGTGCCCGACAAGGCCGCCAAGTTGGCCGAACTGGCGAAAACCTTCTCCACCGGCGAGATCGAGCGGCAGGAGGGTCTGACCTGCCGCTACGAGGACTGGTGGTTCTACGCCCGCCCCGCGCCGGAGGAAAACGCCCTGTACGTCACGGTCGAAGCCCCCGACCGCAATACGTTGGATGGGCGGATACGGGCGATCCGCAAAGTGCTCGGGTAACTGCGGCCGCGCCCCGCGCGTCCAGGTCGACGATCGCTGCTCCGCAAAGCGCCGCCGCGCCGGCGGCATCCGGGTTGCCAGCGCGGCAGGTGCCCGCGCCTTCCCGCCAGGATATCGAGTTGTTCCATCCTCCAGCCTGTGCCCTCCCCTCTCGCCTTGGACGGTCAGCCACCTGCTCTTGAGGTCGGAGGCAACGTTGCCCCCGTTGGCGAAGCAAGCGTCTCTGCCACGCAATCGGCCGACGGCGGCGGAAAGCGCGCGGCGAGGCGACGAGGCGGTTGGCGACAGAATGGACCATGTAGGTGCGCGAACTGAACCCGAGGCGTTCGGCAATCTCGGCCTACGGCAAGTCAGATTCGGCTAGTGTGGCGTCACTGTCAATTCTTTGGGCGGCACAGGCTTTCCAACCTGTGCGCCAGCCTGTATGGGCTGTGCCATGTACCCATAGAATCAAGCCTGACGCATCACTAGTGCCGTTTCCAGTTGGACAGTTGCGTTCCGCAACTAGTGGTGCATAAGGCACTTGCGCCAGCACAACAGGTAGTCTACATAAGTTTTCCACTGCGGTTGTTGACGCAACCGCGAACAACAGTGGAGAACATCACATGGCGAAGGTGGCGGCACGGAAGCTGCGCCCTTGGGAGAGCGGCAAGCTGCATCGTATGAAACGACAATTGGCCAACACGGTCAACAGTCTGCACGCCCGCATCATCTTGCTTTCGCGCGGCGGGCGGGACAACTCGGCCATCGCCGAAGGCGTCGCCTGCTCGGCCGCGTGGGTCCGCACGATCATTCACCGGTTCAGCGACGGCGGGATCGAGGCGATCACCTGGTATCCCCCGTCGCCGCGAATCTGTCAAATCCGTACGTTCCGCGGGTCCATGACCGCAGTTGCCTCGCCTCTTCAGCCTGAAGGGCTGATGTATGACAGCCCAGGGCAACGCCCTGGGAACGGATGTCCCAAAGCAACAAGCCCTGAAAGGGCGCAAGAACTGCCCGCCCAGGCAACGGTTTCTTTCGCCCTTTCAGGGCTTCCCCATCTTCGGATGCGCGTTCCCAGGGCGTTGCCCTGGGCTGTCGAATCTCACCCCTTCAGGTTGAGGAAACGCCGCAAGAACGGTCGTGGACCCCGCTCGCGCCCCGCCGTTCGGCGCGGCCACGGCCGCTTGCCGTCGGCCGACCGACAGCGTCCATCACAGTGTGTCCCTTCTGCGTCCCTTCCGTACACCGTCACTTGTCGCCGGAAAGGAGGCCGCTACCCGCTTCCTTTCCGATGCTTACGAGAAACCGTATAGTGTCCCCAGACTATGCCCGAAATGTGTATTGTGTCCCTCGATTGGCCGAAACTAGGGCGCGTCCCTAGTTTCCCACTCCCGGACACTAGTGGGCGCGTCCCTAGTTTCCCCCCCCCAGTTTCCCCCTCATACTGAAGCCTGAGGGCTGGCTTTGCGCCACTTGCGGCTACAAGTCAAGTACACATACACCCTCCTCCTTGTACTCATCAAGGTTGTCCGACAGCCACTGTTCGCCCGGGCGCACTGTATGAAACCGGACGGCACAGGTCACTCCATCAATCGTAATAATGCCCTGAAAACGCCGATCTCCGAAGTCGCGGAGCAACCCCTCGGATATCTCCTCAAGAAAAGTGATACCGACTGCAATCATATCCGTATCAACGACGTCCTCCATGTGTAAGTGGTTCACAAAGCATTCGTAGCCCGTGGCATCAGGGAAGTTGGAGCGACTAACATGAGCCTTTCTGAACAGTGACCTCAGGAATACGCAGCCTTCAATATCAACCGCGCCGGAGGCAATGACAGCTTTCAACTCCCCAGGCAAGGGAGCACGCAGAACATCGACTCCTTGAGGGCACAGCGTTTGCATCCGCAGATTGACTCTATGAAGTATCATTGTTCCCCCAAGTACCTGAGGCCTTTCTCAACGCCTTTTCGGAACTCGTCATCTTCAAGCAACTTGTTCACCGAGCGCGGCGCGTTCTTGAACTGGCCCGTCGCGGGGTCATACAGATACTTATTGCCTTGTGCATCCTGGTAATGGACCTGCCCAGGACGTCTTCCCGGTGCCGGGTTCTCGACGTCCACACGCCCGCACTTTCCTTTCCAGGTTGTCTTACTCGTGACCTGTGTTCCTCTTGCGCCAGGCATTGACCTACTTGAGGCCGGGGATCCCCCCGACTGATACTCCATCGGATTGAGATTCTTATATCGCTCCAGTCCAGCCGCGCCATTGGCAAGAAGCGCGCCTCCTCCGACAATCTGGGGGGCCGCGGCCACGGCAGCCCCGGCGGCCCCGGCAATTCCGCCTACGGCGGTACCGCCGCCTGGCTCGACCACGGTCCCGCCAACGCCACCGCCAAGAGCACCCATCACTATCGTGGCTAGTCCCTCTGCCATCATCACGCTGCCATACACTTCCTCAGCCACAGAGACAGCTGCACCCACTTGCCGACCTAGGTTGCGCCCCGCGGCCATCGCATCGCTTTCTGGAGCGCGCCATCGTGGCTGAAACGCCTGCGGGAGTACGACCTCGCTGATCCCGATTATGGTTCCGAGATTTCGGTCCCACAAATCGTCTAAGAGTCCCAACCCCATCGGGTCGGTCGCATCCGCCGGCCCGCTGCCGCAGTACTGATACACGCTCAGGCCATCGATGTACCCTTCCAGGTCGGCGCTCGTGAATCGGCCGAGGGAGGGGTGGGTGTAACGGTTCCGCATCAGGATGAGGCCGGTGGCCACGTCCAGCCTCGCGCCCGTGAAGCCGAGCACGTTGCCCACGTCGCTGGCGTTGTCGGGGTCGGGGGACCATTCGAGCACCGTCTGGCC
>CAYWTX010000220.1:0-1601 GCA_964461295.1 uncultured Planctomycetaceae bacterium | reverse complement strand
ACCCCAGCACGCGCGGCACGTATTTCTATGAGGAGCCGCGCCCCGGCGCGCCGGTGGACATGCGGGGAACGCTGGTGGTGCCGGCCCGGCTGGCGGACGCCAACGGCGACCTGGTGGTGCGGTACATCAACCGATCGCCCGCCAGCGTGATACTGAACAGCGGCGACGTTTCGGTGCTGTACGCGGTGGGGGCGTTCGAACCGAACTTCATCAAGACATTCGTACTGATGGCGATGGGGCTGGCGTTCCTGGCCGCCCTGGGCACGCTGGCGGGCAGTTTCGTGTCGTTCCCGGTGGGCTGCCTGCTGAGCCTGGTGCTGTTGTGCGTGGCGGCGGCGATCCGGTTCCTGACCGAGGCGATTCGCATCGGCCTGGACGCCGGCGAGATGACGCCGTTCCTTCGCTTCGGCGAGGGCGTCCTTTACACGCTGAACGTCGTGCTGCCCGACGTCGGCTCGACGCTGGGCACCCGGTTCGTGGTGGACGGGCTGGCCGTGCCGTGGGCCAGCCTGGCCGAGGCGGGGGCCATGACGGTGGCGATCCGCGGCACGCTGCTGCTGCTGGTGGCGTGTTGGGTCTTCAGCCGGCGCGAGCTGGCGAGGGTGCAGGTGTAGGAAGAGACAGTGGGAAGTGTCAAGGGAAGAGGCACGGGGTCCCGCGTCCTCATTTGGCGCTCGACACCTGGCAGGTTGGACTTAGCGAATGGAACGTCCGAGACAAGCGCAACTGCTGGCCGCCGCGATCGCGGTGGCGTGCATCGTGCCGGCCGGGATCATCCAGGAACGCCGCGCGACGCGGACGGACCTGGAGGAGATCGTGCCCGGGCGGGCGTTCCTCGTGACGTACCTGTGGCTGCGGGCCGACCAGTTCAAGGAGCAGGGGCGCTACTACGACGCGATGCAGCAGGCGCGGATGATCTGCCGGCTGCAGAAGAGGTTCCCCAGCGTCTGGGCGTTCCACGCGTGGAACATGGGCTGGAACATTTCGGTGGCGACGCACACGCCGGAACAGCGGTGGCGCTGGGTGAACAACGCCATCCGGCTGCTGCGCGACGAGGCGATCCCGCTGAACCGCGACAGCCTGGGCCTGTACAAGGAGTTAGGGTGGATCTACTTCTTCAAAATCGGGTGGATGCTCGATGACATGCACTGGGCGTACAAACGCCAGTGGGCGGCCCAGATGCAGGACCTGCTGGGCTCGCCGCCGCAGGGGTTGACGCGGGATGTCGTGGCCGCGTTCCGCCCCATCGCCGAGGCGCCGCTGGACAAGGACCTTGGCCGCCAGGGGCGCCAGAGCATCCAGGCGGACAAGCTGGCCGCGCTGATGGGCGTCGCGGGCGTGAGGCGATACGTGGATCTGCTGGCCGGCCTGGGCGTCGGCGTGGGCGAGGAGTTCCTCGCCGCGTACAACCGGTACAGCATGGACGAGGCCGTGACGGCCGTGCGGGTCACGCCGCCGGGGCTGCGGACGGACCGCGACCACGCGCTGTCGCGGGCGATCAACGATCCGGCGCACCGAGACGCGAGGGAGCGGCTGCTGGCGTTCGTGCGGGCCCAGATCCTGTGGAACCTCTACCGGATGGACCCGCGGTGGATGCTGGA
>CAYWTX010000219.1:0-15851 GCA_964461295.1 uncultured Planctomycetaceae bacterium | reverse complement strand
ATCAAACGGAACCCCTTCCAAAAGAAGGGGTTCCCTCATTATCGGGCCGGGAACTTCGATCTATGCCATTTGCGTCTGGCCCCAAGGCCCCGAGCCGCCTGACGAAGCTCGCTGGGCCTGCACAACCAGATGGTACCCGCTCCGCGCAGGAGCAGCATTCCTGTTCTTCGTGGTCCAACGGGACTTCAGGGATTCCCGCGCCTTTCCGCCGATGCTTCCGGACGCCACCACAGTGAGCGGAAGTACGCTCGGTCCAGCTCGTACACGTCGGCCGGGTCTCGCTGCGAGTCGAAGGTGGCCGGCAGAATGCCGTGTCGCTTCATTTCACGCACATATTGCGGGCCAGGGCGATAGCCGGGCTCGTGGTAGAGCGTTAGCTCGTCGAACACAACCTTGGCTTTGCGGATTTCCGACAGCAGGATCCGGTAATCGGGATCGTTGGCGTCCTTGAAGATCTCCTTTGTCGCCCGGATCTGATCGAACTGCGCTGTGTTTGCCTTGGAGTCTCGCTGGGCTGCCTGCTCGCGCTGCTTCGTGTCTTTGGCCTGGAGGACGCGTTTGACGTTCTCTTGCCCGCCAAGCCGCTCGACGCAGAGGTTCCATCCGCCCGCCTCCTTCGCCAGCGGCGCCAGCAGGATCCACGACTCCTCGGGGCGATGGAAGTTCACCGCCAATGCCCGTCGGCTGACCTGGGGGTGGCACGAGGAACAGCGGCGATCGAAGACCTTCGTGGACGCCGTGGGGTCCGTCCGCGTCACCTTCGTGCCGGCCTCCCTCTCGCTCCGTTGCTTGCCCCAGATGTCCTGGAAGACATCCCTGGCGATTTCCACCTCGAGGGCGGCGTAGGTCCCGGCGTACTGCGCGCCGGAATCGATCCACACGCGGATCAGGTTCCGCTCCCGGGCCGTCAACGACACCTTCTGATGGTGCTCGTCTATCATCTTCAGCAGTCTGCTCACCACCGAACCCGCCGATCTGGGGGGCAGGTCGCCGTTGCCCCAATCCCGTGCCGAGGAGGATCTTCCGATGCCCGTCAGTTGGGCCAAGTGCTCGAAGCTGGTCAACAGGCCCCCTTCGCCAACCAGCGGCACGCCCTTGGGGCGGCACTTCCGGACCTGCCGGTCATGGCACTTGACGCAGTGCTTGTCCAGGATCGGCTGGACGTGGCGGCGATAGTCGATGATGTCCGGAACGTCCGCGACCGGCTCGATCTCGCTGGCCGGCCTGTGCAGGGCCGCGAGATTGGGCCGCTGGCCGCGGACGTCGTACCTGTATTCGTGGCACCCCACGCAGCCCGTCGTCTCGCCGGGCATGACGGTCGCGAAGCTCTGCATCCGCTTCACCGCCATGTCGTTCGCATCCAACGCCACGAAGAACAGACTTCTCAGCGCCGGCACCTCGAAGTACGCCGAACCGTCCTTCTCGACCGGCACGGTCCCGAGGATGCGATGCAGGCAGAAGTTGCTGCTGCCGGTGCCACCATAAATCATGTGTGCTCTGCCGGTGCAACCGACCGGCCGGGGCAGCTCCTCCATGACCAGGAGCTTCTTGACCTCGCCGCGTTCGACCCCGGCCATGTTCCGGCCGTGCGTGACGTCGGCGAGGATCATCCGGCCCGTGTCTCGCGTAGGGTCGGTGCGATCCGGGACCACCCGCTCACGCGGGCGCTCGCCCAGCGGCCGGGGCTCGTGAATCTCCATGGGACCCGCGCAGACGGTGCAGCCGTGATGGTGACGAACCTCTCGCGCCTCCGCGTGCGTCATCTCCGGCTCCGGCCCCGGTTTCTCCCCGTAGGCCATCTGCCAGCAGTCTTTCCGGTAGTGATAGGCCAACCGGTCTTCCGACTTGAGGCCCCCCTTCGCGGCCGCGGCGATGAACGCTCGCCGGTAGCCGTAATTCAGCCAGCCGTCCGGCTTTTCCGTGATCCATACCGTTGCACTCCGCGGCACGGGTTCCCATGTCTCACTGTACAGCGTGCCGATCTCGCCGGCCGCGTTCATCAGGACGAGCCGCGGGCCCTGTGCGGCAAGGATGCAGTCCTCCGCAAAGGCATATGGATCGCGATAGTCAACCGTGTCCTTGGTGCCTCCCAGATGCAGCAACCTGGACCTGTCATCGGGGCCCCCATCGGGATCGAAGATGCAAAGGGCGCCGTCATGGTCCGCGCGACCGTGGTCGGGAGACTCCGTCGCGACCACCTTGTTCGTGCCCGGGATCGGTTTGGCGTCGATGAGCACCCCCCCCGGCCCGGAGCGGCTGTTTCCGGCGAAGACCATCGCGCCGGTGCCGTCGGGATTGAAAGTCCAGAGCTGGTGGAAGCGGGTCGTGCTACGCTCCAGGTACTCCCACCTTGTATACAGGATCTGGCCGTTGGGCAGGACCCAGGGCGTGTTCTCGTGTTCGACGTTGGAGGAGATCGCAGTCATCTTCTCGCCCTTGCGGTCGCATCGGTAGGGAATAGCCACCTGCGTCCTCCAGCACGGCACCCACCGCTTGCAGCGCGAGGAGACGAAGACGATGTTGTCGTCGGGCAGATACGTGGGCTCGATATCGTCCCATGGCCCCCGCGTCACCTGGCGCAGGCCCGTGCCGTCTGCCTGCATCTCGTACAGGTTGTAATACCGCCCCGTGCCCTTGCGGTACGAGAACAGGATCGTCCTGCCGTCATAGTGGACCATGGGATCGCGGATGCTCCCCTGGCCGTCCTCCAGTAGGACCGTCAGCTTGCCGGTGCGCAGGTGCAGGCGACACAGCCGGGTTCCGCCGCGTCCGTAAGCCATTCGGTTGGCGTCGTCGGTCCAGTAGCCGAAGTTGGCATACCAGTGGTCGTACGTCTTGGAACGTACCGCGAAGACGACCTCCTCCACGCCGCGCATGGGCCCGGCAAGCGCCTTGGCCAGACGCTCGGCCTCGGCGGGCGACGCGGTCGCCTTCTCGCCGGCGGCCGGCTGTTCGCAACATGCCCACAGGACGATCGCGGCGGCGCTCAAGCAGGTGTATCTCATCTTCGTTCTCCTATGCTCCACAAGCGTCGCTACCTGCATTGTTCAACGACCCGATGATGACGGGGTGGCGGGCGGGAAACTGGCTGCCCTTCGACGAGGCGGGAGGCGAGCGGCCCAGCATGGCCAGGACCCCGGCGGCGACGATGGCGAAACGTCCTGCCCTCTTGATGTTCGTTCTCCCCGGTGTGCACGAGAGAACGCCGCTCGCCAGAACGGAACGGAAGCATTTCCCGGAAACGCTGGCACAACGCAGCCGGCTCGGTTCGGGCCCCGGTCTCGGTGGGGTCTGGCATACCCGAAGCGAGCGCCTGGCCGTCGGGGGGCCCTGGCGAGGGCAGGTTTGACGGCGACGTCGGGATGCGGCAGGAGGCCGGCAGAATGTCGTGTCGCTTCATCTCGCGCACATATTGCGGGCCGGGGCGATAGCCGGGCTCGTGGTAGAGCGTTAGCTCGTCGAACACAACCTTGGCTTACGCGGTGCTTGTTCAGAGTCGGCTGGACGTGGCGGCGATAGTCGATGGCTGCGCCAGATGGTCGATGTGCTCCTGCGCGTCCCGCAGGTTGATGACCAGTTGTCCCGGCGCCGTCAGGGCCAGCCGGGCGTTCGTCGCCGCCAGTTTGCCGCGGAAGGCCCACAGACCGACGACGGTCGGCAGGTCCGCGTGCTTCTCGTGCAACCGCTTGCAGAGGTATCGGGCCCGCGCCACCGACCCCGGCGGCATGGCTGACACGCAGACCACGTGCGCCTGCCGCTGCTCGACCATCGCCAGCACCTCGCCCACCAGCGATGAGGCCGAGGCGACGGCTGCACAATATCCACGGCCCTCCAGCAGTTGTGCCAGCATCAGGCCGGCGATTTCGTCGGCCTCCTCACCGGCGGGCAGTACCAACACGTTGACGGTGCGGCCCTCCGGCACCTGAACGCGCACCACCGGCGGCTGCGGCGCCTTGCCCGAGGGCTCCCGATCTTGAGGGTTTCCGTCGTCGGGCCTCTGGACCCGTGGGGGTTCCTCGGGTAGCGAGCCGGGGGGCAGTTGCTGCTTCTCGCCCAGTTCCTCAATGATGACCCGAAGGCTCTTGTGGATGAAACGCTGCCGCCGGTCGTCCAACTTGCCGCGGTTGCTGTCGTGCGTGGACATCGTCAGGACGGGTATGAGCACCTCCTCGTACAGCGCCTCCGCCGAACGCTCCCTGGCGTAGGCCTGCGCCAGTTCGACGGCTTCCTCCTGGTCCAGGGCCAACAGCCGCTGGTAGATCCGCTCAGGCGGCTCCAGGACCGGCTCGTCGCCCAGCAGAATGTCCAGGAACTTCAGTTGCGGAACGTACTTGCCCATCACCACCAGCAGCACCGTCAGCGGCATGGAAAGCAGCAGCCCGATAGATCCCCACACCGCGGTCCAGAAAATGGCCGAGACCACGATGGCCAGTGCGGAGATGCCTGTGCTGGACCCGTAAAGCAGCGGCTCGACGAACTGGACGGCGATCTCCAGGGAGATGAACATCACCAAGGCGGCCACGAAGATGCTGTTGCCGTGGAAAAAACCGAACGCGATCGCCAGCGGAAAGGCCGCCCCGATCACCGGCCCGACGTACGGAACGAACCGCAACACCCCGCACAGAAGCGCCCACAGCAGCACATTGGGGAAGCCCCCTTCGGCCGCGCCGAGCGTGACGCCGATGGTCCACAGCCCAAGGGCCACCGCCAGCCCGTATGCGGCGTTGACGAATAGCTCCGCCAGCAGACATCGGCTGATACGGGCCGCGGCGTCATCGACCGCCTGAGTGGAGAAGTTGACCCGCCCGCGGCTGGTCAGGCGGATCACGCGGTCGCGAAGGTCCTCGCGCTTCAACAGCATGAAGATGGCAAACACGATCACCAGGCCGGCGGTGGCTAAAGGGCGCAGCGTCTGCATGAGGATGCCGGTGACGTTGTCCGCGGCTGAGATGGCCTCGGGGTAGTTGCGGACCGGAAGCGGGTTCTTCGGGCTCACCTGCGGCAGGGCGGGCTCGCCCCGGTGGGAGATGGGCGCCTGCGGCGCCGGCGCGCCGTCCCGCGTCGCCGGTGCTGTCGCGGGTTGAGTGCTCGGCGGACCAGCCGCCTCCTGGACAGCCTTCTCGACGTTTCGGGTCGCCTCCCCGAACTCGCCGGACAAGCCGCGGAGGTCGGCGATCTTCCGCTGGATCTCCCCACGGAGTTCCGGCAGTTTGTTGGCCATGCTGACGAACTGGGACTGCAGCACCCAGCCGAGCAGACCCACCACGCCTATCGCCAGCAGCATCGCCACAAACACCGGCGCCACGCGCCCGAGGCGCAACTTCTCCAGCAGGCCGGCCAGCGGCTTGAGCAGGAATGCCAGCAGCACCGCCAGCGCCAGGGGAATGAGCACGTCGCGCGCATAGTACAGCGAGGCCACCACCACGCAGGCGGCCGCGACCGCGACGACCGGCGACGCTTTGATCGAGCGGACGATCCTTCGCATTAGGACCCCATTGTCTCCATCTGAAGTATGGTAGGGGCTGACAGCGGGGCCCGAACATTAATAGTCACATTTTTTCGTCTCGGCCCGCCCCCGATGTCTATAGTGATTCTAGCTGGAGACCAGACGGCATAGCGTTGGCTCCGAGTCGGATGACTAGGTAAAGGGCAGGCCCTTGGGGCAGGCCCGTTGACGAGTAAGCCGACGTGGTTCAGCATCCTTTGGATGCCAAACCGCGTCGGCTTTTTTCGTTTCCGGCGGCGTGGCAACGGCCCAACGACCAGGAACGAAGGAACTGGACATGAAGCCACGGCTGAGCGGCTCCCATCGAAGGACTTGCCAAGACAGGAGCGGCCCGATGAACAAGCCCCAGTCGGCGATGGCGCAGCAGGTCGCGCAGGCCGCGATGGATTTCCAGCGGCAGACGACCGGCCACACGCCCACGGCGGTCACCGTGGTGTTGGGCCAGGACACGCTGGTGGTCACGCTGCACGAAGCCCTGTCGCCGGCGGAGAAGGACATGGCCAGAAGCGCAGCAGGCGCCGCGAAGGTGCAGGAGTTTCACCGGCAGCTCTTTTCCAGCTCCTCCCAATCGCTGCGGGATGAGATCCGAAGAATCACCGGCGTGGCGGTGCGGGAAGCCGTCGCGGAGGTCGAGCCGTTGACGGGGGCCGTGGTGTGCGCCTTCGCCAGCGGCACCATGGTGCAGGTGTTCCAGCTTTCCCCCGGCATCCACGCCGACAAGTGGGACAAGAATGAGTCCGCCGAACAAGTTGAGCGCGCGGGTCCCGTAAAGAGCAAACCGAGAAAGACAGGTGCAAGATGAAACCCATTGTGATTGTCGGCATCGTTCTCATAGTACTGGGCGTGGCCGGCCTGATCTTCCAGGGCATCAGCTACACCACGCAAGAGAAGGTTGTCGACATCGGCGGGCTCCATGTCACCGCCGAGAAGGAGAAGACCATCCCGATTCCGGCCATCCTGGGCGGGCTGGCATTGGCCGGCGGCGTTGCGCTCGTCGTGGTCGCGGCAAGGAAGAAGACATAACCAGTTGGAAACGAACCGGGGCGCCACGGCCGAAAGGAACTGCACATGTTCACGATTGTCAAAGCGACGTTGAGTGTCCTTCTTCTCGTCTCCATCGCGGCCGTCCCGATGGCTTGTCTGACTATCAACAAGGTGCCGGACAACCAGCCCACCAGGACGGAGGTGAACGTCGGCGGCCAGCACGGCGTCACCGTGAAATAGCATGTCGTCGGATCCGGACCGGCGGCCGTCGGTACATGAAGTGCAGTACGACGTGGAGCGGCATCAACGCAACGGGCCGTGGAAGCCTTGAGGGTCAAGGCTCGGCTATCTCATACGAAGGGAGCAGCAAGATGACGAAGGTACTGATTGCAGGACTCATCGGGATGGCGGCCCTTGTGGGCTGCAAGAAGAGCGAAGAGGGCGGCCGGGCCGGGAGCGACACGTTCCGGGTCGTCGTGCCGGCCACGAGCGCGGACGTGAAACAGGGCGAGGTCCAAACCGTCCGGGTGTCGGTGGAACGTGGCGAGGGATTCAAGCAAGCGGTCAAGCTGGACATCAAAGCCCCCACGGGCCTTCAGGTTGACCCCGAGAGCACCATGGTGAAACCAGGCGACAAGGGCGACGTGCAGTTGAAAATCACGGCCGCCAAGGACGCCCCCCTGGGCACTCAGAAGGTAATGGTGAAGGGCACGCCGGATAAGGGCGAGTCCGCGGAACTGGAGTTCAAGGTTACCGTTAGCGCCAAGTGAGGCTGCCGCCGTCCCTTGGTGGGCACGGCGGTTCTGAGCAAGGTCCATCTTGAAGGGAAGACAGAGATGAAGACGACAATCATGATCGCGATGGCACTGGCTGTGACGGTCCTCGTCGGCTGTGAGAGCCCCCGAGGCGGGGGCATGTCCGGTGGCGAGGGATTCAGGATCGCCACCCCGACCTTCGACACGAAGATCAAGCAGGGCGAGACCGAGAGCGTGACCATCTCGCTGCACAGAGGTGAGAGTTTCAAGCGGGACGTGGCGCTGGAAATCAGGGCGTCCAAGGGCATCAGCGTCGAACCGGCCAAGGCCGTGGTCAAAGGCAACGAGAAACCTGACGTGCATCTTCGGATCACCGCTGCCAAGGACGCGAACCTTGGCGAATACAAGATCTTCATCAAGGGCACGCCGGAAGCCGGAGAACCGACCTCGACAGATATCACAGTGAAGGTGGTCTCCCCGTAGTCTCCCGGCAGGCTGTTGTAACAGGGCCCGCGGCCGGACAAGGAGCTTGATATGAGACATATGAAGACAACCATGATTCTGGCGGCGTCGTTGGTTCTGACCGTACTCCTGGGCATGGCTGCAATGGCCGGGATGGCGGGATGTGGCGACGATCACGGGGACCGTATCCGCAGTGACCGGGACCGCTATCCCGCACGCTACGAGAGCGACCGGCACGAGGATCGCCGCCGGGATTCCGACCGCGACCGAGACGAGCACCGCGAGCGGTAGCAGTTGCCGACGGACTTGCGTCTGTCTCGGCCGGGCCGGGCGAAGAACGTGGCATGCATTGCGCGGAGGACTGTCGCATTCAGGAGAACCGCTATGACCCATCACCGTGTCACATTGGCCGTGGTCGTTACGTTCCTGTTCGTGGTTCCGGGGCAGTGGCCAGGCCGGGCCGTCGCCCAGGTGGATGTCAACGTGGGAGGTATCCACGTCCAGGTCGGAGGCCGTCCTGCTCCGCCCGCGGAGGAAGTAGTGGTGCTGACCCGCGGCCCGATCCACGAGGCCTTCGCGCAGCCCGTTACCTTCGACGAGGCGACGGGGTTCAGGATCGGCCGCAGGCCGCCCGCGGCCATCGACGAGATACCCCCCGACCAGAGGCCCGATGGCAACCACATCGTCTGGATCCCGGGATACTGGAACTGGGACAGCGATCGGGACGGCTTCATCTGGGTCTCCGGCTGTTGGCGCGCCGTTCCGCCCGGCACCAGTTGGGTCCCAGGCTACTGGGCTGAGGTCGGAGGCGGCTACCAATGGACCGCGGGGTTCTGGACAGCCGCTGACGTCGATGAGATCGAGTACCTGCCGGCGCCGCCGACGACGTTGGAGGAAGGTCCGCAGCAAACCCGTGGTTCAGCCGACAGCGTCTGGATCCCGGGTTGCTGGGTCCGCCGCCAGAACCGTTACGCCTGGCGGGCGGGATTCTGGCAGGAGGCCCGACCCAACTGGGTTTGGGTGCCGGCGCAGTACGTCGCCACGCCGCGCGGATGGATCTACGTGGACGGCTATTGGGACTACCCGCTTGATCGCCGAGGCGTGGCGTTCCTGCCGGTCTACTGCCCCCCCAGCCTGTACGGGCGAACGGACTTCCGGTATTCGCCCGATATCGCCCTGGATCTGGGCGGCCTCATGCTGAACCTGTTCATCTCGCCGCGGCGGCATCAGTACTACTTCGGAGACTACTACGGATCCGAGTACTTGCGCGAAGGCTACTACCCGTGGTTTGAGGCCCCCCAGCACCGTGGCTGGTACGACCCCATCTTCGTCCAGCAGCAGTGGCAACACCGCGACGATCGCAGATGGATCGAAAACCAGCGAGCGGGGTACGACCGTCGCCTCAATGACAGGTCGCTCCGGCCGGCCCGGACCTATGAAGCCATGAGAACTCAGGAGGCCCGCCTGCCTGAGAGGGATCGCGGACAGGTGCAGATGGCTCGGCCGATGAAGGAAGTCGTGTCGGCCAAGAACGCGCCGTTCAAGTTCAACACCGTGGACGCCAAGACGCGCGAGGCGGCGGCCAGCCAGGCCAGGGACGTGCACGCCTACAAGGACAAGAGATCGCAGTGGGAATCGCCAGCCTCGCCCAGGCCGGGCCCCGAACCCAAGATGCTCGTGACGCCCAAGGATCCGCCGCGCGCGCCGCCCGTGGCCATCAGAGAACCGGTGCGCACAACTCCCAGGGAATTGCCCAGGCAACCCGCCAGGGAAGTGGCGCCGCCTGAGCGGCCGCGGACGCCCAACGAGGGCGCTGTTCCCATGCGGCAACCCGCGGGGCCGGACGTTCAGCCCCAGAGAGTGAAAATCCCCAAGTCGCCCATCTCGGTTCGCGAACCGTCACGCGACAGGGATCTGACGCCGCCGCCCAGACCGAACCACCCGGATCCCGATCCGGACGCCCGACCCGGACACGCGAAGGACGCACCCGACCGTACCAAGGGCAACGATGGCTCGGACAAAGACAAACCCGAGTCGAAGAAGAAGTGATGTGCTTCCGGCAGGGACGGCCGACTGACAACTGGCAGTCCAGTTGGCGTTGCGCCCCCATTTCCTGGCAGCCGGGGCTAGTGCTCTGTCAGACATGACTTGATGGGTGCCACGGCTGCGCCGTTTGCAGCCGTGGCGCCCGATACCCATCATTTCACTTCTGACAGAACACTAGCCTGCTGGGCCAGTCCCCGCGACCCGATTCGGCCTCATCTTGTCCAAATCAATATGATTCCGACCGCTGCAAACCCGGCAACGGCGGCGCTCTGGAACCCCCGATTTGATCCCAGGAACGGAACCGATCTGATCCGGCTGTAGTCGGCTCGCCGCAACCGCTCAGGGATCGGGTTGGCCGGAATCCTGCCGGCCAGGATCGCATCGAGCGCGGCGGGGGTGCTGGGGTCGCCATCGGAGGAGATCGTGCGGCTGCGCCCCCTTGGCTGCGGTTCTAGACCGGTTCGGCCGGGGGAGCGGAAGGCGGGGCGCGGCCTGGGGTCGGCGGGCGTCGCCGACGTCACGGCCCGCCCCCAAACGGCACGCGCCGGCCGCAAATGACTCCCCGGCCGCAACGGCACGCCCCGGCCGCAACGGCACGCGCCGGCCGCACGCGGCCGCGATGTGCCGCCGCCGGTCCCGGGCGCCCCGGGCGACGGCCAGGTTTGACGCCGATCCCCATGGTGTGCACCATCCGCGGCGGCGGCGGGTCTGTCAAAACTGGGTATCCACGTGACTCAGCCTGGGCGGGCTTGCGATGTGGCACGGGCGTCTCGCCCGTGTGTGGGCGAGACGCCCATGCCACGCCGGAGCCCCGGTTGAGTCAAGTGGATACCCAGTTTCGGCATTGCTTCTCAGGCCGTCCTGTCCATGCCGGTCGGAACACGCACGCATGCGACAGATGACATTCAACCCGTTTCCTCAATGTTTCTGCCAGTTTCGGCACTATCCGAGACCGCAGTAAGCGTAATTCGTTGCTGTGGCAGTAGCTATAACCGGACACCCGTGGGTGCGTCCCCGGTTTGCCCTGCTTTGTGGGGACACGATTCTCCGAAGATCCCCCATCTCCAGCATTCACCCAAGGCGTTGCCTTGGCCTGTACGCCGTCAGAGCTTGTGGAGGGATTGCGTCGCGATACGTCGCTCGCATTCGACGCCCTCTGTCGCCCCTCCGGAGCTCTTGTCCTTGCTCCATGTCTTCCGGGGGCGCCAGCCACCGGCCACCATCTCGCCAATCCTTGAACGGCCTGCTCATTGGCCGCATAATGGCTGGCAATGTCTTCCGCCACTCGGGTCATCCAGGTTGCCGACGCCTCCCAAGTTGCCGCCGCGGCCGAGGAAGCCGCCTCTCTTTTGCGGCGCGGGGGGCTGGTGGGCTTCGCGACTGAGACCGTATACGGCATCGCGGCCCTGGCCACCAGCAACTGCGCCATGGACCGCCTGCGCGAGATCAAGGATCGCCCCACCCGCCCGTTCAGCGTACATCTCGGGCGCGCGGCCGACGCACGCCGCTACGTCGCCGACCTGCCCGCCGGCGCCCGCCGCATCATGGACGCGGCCTGGCCGGGGCCGGTCACCGTCCTGACGCCCACCGCCGGTCAGTTCGCCGACGGGCGTCTGGGCCGGCGCGAGGGCCTCTACGAGCGCCTCGTCTACGGCGGGATCATCGGCCTGCGCTGCCCCGACGAGCCCACCGCCATCGCCATGCTCAACCGCGTCGGCCTGCCCGTCGTCGCTCCCAGCGCCAACCTCGCCGGGCAGCCCTCGCCGCGCTGCGCCGCCGACGTGCTGGCCGACCTCGACGGGCGCATCGACCTGCTGCTGGATTGCGGGCCGACGAAGTACGGCAAGGACAGCACCATCGTCCGCTGCGACGGCGACGACTGGACCGTCCTCCGCGAGGGCGTCTACAGCGAACAAGTCCTCCGCGACCGCCTCGCCGGCGCCAAGACCGCCGCCAAGGCGATTGTCTTCCTGTGCACCGGCAACACCTGCCGCAGCCCCATGGCCGCGGGCCTCGCCCGCAAGATCATCGCCGCCCGCCTCGGCTGCAAGAGCGACGAGCTTCCCGCCCACGGCTACGAGGTCTCTTCGGCCGGACTCGCCGCCGCCAACGGCGGGCCGGCCAGCGCCAAGGCGGTCGCGGCCGCGGGCGAACTGGGCGCGGATATCTCGCACCATCGCAGCCGAACGGCAACGAAGCCTTTGATAGGCGGCGCGGATGTGGTACTCTGCATGACGGAGTTTCAGGCCGACGAGGCCATGCGCCTGGTGCCCGAAGCCGGAAGCAGGATTCGACGGTTGGACGCCCGGGGCGACATCCCGGACCCCATCGGCGGCGACGTCGATACCTACCGCCGCACGGCCAGGCGAATCGAGCGCGCTTTGGTTGCCGTACTGAAGGATTACCTGTTATGAAGATTGCCGTCGCCGCCGATCACCGCGGACACGCCGTCAAGGAGAAGGTCGCCGTCCTGCTGGGCGAGCGCGGCCATGAGATCGTCGACATGGGCACGACCAGTTCGCGGAGTTGCGACTACCCGGACCTGGCCTGGCCGGCGGCCAGGGCGGTGGCGGACGGCACGTGCGACTATGCGATCCTTGTCTGCGGCAGCGGCATCGGCATGACCATCTGCGCCAACAAGGTCAGGAAGATCCGGGCCGCCCTCTGCCACGACGAGCTCACCGCGCAGATGTCGCGGCGGCACAACAACGCCAACGTGCTGTGCCTGGCCAGCGACGTGCTCGGCGAGGAACTCATCCGGCGGATCGTCATCAGTTGGCTGACCACCGAGTTCGAAGGCGGGGGGCGACACGAACGCCGCGTGCGCAAGATCGGATGGATCGAGAAGGGCCGCGACCCCACCACCTACCGCGACGCCGATAACGGCCTCAAGCACGACGAAGACGCCGACTGCGGGGTCTGACCGCCAACGGCCGCAAAGCCATGACGGGATCCGGTCGGGAGTTCCGGCGCCCCGGGGTGAACCAAGCGATCCACAAGGGCAACGGGCCATCTTCTCTCGAGGTACGCACATGACGCGAATCGAAGCGATGCTTGCGACCGTGCCGTTTGCCGCCAAACTCGGCGGGAAGGATCTTCGCGAGCTCCTGGCCTCATGGACCAGGCACGAGTCGGCCGCGCCGACGGACGGCGGGACCGCCGAGCGGAAGGTCTGGACCGACAAGGCCACGGGGTTGCAGGTGGCACTGACCCTCCGGCGCTTCGAGGGGTTCCCGGCCGTCGACTGGTTCGTCGAGTTCACCAACACCGGGCAGTCCGACACGCCGATCCTGGAACAGGTGCAGGCGTTGGACGCGTCGCTGGACGTGGCCGACCGGCGCGTGGACCTGCTGTACGCCAACGGCAGCCTCTGCCAGATGGATGACTTCCTGCCGCAGCAGACCGAACTGGGGCCGCGGTACGACCGGACGTTCGCCCCCATCGGCGGGCGAAGCAGCAACGGCATCCTGCCGTTCATGAACCTCAAGTTGTCCGACGGCGGCGTGGTCATCGGCGTCGGCTGGTCGGGACAGTGGGCGGCGAGGTTCCATCGCCACGGCGACCGCCTGCGGCTGGAGATCGGCCAGCAGACGACGCACCTGCGTCTCCGGCCGGGAGAGACCATCCGCACGCCGCGAGTGCTGCTGTTGGCTTGGCAGGGCGCCGAGCCGATGGACGGGCAGAACCTGCTCCGCCAGTTGTTGCTGGCGCACTACCTGCCGCGGGTCAACGGCAAGGTGCCCGCCCCTCCGGTCGCGCAGTGCCTTCAGTTCTACTACTACCAGACCGGCCAGGCCGGCGAGCACCTGGAGCACAAGGCCTTGCCGCGGGTCGCCGAACTGGGGGCCGACACCTACTGGATCGACGCCTGCTGGTACGGCCGCAGCGGCCGCCAGTGGTGGGAGGAGGTCGGCAGTTGGGTCATCCAGCCCGACCGGTTCCCCAACGGCATCAAGCCCATCGCCGACGCCGCCCACGCCAAGGGCATGCGATTCGTGCTGTGGTTCGAGCCCGAGCGCGTCCGCAGGGATTCCATCCTGGCCCAGGAGCACCCGGAGTTCCTCCTCGCCAGCCCGCGCGACAAGGACAACCTGCTGCTGAACCTCGGCGACGGGCCGGCCCTGCAGCACATCACCGACCTGCTCTCCGACCACATCCGGCGGATCGGAATCGACATCTATCGCCAGGACTTCAACTTCGACCCGCTTTCCTACTGGCAGGTTGCCGACGTGCCCGACCGCGTCAGCATGGCCGAGAACCTCTACATTCAGGGACTCTACCGGCTGTGGGACGAACTGCTGCGGCGGCACCCGAATATCTGGATCGACAACTGTGCCAGCGGCGGAAGGCGAATCGACCTGGAGACGCTGTCGCGTTCGCTGCCCCTGTGGCCGACCGACTTCCACGACACGCCCGGACTGGCCACGGGCATGAACCTGCACGTCGGGGACCAGTGCGAGAACGCCGGCCTGGCGCGGTGGGTGCCCCTCTTCGGCGGCGGCGTCTGGAACTTCGAGCCCTACTCCGTGCGCAGCCAGGCGATCGGCGGGTTCCTGTTCGGCACGCACATCGCCTTCGAGCATTACCGCGCCAAGGACGATCCCGCCGTGTTCAGCTTCCCAGCCATCGCCGAGCGGGGCAAGACGCTGCTGGGCGAGGGCTTCCCCATGGAACTCGCCAAGGCCGCGATCGCCGAACACAACAGCCTCCAGCCATACGTCATCGGCGACTTCTGGCCGCTGCTGCCGCTGACCGCGTCCCCGCACGACTGGTGCGCGTTCCAACTCCACCGCAATGACCTGAACGCGGGCTTTGCCCTCTTCTTCCGCCGCCACCAGAGCCCCTTCGACTCCATGCCAGCCGCCCTGCGGTGGATCGACCCGGCGGCCAGGTACAAAGTCACCCTCAGCGCCGGCTACGATCCCTCGCCGGAGCAGGTCATGATCGGGCGGCAGTTGCTGGAGGTAACCGTGCGGATCGACCCGCAGCCGGGCAGCATGCTGCTGCGTTACCAGAAACAGGGCGGGTGATCTCTCGGCGCGGCCTGCCTTTGGCAAAGCCCCGCCGAGCCCCGGGCGAGGCCCGTGCCGCGTCCGCCGCGTTGTTCAGGCAACGACGCCCTCGCCAGGAACGGCCCCGCTTCCGCCCCCCGCAACCGACAACCGGCGATCGGCATTCCGCATTCCGCCGTTGACCCTTCGCTCCCGCCCGCGCATAATCCCCTCCGTGCAAGCGCGTTGCCGGATGTCCCGTGGCACGGCGGCCCCCCTCCGACGTGCCGCCCTTTTGGATCTCCCAAAGCCATGATTGTCACCTGCAAGAACCGGATCTCGTTCCTGTGGATCATCCTGGCCGTGCTTCCCTGGGTCGCCGTCATCTTCAAAGACAAGGTGATGGGCATCGCCTTCATCTTCTCCATGCGGAAGTTCGTCGAGAACCCCGCCGCCCTCACCTTCCTGCTCACCCTGCCGGGGTACATCTCCTGGATCGTGCCGCCGGTGGTCAACTTCCTTGCCGACCGCGTCTGGACTCGCTGGGGACGCCGAAAGCCCTTCGTCACCATCTCCTGGATCGGCACGATCACCTCCATCGGCCTCATGCCCCTGGCCGCCGACTTCTACTGGCTCCTGGCCGCCTACACCGCCTTCTGCATCTTCAACGACCTCGGCGGACCCGTCGAAAGCCTCAAGCTTGAAATCGTCCCCCCCGCCCAGCGAGCCACCAGCCAGGCCGTCCTGTCCTGGATCGCTCAGATCGCCGTGCTGGTCTTCTGGGTCGTCGCCATCGGGCGCTTCGACGAAATGACCAGCATGTTCGGCATGCCCATCTCCGGCGAGCAGGGCATGTACTGGACCGTCTCCATCGGCATGGTCGTCATGCTCCTGTTCCTCACCCTGGGCATCAAGGAAACCAACCCCCACAGCGCCCTCCGCGGCCAGCGGTTCACGTTCGGCAACGTCTTCCGCGGACTGTTCAGCAAACACATCTGGCCGGTGTACATCCTGGCGTTCTCGGTGGCCGTCATCGGCACCGGCCTGGGCGCGTTCAACCTGCTGCTCATCACCGAGCAGTGGGGATACACCAAACAGGAGCAGGGA
>CAYWTX010000218.1:0-21868 GCA_964461295.1 uncultured Planctomycetaceae bacterium | reverse complement strand
CTCCATCAGCCCGTTGGGCTGAAGAAAACGGCAGTGAAGGTGCTACAGTGTCCGAGAAACCCCGTAGCAGCGCGAATCGTTGTTTGTTCTTCCGGCTCAGAACCGCTTCGAGCATGAGCCCTTCTTGCCTTCGGGTCTGTTGACTGAACCGTATTGGGCGTAAGCCCCCGGTGGGCAAAGAACTAAGCGCAGAGCCCCGGAGGGGCGACAGACAGCGTCCAGCGCGGGCAAACCTGCGAGATCCAATTCTTCCACAAACTCTGAGGGAGGCGTCGACAAAGGAGTATTCATCCCGGTCTTGCCTCCAGGCCAGCGGCCTGAGCTTCAGTCGGCTCGGGGAGGGCCGGCATCAGCACAGCCTGTGCCTTGGGGTGGATTCGGTAGTGCAGCGGCAACTCCAGGCTCAACAGTTCTCCATCGTTGACCACCTGGATGCTCGCTCCCCGCCCGGCGATAGTCAGTTCCGGCGTCATCCACTCGCTGACGGCCGTGCTCTGCTTCCAATGGCCCAGGACCACCGAGACGAGCAGCCAGAGCATACCCAACCGGCCGCGATGCCCGATCTGATATAGCGCCAGCCGTCCAGTGTCCATGTGCGGCCGCATGGGCAGGGCGCCGAGCTTCTCCTCGTACGGATTGCAGGTCACCGCCAGAGATCGCACGGTGATTGTCTGTGGCCCCTTGCCCAGGTCCACGGTCACCGTCAGACGCGGATACCTCCGCACCAGCCGGCCGACCGCCACGGCCATGTCCCGCAGCCGCTGGAACAGCGACTTGCCCCGGATGGACTCTCGAGCATCCACCAGGCTGGGCATCAGCCCCATCACGGAGTTGCACAGGAAGAGCTTCCCGTTGACCTCGGCCGTATCCACCTGCTGCACGTGCCCGCCGACCAGGGCCGGCACCGCCTCCTCCAGTTTCAGGGGCACCCGCAGGTCGCGGGCGAACAGATTGAACGTCCCCATCGGCAACACGCCCAGGGTTCTACCTGAACCCGCCAGTGCCCTGGCTGCCGTATCGACCGAACCGTCGCCTCCGGCCACGACGACCGCGTCGACGTCGCTATCGCGGAAACGCCGTATCGCCGCCTCCAGGTTCGGACCCGCGGCCACAACTACCTGGGCTTCGGTCCCGGCCGCGGCAAACAGCTGCTCGATGCGCCGGGCCGTCTCATCAGGGGAGCCGCCCACAAGCGCGCCTGCCTTGCTGTTCATCACCACGGCCACCTTCATGGCCGACCTCCGATGGATCGCTGAACGCTCAACGGCGAAGCAAGAGCACGATCACCACGATGACGAGAATGAGCCCCAGCCCGCCGCCGCCCCAGTAGTAGTAACCATCGGCGAGAAAAGGCGCAAGAACATTTGCGAGGGAAGTAAACATGATAGAACTCCTTGGTAAAAGGCGCCGACACACAGTTTCCTGGGCAGTTACTCCCAATGGCACCCAGGCTGACCGCCGATCATCGGCGGCAGTCCGGGCGGACCGTCAGATCAAGTTCGCTTTCGGAAGGACAGGGCTGCTACGGAGCGCCTACTCGCGCGTCGTCTTTGTCTCCGTCGTCACCTTCTCGCCACCGTGGTGTCCGGTCGTCTTCTCGGTCGTCCTCTCGGTCACTGTGGCTTTGTCGCCACGTTCCGTCACGTTGGTGGTCGTGCACCCGCTGGAGGCGAAGGCGATCACCATTCCCGCCAGAACCGTCATCATCCTGCCCATGAACTTTGCCATGATTTGTCCTTTCTGGACTTAAAGTGCTCTGTTACCGGTTCGCCAGCCTTCACTCCTGCTCGTCGAGTGTGCGGCCAACAAGAAAAAGCCGACGTGGTTGAACACCCGAAAGGTGCTGGACCGCGTCGGCTTACTCGTCAACGGGCCTCCCGCCATGCGGGGTGCCCTTCGCCTAGTCATCCGAGTCGGGCCCCACGCTCTCGCGTGCGGCCCTTGCATTTGTATTCTAGCGCGCTAAAGCGGCCAGAACTGGAAATCCCGCTCCGGTCCTGGCATCGTAACAACTAACCTTGGAGCTATAGGGCAGCCATCGACCGGCGGCATCGCGCGCCTCGTCCACCTGTTCGGTTCCGGATTCGTGCAGAAACTGCCTGGCGCTTCCGACGCAGTGCCTGGGCTTTCCGTGGAGTGCACTGAGGATGCCTTTCATGTCGGCCCGCAGATCTTTGACGTTCTTCATCAATGCATCCACCACTTCTCCAAAGTCATTGCTCATGCTACCGACGACCATCGGGCCGGACCGTCAGATCAGGCTCACTTTCGGAACGACAGGGCTGCTACCGAACTGCATCGCCCGTCGTCTTCGTCTCCACCTTCACCTTTTCGCCCTTGGCGTCGTACTCGGTCTTCTTCTCGGTCACTGTGGCTCTGCCGCCAACTTCCGTCACGGTCTTCTCCTTGACCTCAGTGCCGCCTAGGATCTTCTTGTTCACCTCTGTCGTCTTGGTGGTCTTGCAGCCGCTGGAGGCGAATGCGATCACTACGACCGCCAGAACCGCCATCATTGTCCTGAGAAGCTTTGTCATGATCTGTCCTTTCTGGACTTAAAGTGCTCTGTTACCGGTTCGTCAGCCTTCACTCCTGCTCGTCGAGTGTGCGGCCAACAAGAAAAAAGCCGACGTGGTTGAGCACCCGAAAGGTGCTGGACCGCGTCGGCTTACTCGTCAACGGGCCTCCCGCCATGCGGGGTGCCCTTCGCCTAGTCATCCGAGTCGGGCCCCACGCTCTCGCGTGCGGCCCTTGCATTTGTATTCTAGCGCGCCGGGCGCGCTAAAGCGGCCAGAACTGGAAATCCCGCTCCGGTCCTGGTGTCTTAGCGGCTAAGATGGAGCAGTCGGTCAGCCGTTGGCCTCTGCTCTGTCGGGCCGTACCGGGGATTGCCGCACGGGCCCCGGGTCGTAAGTCCCAGCGCGTTCGAGGTGCCTATGAAGACACAAGGCGAGATCGAAGCTGCCATCTGCGAAGGGATCAGCCGCTTCGAGCAGGAGTACATGGGTCGCGGCCCCAAGGACATCCACGCCCACTTGATTGGCGATCTTCTCGTGGTGCGCCTCTGCGGCGTCCTGACGGCGGCCGAGCAGCAACTGGTCAAGACGCTCCCGGCCGAGACGGGCCGGGGACTGCTCAAGCAGGTGCGGACGCAATTGATGGAAACGGCCCGGCCCGCCCTGGAGACCATGGTTCTGGACATCACCGGGAGCAAGGTGGTGAGCCTGCACCATGACATCAGCACCCTGACCGGCGAGGAGGTCGTGCTCTTCACGCTGGCCATGCCCACTGCCTTCCGCGAGGCAAAGAGGGCATAGAGCTCTTCGGGCTGGGATTCCACGTAAGAACCTGAATGCTGACGGCTGAGAGGTTCTTTGTCGGCCGCCTTCACCGCATCCACCGTTCGTACCACAGATTGAACATCATGATGCTCCACAGCAGCCGCGTGTGATCGGCTCGCCCGCCGACGTACTCCTGCCAGAGCCGCTCGACCAGCGGGCGGTCCCACACGTCGTACTGCCACGCGTCGAACACCGCCTGCCGGGCCAGTTCCCGCAGCTCGTTGCGGAAGTAATGCACCAGGGGCACGCCGAAGCCCTGCTTACGCCGGTGCAGCACCTCGGGCGGCAGCACGTCCGCGTAGGCCTTCTTCAGCAGCCACTTCTTCACGCCGCGGCGAATCTTGTACCGCATCGGCAGCCCGGCCGCGAACTCCACCAGCTCGTGGTCCAGCAGGGGCACGCGCGCTTCCAGGCTCACCGCCATCGACGCACGGTCCTCCTTCACCAGCAGGTCATTGGGCAGGTACTCGTGGACGTCGCAGTTCATCGCGCCGGCCGCGTCGCCGGGCAGGGCGAAGTACCGCTCGGCGTAGCGCCACTTGGCCAGGCGGTCCTTCGGCGCCCGCTCGTTGCGGAACACGCAGCTCATTACCGTCAGGTACGTCACGTACGCCGGCTCGCGCGGGCCCAGGTACGGCTGGAACCGGTTGGGCGCGTCGCGCCCCAGCAGGCGGCTCGCCACCCGCGCCGCCAGGCTGACTGCGTCCTTCATCGGCCCCGGCCAGCCGTTCAGCCACCGCAACAGCGGGAAGCGGAAGTAGCGGTGATAGCCGCCGAAAAGCTCGTCGCCGCCCGTGCCGCTGAGACTCACCGTCACTTCTCGCCGCGCCACCGACGACACCAGGTACGTCGGCAGCATCGACGAGTCGCCGAACGGCTCGTCGTAGTAGTACGGCAGCGACGGGATGATCTTGCCCACCTCGCCGGCCGAGAAAGCGATCTCGTAGTGCTTGGTCTCGAACAGGCGCGACACCATCGCCGCGTACGGCGACTCGTCGAAGTCGCCGTAATCGAACCGGATCGAGAACGTCTTCAGCTCGCTCACGTGCGGGCGCATCTCCGCCACGATGATCGAGCTGTCCACCCCGCCGGACAGGAACGCACCCAGCGGCACGTTGGAGATGAGCTGCCTCCGCACGGCCGTGCCGATTCGCTGCCGCACCCGCGACACCGCCTGCGCTTCGGACATGGGCGCCTCGTCGTAGTGGACGTCCCAGTAGCGGCGGACGCACTCGATGCGTTTGTGCCTCAGGTCGTACACGAGATAATGCGCGGGCAGCAGCTTGTTGACGCCTTCGAGGATGCTCCGGTCGCCCGGCGTGTAGCCGAACAGAATGTAGTGCTCCAGCGACTCCGCGTCGATCCGCCTATCGATCCCCGCGCGCAGGATGCCCTTGAGTTCCGAGGCGAACAGGAACCGCCCGTCGTGGTCGTGGTAGTACAGCGGCTTGATCCCCAGCCGGTCGCGGACGAGCACCAACTGCGCCCGCGCCTTGTCCAGGATGCAGAACGCGAACTGCCCGTTCAGCCGCTCGATCAGCCCCAGGCCCCACTGCTCGTAGCCGTGGACCAGCACTTCCGTGTCGCAGTGCGACGTGAACGCGTGCCCCGCCGCCTCCAATTCCTCCCGCAGCTCCGGAAAATTGAAGATCTCGCCGTTGTACGTGACGCAGATCGCGCCGTCCTCGTTGTACATCGGCTGGCGCCCGCGCTCGGAGACGTCCAGGATGCACAGCCGCTTGTGGCCGAGGGATACGCCGTCGCCGACGTGGTAGCCCTCCTGCTCCGGCCCGCGATGGTGCAGCAGGGCCGTCAGCTCCCGGAGCTTCGTGCCGTCTTCCCAGTTGAAGCCGAGTATGCCGCACATGCCAAGCCGCAGTATCCCCTGTTGAGCCCGCGCCGTTCAAGATGGTAGGAGGCGAGGCACCGATGCGACCGCCGCGATTCCGCCGGCTTGCCGGGGCTGCAAGTGCTGCCGACGACGCGAGGGCCGGCACGGCGGCAACGAAGGCGCTGGGACCAGCCCACCTGCCGTGTATAATTGCCCTCGGAGCAACCGATGACCGTAGTTGGCGTGCATAAAGATCCCGGTCTCACCTACGACTCCACAACTCCGTTCCATCCAGCCGGCGAGGTTCCGGAGTGCCCGTTTGCGCCGCGGAGCGAGCGGAACTCGGTCTACGCGGCCGTGCGGTCCCTGCTGGTTCTGGCGGGCCTGGACCGCGAGAACTTCGGCACGGCGCGGTGGAATCCGCTTGGCGCCATCGTGCATCCGGGCGACCGCGTATTGATCAAGCCCAACCTGGTCTTGGACGTGAACCGTTCCGGAACGCTCGACTCGCTGGTGACGCACCCCTCGGTCATCCGTGCGATGCTCGATTACGTCCTGGTGGCGCTGCGGGGGCAGGGCGAGGTCTGCATCGGCGACGCGTCGTTGCAGATGTGCAGGTTCGACTCCCTGACGGCTGCGACGGGCCTGGCCGAGATGGTCGATTTCTGCCGCTCGCGATCGGAGATTCCGGTCTTGTTGGAGGATCTCCGGTTGCTGCGTTCGCACCGGGGAATCACCGGGCACATCGGACGCGACAAGGCCGAAGGAAGCGCGGCGGGCTACGTCTACGTGGACCTCGGCCGGCACAGCGCGCTGGCGGAACTGGGCGACGGCTTGTCCAGGTTCCGCGTGACCTGCTATGACAAGGCCGCGATGACGAAGCGGCACAACGCGGGCACGCACGAATACGTGGTGGCAAGAAGGGTTCTTGACGCGGACGTCATCGTCAACCTGCCCAAGTTGAAGGCTCACCGCAAAGCCGGCATGACGGGCGCCCTGAAGAACCTCGTGGGCATCAACGGCCATAAGGACTGTCTGCCGCACCATCGCTTCGGTTCCACCGAAGAAGGAGGCGATGAGTACCTGCACCGAAGCTGCCGCAAAGAGTTGGAGCGGCGGTTGTGCGAGCGGCGAGACGTATGCCGCAGCCGTGCCGTTGCTGGGTTCTACAATGCTCTGCGCGCCCTCATCCGCGCCACCGGCGCCGTTGTGCCCTTCCGGGATCCGTACCGGGAAGGCAGTTGGTACGGCAACGATACGCTCCCCCGAACCATCGCCGATCTCAATCGCATCGCAACATACGCGGACCGCTCAGGCGTCCTGAGCGACCGGCCTCAACGGCGCATGTTCGTGCTGGTCGACGCGGTCGTGGCCGGCGAAAGGGAGGGGCCGCTGGAGCCCAGCGATCGGCGGTGCGGCTTGCTGGTGTGCGGCACGAATCCCGCCACGGTGGACGCCGTCTGCTCCGAACTGATGGGTTTCGACCACCGGAAGATCGCGACGCTCCGTCACGCGTTCGGGGAAGGCGAGCTTGCCCTGCTGCCCGAAGGCGTCCACGGCGTCGAGGACATCCGCATCGCCTCGGAGAAGTGCGGCACATTCCAGGAGTTGTTCGCCGCGTACGGCGAGCGGTTTGCCCCAACGAGAGGCTGGTTGGGGCACATCGAACGCGACGGCCCCCTTCAGGCGCCGACCTCGCTCACTGTGTAGCGGTACTTGCCGCTGGACAGCCGCGGGATGTCCTCCACCTCGGTGAACTGCAACCTGCATTCCTCCCCCATCACCAGGCGGATCTTCTGCTCCACGTCAGCGCGCCCCGAAACGGAAAGCGACCCAGGCGGCTGCACCATCACCTCGACATCCTCGTATCCGTGCTGGATCACTCGGAACTGGCGAACCTTCGGCTGGTCGTAGAACAGGTGAGTGAAGTACTCCCCGTGAACGATCTTCCCGCCCCGCGCCCGGAAGTGGTCGCTGGTCCGGCCGGTCACGGCGCCGAGCAGCGGCCAGCCTCGCCCGCAGCCGCACACCCGCTCGCCCGCCGCGACGGCGGTGTCGCCAATGCCGTAGCGGATCAGCGGCATCGAGAAGTTGGTCAGCGGCGTGACGTATAGCGCCCCCATCCGCCCCGGCGCGCACGGAGCCAGAGTCTCGTCGAGCACCTCCAGCCTTAGAAGCGTGTTGAACACGTGCAGGCCCTGCTTGCGGTCGCACTCGCAGCCGATTGCCCCCACCTCGCGCGACCCATACTGGTTCAGCACCGGGCAGCCGATGACGCCTTCGACATACCGGCGGACTTCCTCCGTCAGCGTCTCCGCCGTCACCACGATCGCCCTTGGCGGCCGTATCTCCCGGCCGGTCCGTTCCAGGTACCGCGCGAATTCATGAATCGAGCTGGTATACGCCCACACCAGCAACGGCTGGAAGCGGTTCCACCGATCGACGTAGCCGGCCATCGTCGCGTCGGTCATCGCGAAGCTGTTGAGGAGGCACCTGTTGAAGCCCCAGTGTTCCACGCGGGTCCGCAGGTTCTCCGAGCCGTGGAAGATGTCGCGCTCGGAGCCCCAGAGCTGAAGCTCCGGCTCGCCGACCTTCTTGCCCACCATCTCGTTGAAGTAGAACCGGCAGGCGAATCCCCAATCCTTGTACGCCCTGTCCTGCACCAGCCGCACCGGCTCGCCCGTCGATCCCCCGGACGTGTTGTGGTACCACTTCCGCCCGTGGTAATCGTCCGACAGCAACGCGTCGCCCTGTTGCCGCAACACGTCCTTGGTCAGTGGCGGAATCCGTGAGAAGTTCTCCAGGATCGCCCGCCCGTCGCGCACCGCCCCGCAATCGGCCAGCACCTGCCGGTAGTACGGTACGTGCCGCCACGCATGCACGAGCATGAGGCCGAGATCTCGCTCCTGGATGTCACGAAGTCGTTCCGGCCGAAGGTACTCCTGTTCGCGCAGCGCGCGCAGGTGCGCGAAGGTCCTGCGCCCACACAGCCCGAACACGGCCTTCATGGCTGGACCTCGCCAATTCATTGTATCTCCCACATGTGTCTGGGCTGGCTTCGCCGTTCAATGCGCCGCCAACGCCGCCAGCACGCGCTTGTACTCGCAGATGATCCCAACGATGTCGTGGTGCTCGAAGACATATCGCCGGCCGTTGCTGCCGAAGCCCGCGGCCATGTCTCCATCGGCCATCCGCCGGACCGATTCCACAAAGCGCCCCCAGTCGCCGCCGGCGCAGACGCCCCATCGCTCGCTTGCGAGAACTCCACCCGGATCCACCTCCAGCGACACCACCGGCGTTGCCGCCCGCCCGGCCTGGATGAACGTGTTGGGGAAGCCTTCCGAGGGGCTGGTGTTCACGAGCACCTTCGCCCGCTCGAAAAGGCCGTCGATCTCGGCGAACGGCACGGTCTCGTGGAACTCCAGATTCGGCAGGCACGGGTTCTCGAACGCCGCGCCGGTCACGCCGCGGTTGCAGACCATCACGAACCGCAGGTCAGGCAGCTCCCGCGCCAACCGCACGAACAGATCCGGGCGCTTATCGGGCGAGTTCCTCCCCACCCACAACACATGGTCGCGAGGCAAGTCGCGGGGCGGCGCCAGGCGGTGCCCGTTGCGCACGCATACCGCCTCCACGCCCGCGCTGTGACGAATCGCCTCTACGTCCGTCGGGTTCTGCACGAACACGGCGTCGGCCATGCGCAGTGCCCATCGGTACAGCCGTCCGCGCAGGCCATGCTTCCGCATGTACGTGCCGTCGCACTCGTCCGTCGTGGACGTCCTCAGCACCAGCCGCCTGCCCCGCAGGCGGCAGAATGCCGCCACCAGCACCGTCACCAGCGACGCCCCCTTGCGGAAATACACGTCCGCGTCGGCCCGGCGCAGCGCCCGCCAGATGCTCCACGTTGCCCGCACCCGTGCCGCGGCCAGGTCGGCCGTACGGAGGATCACGATGCGATCCGCCGTTTCCACCTCCGGCTGCCCGAAATCGCCGGTGACCAGCGTGATGCGGAAGCGGCTGTCCCTCGCCAGTTCCGAGGCCGTCATGAAGACATCGACTTCGGCCCCCCCGTGCGACCGGACCGTCGTCGGGCGAAACACCGGATACGCATCGAGAGACACGAAGCACACGTGGACGGGGATGTCCCGCGGCGCCGGACCGCGCCGGGCGGCGTACAGGAAGTCAGCCTTGCATCCCGCCGCGATCCGAGCAATGTCGTGAGTCTGCTCCATGTATGCTCTGCCGCGGCGCCCCATTTCCGCCGCCTCCGGCGACGTGAGCATCCCGCGCAAAGACGCCTCCAGTCGCGCCACGTCGTCCCCGCAACACACTCCACAGCCGAAGCGGTCCAGGAAACCATCGGGGTTGACCGCCAGGGAGAGGATCGGCGTGGCGGCCCCGCAGGCCTGGATGAACGTGTTGGGGAACCCCTCCGCGACGCTGGTGTTCACGAAGACCTTGGCACGCCGGAAGTACTCGCCGACTTCGCCGAAGGGCACACGCCGGACAAACCGCAGGTTGGGCAAGCCCTCGGCCTCCGCCACAAGCGATTCGTACCCCTTGTCGCCCGAAGCTTCCTGGCAGACCATCGTGAAGTGCACGTCCGGCATCGACCTCGCCAGATGCAGGAACACCCGTGGCCGCTTGAACGGTTCGCTTCGCGCCACCCACAGGACCGTCGTCCTGTCCGCCTCGGAGGGCCGCGTGCCCAACCTGTGCCCGTTCGGGATCACCCCGGCGCGAACCCCGATCGTCCTGTCCAGGGGTTCAAGGTCGCTGTCGTTCTGCGCGTACACGATGGCCGCCGAACGCAATGCCCGCCGATAGAGCCGCCCCACCACCGGATGTTGCCTCAGGTAGGTTCCATCGCAATCAATGCGATGCGCGGTACGGTACACGAAGGCCCGGCCGTGCAACCGGCAGAACAGACCCGCCAGCGGAACGCCCGCCGAGGCCGTCTCAATCATGTACACGTCCGCGTCGGCCCGCTTCAGCGCTCGCCACACCCGCCACGCCCCGCCCATCGCCCCGCGTCCGAAGTCCACGCTACGGATCAGCCGGCACCGTTCGAGCGTCTCCTCCGCCGCCTGGCCGTAATCGGCCACGACGAAGCTCACCTCGAACCGCTCGTCCTTGGCCAGTTCGGTCCCCAGGTAGTACAGGTCCACTTCGGCGCCGCCGAATACGCTCTCGGCGCGCGGATTGAACAGCGGGTAGCTCTTGGGAGCGACAAAGCACACCCGCACCGCCCGAGCAGGCTGTACCGCTTCACCCATCGCTCAACGTCTCTCGAAGACGAACTGGTTGCACCCGGTGGGCGTGACGGGACGCATCACCTTTACGCACGCCAGGCCCTTGCCTTCCACGCGGGCGATCACTTCCTCCCGCGTCGCATACTCGTACGGATACCCGCCCACCCAGTCCACCACGTCGTGATAGAAACTCATCCCGCGCCGTTGCCGGAACGGGTTGCGCCGCGTGACGGCGAACTTCGCCGCCGCGATCACCGCACAGAACTTCCACACCATCACCTTCCGTACCGGCCGCGGCGAGATGTTGTACAGCCGCTTCACGATCTTCCACGCCGGCGAGGACCAGTGCCGATTGTACAGCGCCAGCACCAGCAGCGCCCCCGGCGCACCGCTCACGGCCGCCGCGGCCGCGTCGATCGCCCGCCACATGTCGCCGGTGTGGTGCAGCACGCCCCACGAATACACGACGTCGAACGTGCCCAGGGCGGCCAAATCGCCATCGAACACCGACTTCCGCAGGAACTCGACCGCCTTGCCCGGGGCGAACCGCGCCCTGTTCGCTTCCGACGCCGCGACCGACTCGGCCGACAAGTCGATCCCCACGACGCGCCGCGCGCCCGTCAGCGCCGCGGCCAGCGCGAAGATCCCGCTCCCGCACCCGATGTCCAGGAAACTGCGCCCGGCGATCCGCTCCGGGCCCACCAGGTCCCTCAGCGACTCGCCCGCCGCGGCGAACCGCTGCTCGTTCAGCGCCGCCGCCGAGAACGCCTGCCAGTTCTCGCCGAAGTTGAATGCCGCGCCGCGCGCTTCAGCCATTGTTCCGCCACCAGTGATTGAAGACGAAGACCATCCACAGCGGCCGCGCGCTGTCCGCCGCGCCCGCCAGATGCGCATCGAGCATCGCCTGCACGCGCCGGCGGTCCACCAGGCCGTGGGCGTAATACGCCTTCTCGCTCAGCGCCTGGCGCACCAGGTCGCTGGACTTGATCCACCGCGACACCGGCACGGTGAAGCCGCGCTTCGCGCGGTGCACGATCCGCCGCGGCAGCCACCGCTCCGCGATGCGCTTCAGCAGCCACTTGACCCGCAACCGGCGAACCTTGAACCGCTCCGGCAGGCTCAGCACCAGCGGCACGAGCCGGTAATCCAGCAGCGGCGTCCGCGCCTCCAGCGAGTTCAACATGCTCGCCGTGTCCACCTTCTTCAGGATGTCCTCGGCCAGGTAGTTGCGGATGTCGTTGATCTGCACGGACAGCAAGTCGTCCCCGCCGGCGAAGTCGCAGAATTCCTCGGCCGGCACGAACGCCTCGCCCAGCAGTTCGCGCCGCGCCGCCTCTCCGAACGTCGCCATCCAGTCCAGGTGCCGGCGCACGGCCTGGCGGCCGATATCGCGGGCAAACCGCCCCACTTTGAACGCCAGCGTCACCTTGTGGTCCGACGGCGGAAGCAAGTTGGCGCCGGCGCCCAGCAGCCGCGCCACCGCCCGCGGCGTCCAGCGGGCGATGCGGTGCGCGAGATACGTGTCGTACCCGCCGAACACCTCGTCGCCGCCGTCGCCCGACAGCGCCACCGTCACGTGCTGCCGCGTCATCTTCGACAGCAGGTACGTCGGCAGCAGCGACGAGTCGCCGAACGGCTCGTCCGTCCGCCGCAGCACCGAATCGATCAGCCCCTCGTCCATGTCGAGATACTCCACGTGGTGGCGCGTGCCGATGTGCTCGGCCGCCGCACGCGAGAAGGGCACCTCGTCGTACGACCGCTCGTGGTAGCCGATGGAGAACGTGGCGAAGTCGCGACGGTCCTTGGCCGCCACGGCCGAGATCAGCGACGAGTCCAGCCCGCCGGACAGGAAGCTGCCGACCGGCACGTCGGCCACCAGCCGCTGCCGCACCGAATCGACGACCAGCCCCTCCACGGCCTCCAGGCGGCCTTTCAGCCCCTGCGCAGCCTGCTCGGCGACCCGCTCTTCCAGGTCCCACCAGCGGCGGCGGACGATGGTGCGCCGGTCCAGGTTGAAGACCAGGTTCTCCCCCGGCGGCAGCTTGAAGCACCGCTCGAAGATCGTCAGCTCCCCGCCGATGTAGTGCTGGTAGAAGAAGTAGTTCACCGCCCGCCGGTCCAGGCTCGCCCCCAGCCCCAGGCAGCGGATCGCCTTCAGCTCCGACGCGAAGGCGAACCGCTCGCCGTCGAAGTAGTAGTACAGCGGCTTGACGCCGAAGCGGTCGCGCGACACCACCAGCTCGCCCCGCCCCGGATCGTAGATGCCCAGTGCCCACATCCCGTTGAACCGCTCAACGCACTCCTGGCCCCACCGGTCGTACCCCGCCAGGACCACCTCCGTGTCGGTCCCCGACGTGAACGTGTAGCCACACCCCTCCAACTCCCGCCGCAACTCGCGGAAATTGTAGATCTCGCCGTTGAAGACGATCTGTCGCCCCTGGCGCTCCATCGGCTGATGCCCGCACGGCGACAGGTCGAGGATCGACAGCCGGCTGTGCCCCAGCGAGACGCGCCCGTCCACGTACAGGCCGCGGTCGTCGGGCCCGCGGTGCCGCATGGCGTCGATCATCCGCTCGACGGCCTGGCGGTCGCCAAAGTTGAACCCGGCTATCCCGCACATGCGTCCAGGCCTTTCGCCGCGCGATCCGCGGCCGCCTCGTACGCCCGACGGTACTGCCCGGCCACGGCCGCCCAGGTGAACCGCTCCGCCCGCGCCCGCGCCGCCGCCGACATCGCCGCGTGCGCCGCCGCCTCCGCCGCTCGCGACACCGCCTCCGCCATCGCCGACGGATCGGCCGAGTCCAGCACGATCCCGTTCTCGGCGACCAGCTCGGCCACGCCCTCGCAACGCGTGGTGACGATCGGCAGGCCCGAGGCCATCGCCTCCAGCATCGCGTTGCTCATCCCCTCCTGCATCGTCGCCGTCACCAGGATGTCGTGGTCGCGGTACACCTGCGCCATCCGCTCGGACGCCACGAATCCCTCCACCCGCACGAAACTCTCCAGCCCGCCGGTCCGCACCTGCCGGCGAACCTGCTCCAGCATCCCGCCCCCGCCCACCAGCGTCAGCGTCAGCCCCGGCCGCTCCCGCCGCAACATCTCCGCGGCCGCGATCACCACGTCCATCCGCTTGCTGGCCGACATGCGTCCCACGCTCAGCAGCCGCGGCGACTGCGGGTCGATGGCCCGTCCCGAAACCGAGAACCGCTCGCAGTCCACGCCGTTGCCAATCGCCGCGACCGGCACGTCCGCCAGGAACCGCAGCGCACGCTCCCGCAGCCCTTCGCTGCACGCGTACAGCCCGGCCGAACCGCGCCAGATCCGCCGGAACAACGGCCCCAGCACCTTGTAATCTAGCGTGAAGCGGGCGTTGGCGCCCGGCACGTCCGAGCCGCGAAGCGAAACGATGTACGGCGCCCGACCGCCCAACCGCCACGCCAGCAGCCCGGCCGGGAAACCGAAAAACGCGTGCACGACGTCGTAATGCTTCTCCGCGGTCAGCCGCCGGCACACCCTGCCCGCGCGCGCTGTCCACTGGATGACCTCCCACCGCGTCCAGAATTGCAGCGCCTTCTTCCGCACCCCCACGCGGTGCAGCGTGATGTTCTCCGCCAGGGGCTCGACGACCGTCCCCGCCTCCGGCCGCACGACTACCGCGTCGATGACGATGTCGTCGCGCCCGGCGAATTGGCGAAGGATGTTGTGCCCCGCGTAGCCGCCGCCCCCGCCGACGGGCGGGTACTCGTGGTTCACGACAAGCACCGTCAGCCTTCGCGTCGCCATCACTTGCCTCGGGCCTTGAAAACCAGGTGCGCCCACGGCTCGCGAACCACCTCGTAGCGGCCCATCACGTAGTCCCGCAGCGGCTTCATCGCCCCGAACCGCTCCGCCTCGGCCGGCCCCACCTTCTCCGCCAGCACCTTGCCCCAGCCGGCCTCGTATTCCGCGATGGCCTTCGGGTCGTTGGGCAGAAGCTGCCCGCCGCGTCCCGACGGATCCGGCACGACCGGCCAGAGTTCCAGCAACGGCCCTCTCCACGGGAAATCCAACTTGCGCGAGTCCACGATGAAGCGAGGCGGGTCCTTTTCGAAGTCAGCCACCAGGTCCCGCACCATCTTCGACAACGCCTGCGGCGACATCACGTACATCTCGCTGGTGAAGGCGCCCGGCGTGGGAGCCACCCGCTGGGCCTCGACGTAGATGCCCGGATACCACCCCCAGACGTACATCTTGTCGCGCGGGTTGCTGTGGTCGCGGATGTACTGCCCCGCGCTGCGCCAGTCCGATCTGCCCCCCGCGCCGACCTCGTCCCACTTCTGCACGTACCCGCGCGACCTGCCCCCATACTCCGTGCCGCTATGCGGGCTGAACCTGATCCCGAACACGATGTGATACGACAGGATCACCATCGCGCACAGCCCCGCGAATCCCGCCGCGTTCCACAGCAGACGGTTCTCGCTCCGCCGCCGCCCGTCGTCCCACAACGCGATCGCGTACGCGCCCAGCGCCGAACCCGACGCCGTCATCGGCAGGAAGTACTGCTCGAACAGCCGCGGGCTCACCCACACCAGCGCCGAATCCGCCAGCCACCACAGCCCCAGCAAGAGCACGAATCGCTCGTACGGGCGCGCCGGCGGCCTGCCCTCCGCCGGGCGTCCCAGCCCCGATCCCAGCCGGGCCAACCGCGCCGCCAGGGCCGCCAGCGCCAGCAGCACCGGCAGAATCAACTTGTCCACGTAGCGGAAATACCGCGCGGCGACTTCCGACGTCGCGATGACCGCCCATGCGTCGCCCACGTAGTCGCCGCCCCCGCCCGCGCCGCTGGAGGGCAGGAACCTCGCCCACACGATCGAGTACGGATAGGCGCCCGCCGGCGCATGAATCGCCGCCAGCCACACGCACGCCGGCGCCAGGGCCAGCGCGCCCCCGGCCAGCATCAGGCCGACATCCTGCCCCGTCTGCCGCCACGTGCGATGCTTCAGCAACGGCTGGGCGAGCAGGAAGATCCCCGCCGCCGCCACGGCTGACACGCCTGTGGGCTTGAACAGCGGCGCCCAGACCAGAGCGGCGCCCGCCAGCGCCGCCGTCCACCATCGCCCCCCGTCGTGCCGCCGGATCAGCAGGCAGATGCCCAGCATCATGCAGGCGATCATGTACTGCTCTTTGACGTTGCCGAACTTCGCGATCAGCGGGCAGGACAGCAGCAGCGACGCCGACACGACGCTCACCCCCGCCGCCCACACCCCGAACACCCGCCGGAAGACCACGAACATCACCACCAGCGCCGCCGCCTGAAGCAGGCCCTGGATGACCTTCGCGCCCGTCTCGTTGTAGCCGCCGACCGCCACGCCCAGCACGTTCACCGCCAGCGTGCCGAGCTGCGCGCTGGGCCGCTCGTCCACCCCGATCCGCGCGCCGTCCAGGATCCGCTGCGCGGAGTAGATGTTCGCCGCCCCGTCGTAGGGGTCGGGAGTGCTCAACTCGAAGTACTTGCCCAGCACGAACGGGATGCCCGCCAGGACCGCCACCAGCGCCAGCGCGCGCCACGCCCCGCCCACGCCCCGCTCGCCCGCGCCGCCACGGGCGTCATCGCCCGGCTGCTTCGCTTCCGGCTGCTTTGCCCTTCGCGTGGCACTGCTCATCCTGCTCTCCCGCGTCCGTTCCCGCCAATCGCTCCCGGACGGTGTAGATCGGCCGATGTTGCGACTCATGGTACGTCCGGACGAGGATCTCGGCCAACAGCCCCATCAGGATGAACTGGACCGATGTTATGATCAGCACGCCGGTGAGCGTCAGCAGAGGGTTGCGGTTCATCGCGAAACCCTCAAGAATCTTCTGCAACACCACCACCAGCCCGCACGCCAGCGCCAGGCCCGCCGCGCCCATCCCGATGCCGCCGAACACGTAGATCGGCTTCGTCCGGTACGATCCCAGGAACCGCACCGTGATCAGGTCCAGGACCACCTTCGCCGTCCGCGCCAGCCCGTACTTCGACGTCCCCGCCGTCCGCGGGCGATGGTTCACCACCATCTCGGCGATCGTCGCGCCGTGCCACGCCGCGATCGCCGGGATGAACCGGTGCATCTCGCCGTACAACCTCGTCTCGGCCAGCACTTCCCGCCGGTACACCTTCAGCGTGCAGCCGAAGTCGTGAATGCTCACGCCCGTGATCCGCCGGATCAACTTGTTGGCCAGCACCGACGGCAGCCGCCGCGTCAGGCCCTTGTCCTTGCGGTCCTTGCGCCACCCGCTGACGATGTCGTACCCCTCCCGCACCTTCTCCACCATCCGCGCGATGTCCGCCGGGTCGTTCTGCCTGTCGGCGTCCAGCGCCGTCACCAGCAGCCCCCGCGCCGCGTCGAAACCCGCGCTCATCGCGGCCGTCTGGCCGAAATTGCGGCGGAAACGGATCACCGTCACCCGCCCGTCGGAGGCATGCAGCTTCTTCAACTCCGCGAAGCTGCCGTCCGTGCTGCCGTCGTCAACGTAGATCACCTCGTAGTCGAACTTGCCCGACAAGGCCGCCGTGATCTCCCCGTGCAGCGCGGCGATGTTCTCCTGCTCGTTCATCAGCGGGACCACCACCGACAACTCGACATGCTTGTCTCTGCTCTCATCGCCCATAGTCGAAGTCTACTTTCGCCCCGATGCGGAGCAAAGGCTTTTCGCTCACGCTCCGCGCCTTGGGCCATGGGCGTCGCCCTCAACGGCCGGCCGACACCGGCCCGGCTTGCCTCGCGCCGCTTCATGCCGCCGCCGCGCCCGAAGCCTACTTCGTCGCCCCTTCTTCCACCAGCTCGCACAGGATGTGATACACCAGGGCATGCACCTCCTGCACCCGCGGCGTGGTGCGGCATGGCACGGCCAGCAGCACGTCGGCCCAGGCCGCGCACTTGCCTCCGCCCTCGCCCGTCATGGCGATCGTCTTGATCCCCAGCTCCCTCGCCCGCCGAAGCGCCGCCACCACGTTCAGCGAATTGCCCGACGTGCTCAGCCCGATCGCCACGTCGCCCGGCCGGGCAAACGCCTCGACCTGCCGCGAGAACACCTGCTCGAACGAATAATCGTTTCCGATGCACGTCAGGGCCGAACTGTCCGTCGAAAGCGCCAGCACCGCCAGCGCACGCCGCTCCTTCTGGAACCGGCCCACCAACTCGCACGCGATGTGCTGCGCGTCGGCCGCCGAACCGCCGTTGCCGAACACGTATACGCGCCCGCCGCCCTTCAGGCACGCGATCAGCAACTCCGCCGCCTCGGCGATCTTCGCGGGCATGTTCGCCCCCGCGGCCGCCATCGCCTCCGCCGACTCCGTGAAACGTTTCCCAATAGTTCCCAACATGCCAGTGATTCTAGCGGATGGCGCCGCGGAAGAAAGCCCCATCCCGTTGCCTCGTTACTTCGTCGATTCGTCAGCAGGTCATCCACCCACCATGGACCGCCTCTTGCCGACGGACGCCGCTGCCGCGACGATTCGCAACACCAGGCTAACTCTCCGGCGCGCACGGAAGCACGCCAACCGCCAAGGGAGCGTGCCCGTGGTCGGCCTCCTCGACAGCCCCCGGCCGTCCATCGCCCTCGCCGGCCCCTCGAATCCGACTTCCACCGCCTCATCGGCGGGAACTTCGCCGACTTCCACTCCGTCCACGCCGAACGCTACGCATCCCGCTGTGGCCATGACTCCTGATTCGGGTGCTGGCGGCGGCGCAAAATGGCGATAATGGTCTTACGCGCCGATACCATGGGACGAGCATGACGCAAGACGCCGATGCACATAACGCCGAGCGGCACTCCCTCAGCGTGTTCTTCCCCTGCTACAACGAGGAGGGGAACGTCCGCCGTGTGGCCGAGGAGGCCCTGGCCTACCTGCCCGGCATCAGCGACGACTTCGAGGTCATCCTCGTCAACGACGGCAGCGGCGACGCCACGGGGCGAATCGCCGACGAACTGGCCGCGGACGAGCCGCGAATCCGGGTCGTGCATCACCAGACCAACCGCGGCTACGGCGGGGCGCTGCGGAGCGGGTTCGGCGCGGCCACGAAGGAACTCATCTTCTTCACCGACGGCGACGGGCAATTTGACATCCGCCAACTCGACAAGCTCCTGCCGCTGATCGACCGGTACGACATCGTGGCGGGCTTCCGCCGGCGGCGGGCGGACAAGGTCGTGCGGCGGCTGAACGCGTGGCTGTGGGGCAAGCTGGTGCGCCTGGTGCTGGGCGTGCGCAGCCGGGACGTGGACAGCGCGTTCAAGCTGTTCCGCCGGGCCGTGGTGGACACGATCGAGATGAAGTCCAACGGGGCGCTGATCAGCGCGGAGATTCTCGCCCGTGCGGCCCGGGCGGGGTTCACCTACACCGAACTGCCCGTGGAGCACCGCCCCCGCCTGGCCGGGAAACAGACGGGCGCCAGCCTGCGCGTGATCCTGCGTGCCTTCCGCGAGCTGTGGCGACTGCGAGGGAAAATCCTGGGGGGCGGGGAAGACCGATAGCCGCCCGCGGCCGATGCGATCTGCCGCCTGCGCCTGGCGGGCTTTGCGGATGCGGGCGAGCGTGATCCGGGGCGACGCCGATGGCCGCGGAGGCGAGGAAGCGCCGTCGGTCCGTCATCGGCTTCCTGTTGACCTTCACATCGAGGAACCTGCGGCCTGCCTGACTCGCAGCAGCGCCAGTTTCTTGACGCCGATCAATTCCGTCAGGCGCGCAGCGTTGTTGTCGATGCGCGCCATGGATGCCGCGCTGAACATCCTGATCCACTCCTTCGGCACGCCACCCGTGCCGTTCAGGGCGCCGGCGAGCATGGCGCCGCGGCCGGCGATCGTATCGCTGTCGCGGCCGATGTTCGTGCCGCCGATGGCGGCTTGCCGGACATCCCCTTTGGCTATCTTGAACATGGCCAAGGCCAGGCCCCAGAGCTCAAGGGGATCGATCATGTGGTAGAACAGGCACTTGGCATACAGTTCCTTGCGTGCGGCCAACACGTCGTCGTACTTGTCCGCGACGTCCAGGCAGGTCCGGATGTACTCGTGGGGGCTGCGGAACTTGCGGTGGTCGAAGGTGCGAAACGGCGTGCGCGGGGCGACGTTCACCGCCGCCTCCAGGACGCTGTCAACGGTGGCATCGTGGCGCAAGGCGTTCGCGGTGGTGGCGGCAAGCATCGCGGCGGCCGTGACGTCCAATCCCCGCTGGTACATGTACGCCACCGCGGTGGCGTCCTGCGCCGCCCACTCCGGGTCCGCGAGGTTGTAGATTCCGACCGGTTCCAGGCACATGACGGTGGACCCGGTCACTACATTCCAGTGGCCGGTGACACGCGGGTCCTGGCCGGCGCGAATCAGGTCGTAGCTGTTGCCCATGCAGAGCGGGAAGAAATGGTCGCGATTCAGTCTGTCCTGCCAGGTCTTGCCGAAGTGCCGGGCCATGACCGGCAGGCCGTCCCGCTCGAGGTAGGTTTCCACCAGGTGCATCGCCATCTGGTTGTCATCTTCGCTCTCCAGGCGCTTGGGGTCCAAGATCGTCGTCACCCCATCCGGGTATTGCCTGTCGATGTTCCAGTACATGCGGCCTTCCACGGGCGAGCCCATGGCGTTGCCGATTGCGCCGGCCAGGAGGGCGCCCTTGATCTTGTCGTGCAGGCGCGCGGCCCCGTGGCCCCGCTTGGCCGCCAGCGTTTCCAGCTCGCGCACGATCAGCGTTTCCTCGGCCACCCGCGTCGCCACCACGCCACTGAGTTTCAGCCACGGCCTGGCGATGGGCGTCGCCCATTTCCGCCATGCCTTCGGGAACACCTCCGCTCCGTGCAGCGCGCCGACGATGGCGCCGGCGATGACCGCCGAAACCGCATGGACCCCGATCCACCTGGTTCCCCACCCTTCCTCGGGGCTGACGCCGACGAGGAGTTGCATGAGCTTCACCGGCTGATCGTGATAGCCGGCCAGCAGCGGCAGGGCGTAGCGAATGGGATTCGGCGCCACCCAGCGCGTCTCCCGGCTCGACGGCACGTTGCCGGCATGGCTGCACCACCACGCCGCCATCGCCGCGTCGTCCTTGCCGGCCTTGCTGCGGCTGTGGACGTTGAGTTGATAGAACAACTCCTTGCAGTTGCCTTGCGCTGTGCGCAGCACGGCGTTGACCACCGTCTCCGCTGTGGCGTCGGTCTCCAGCGCGGCGGCGATGGCGGCCGCCGAAAGCCCCGCCCAATCGGCGCCCTGGCGCCCTTGCGCCACGCTCGCCAGTTCCACGCCGTCCAGGTAGGCGCGCTCGGGATCGGCGAAGTGGAAGACTCCGACCGCCGGCATGGCGGCCGCGATCAACCCGGACGGGGCGTTGTGCAGTCCGCTAAGCCGCGGGTGCATTCCTTCCTTGAGCAGTTCCTGCACGGTGTGCAACCCGTCGAAGGCGAAGGCCGGAGTGGCGACGCCGCTGTCGTTCCTGAACTCGGCCGCGAAAGCTTCCGGCGTCACGCGTCCGCCCGCGCCCACGAAAGCGCGCACACCGAGGGCGACGAGGGGCGTCAGACGGGCCTGCGACTGGTTGTGCGGCTCGCCCTTCCAGTCCAGCGCCGGTTTCAGGTCAACCGTGAACAGGTCCTCGGGGGTCTTCACGGCGCTCCAGGCGCCGGCGTTCACGGCACGGGAGAAGGCCAGTTCGGCGCCGATGGCGGCACCGGTCAATGCACCGCGGATTCGAGTCTCGATCGTCACGATTGAAGTTGTCATATAGGGCTCCTCGCCTGTAACGGTTTTCCGGCAGATGGTAGAAGACCTGATCCAGCGCCGCGGGACGGGGCGGCCGGGAGGGGGGTGGGGTATCTTCCGTATTCCTTCACAGCCTCGTGCAGAACGCGGATATGTTCCAGCGGGGCCCGGAAGTTGTCGAACTGCATGCCGAACGTGAGCCGCCCCTTGCCCTTCAATCGGGGCGTCAACACCGACTTCACCGCCTCCCGGATGGCCTCGGGCGGTCCGGTGTGAACCAGACCCGGATGGACCGTCACCTGCATCCACACATCCGGTCCCAGGTCGTGCCGCAGGCGCTCCAGGTCCAGGCACGACGCATTGAGATTGGTGAATCGGTTTACGCCGAACCGCTCATGCTTGTAGCGAATCACCTTCTCGCCCCGTCCACAGTGCTCGATGCAGGAGTCGTAACCTTGCGCGCCCAGCGCCGCCTTCACCCGCTCGTAGACCGGCACCAGGAATCGCTCATAGTCATCCATCGAGATCATGTCGATCCCATGGTCGTAAACGATGTTGTACCCGTCTTGGTTGCGCCCCAACTTGTCCTCCCATGCCTGGACGCGGCGCACGTATCCGCGGGCTATCACGTCGAGCAATCCATGCACGTAGGCCGGGTCTTCCATCATGTCCAGGAACAGGTCCGTGCCCCGAAGCTGAACCGCCGTGTTGAACAGCCCGTACGTGCCCTTCATGCCGCCGGCGCCGAGCGCCGG
>CAYWTX010000217.1:0-3306 GCA_964461295.1 uncultured Planctomycetaceae bacterium | reverse complement strand
AGTTGGCGAGCTGCTATGACATCATCCGGCAGCGAAGCATCGACTACGCCGCCAAACACAACGTGCCGCACGTCGCCTCGTGCCTCGATGAACTTCTCGACCGCGTCCAGGCCGTCAGCGTCGTCACCTCCGACCCCGGCCACGCCGTCTCCACGCTGCGCTCGCTCGAGGCGGGCAAGCACGTCTTGTGCGAAAAGCCGCTCACCGTCACGATGGGCGAGGCCCGGCAGGTCGCCCGGGGCTTCGCCCGCGCAGAGGGCAAGGGGTTGATTGGCATGACCAACTTCAGCCACCGCGGATCGCACTTCTGGGCTGCTCAGAAGATGATCGCCCGCGGCGACATCGGCGAAATCCGGTACATCCACGGCTACTACCTCCAGGGCTGGCTCATCGGCCCCGTGGAGGAGATGGGCCCCGGCGCCATCTGGCGCATCCAGCGAGGCAAGTCGCTGGGCACGCTCGGCGACCTCGGCTGCCACTTGCTGGACTTCATCACCGGCATCGCCGGAGCCGTCCGTACCGTGCAATGCACGCTACGCGCGCACCCCAAGATCGGCCGCGACGGCCGCGCGCGTACAAGTCACGAAGGCCTGCCGCTGGACGTGAACGACTCAGCCCTGATCGGCCTGGGTTTCGCCAACGGCGCGCACGGAACGTGCCACACTACCCGCTGGGCAACCGGGCGGCGGAATGACGTCCTGCTGGAAGTCCACGGCACCGAGGGCGCCATCTCGCTGGGCCACACGCAACCGGAGAAGCCGTTCCTCCGCCTCTGCCGTGGCCGCGGCAAACGCAAGCACGAGTGGAAGGACGTGCCGGTCGCTCCGTTCGTGAGCAACTGGCACAGCTTCGCCCGAGCCGTGCGCACCGGCCGCCAAGGGCAGCCCGACCTGCTCCGCGGCGCGGAGATTCAGTCGCTGCTGGACGCCTGCGTCCGCTCCGACGCCGCCGGCGGCCTGGCCACGAAGCCCGTCGCCTGGCGGTAGCGAATCGACAACCGGGGGCGCCGCGGCGACAGGAGATCGCGGATTGCCCGGCGCGGCCCCTGGCCGCAACCAGACAACGAACCGCACAGCACGCGGAGGTCGCGGACTCCTCTTCACAGAAACGGACACTGTAGCAGCGTTACAGGGGTCTTCAGCCTGAAGGGCTGACGCCCGCCGGGCCCGTAGAGCTGCCTTGGGTTGCGGGCGAAGCCCGCGCTGTGTTCCTTGCGGTCAGGTTTCTTGTCGGTTTGGGAGGAAGCCGAGCTATAGTGGCACGAAGAAGGGGGACGGTCGCGGAAGACGTTGTGCCTCGTGGGCAAGGCTGTCCGGTTCGTGCCATTGGCGGTCTGCTCGGTCCCGACAAGTGCCGTGCGTTCGTAAGGGGCGTGGGGGGCCTTCAGTCGAGGGATTCCCGCGAACCGAAATTACCACTGGACAAGGCGGAGCGCGGGTCTAGAATTCAACAGGCCGGCCAGCGAGCCGGGAAGGAGCCGCATCGATGGCCAAGGTCTCCCTCAGTGAACCCGACATGGTTGCCGGGCCTTTCTTGACGATTTCTCGCCAGTATGGATGCTATGGGTTCTCGCTGGGCCTGCTGCTGCTGGAAGTGCTCAACGACGAGATCCCTCGCTCGTCCAAGCCGTGGAAGGTTTACCACAAGGAGATCCTGCAGCGGCTGGCGGATGAGACGCACTTTCCGGCGGAACTGCTGGACAAGGAGCGTCGCGCCAAGCCGCGGCTGTTCCTGGATTTCTTCCGCTTCGCCAAGGAAGAGGACATGCCCACGGGCTGGGCGATTCGCCACCGGATCACTTCGCTGATCCGCAAACTGGCCATCGACGGGCGGGCGATCATCGTCGGCCAGGGCGGGGCCGGGGCGACCCAGGACCTGCCCAGGGGGCTGTCGATCCGGCTGGACGCCCCGCTGGAGTGGCGGGTCAAGGAGATCGCCGTGCGGGAAGGCATTCCGCTTCCGGAAGCCCGGCTGCGGGTGCGGGCCAAGGACCGGGAGCGGGCGTACCTGGAGAAGGTTTACGCCAGGCGGTTTCCCGGGCGCCCGGCGTTCAACCTGCGATACGACAGTTCGGCGTTCACCCTCGCGCAGATCGCCCAGCACATCGTGTACGCGATGAAACTTAGAGGCGTCATTTGATGGCGCCGCCGAAAGCAGCGACGGTTGCTGTTTGCGTCTCTCCGGCTGTTGAAGCTCCCCTCCGAGGTGAAGCTGTTCCGGTGCGGCGAGTCGGGGCGAAGCGGCGGCGGGCGGGGGCGGAAGCCGTCCGGTTTTCGCCGGCATGGGGGCGGCCGCGTTGCCCCAACACAAAGTCCGCCCGCAACTTCAGCGCGTGGGCGCCCTTGACGGGCGGAGGGCGGAGAGACTAGACTGCTGTCCATCCACCCGCGGAAGCTCGCCTCTTGCGGGCGGGTCTGCCAACCAGGAAGGAGACTGCAGAGTGAACGTCGTAGTCAAAGCGCCTCACATGGACGTGACGGAAGCCATGAGGGAATACGTCGCGGGCAAGATCGACAAACTGCCCCGCTATTACGATGGGATTGTTTCGGCTGAAGCGATCCTGGACAAGGACGGGGACCAGTTGGCCGTGGAACTCGTGGTGAGCGCGAGGCGGAAGAGGACGTTCGTGGCCAAGTACCGCGGGCCGGACCTGTACGCCTGCGTGGACGGCTGCGTGGACAAGATCGTGGAGCAGTTGCGGCGGCACAAGGACAAGGTTCGGGACCGCCAGGGCCCCTCGCACAGCGGCATGGAAACGTAGAGGGTGTTCGCGACGGGGCCGTTGGGTCGAGAACTGTGGAAGCAGACGGAAGAGATGCGGCTTCGCCGGGCCAGAAAGTGCCGGCCGGGGCGGAAGCGCATTGCATACTCAGCAGGAGCCAATGATGAAGCTATCGGACATTGTGGTAACGGACGCGATCGTGCCGCACCTGAAAGGCCGGACGCGCGACGAGGTGATCGCGGAGTTGGTGGAAGCGATGGCGGAGGCGGGCGCGGTGGCCAAGCCGAAGGTGAAGGACATCGTGAAGGCGATCCTGGCGCGCGAGTCGCAGGCGACGACGGGCATCGGCAAGGGCGTTGCCCTGCCGCACGTGAAGCTGGAGGGCGTGAAGAAGCCCATCGGCACGATCGGCTGCTCCGGCGAAGGCATCGATTTCAATTCTCTGGACTCCAAGCCCGTCTTCTCCGTGTTGCTGCTGCTGAGCAACCCCAAGAACCCTGACGAGCACCTCCAGGCCATGGAGACCATCTTCAAGCACGTGCAGCGGGACATCTTCCGCAAGTTCCTCCGCCAGAGCGAGACCA
>CAYWTX010000216.1:0-2848 GCA_964461295.1 uncultured Planctomycetaceae bacterium | reverse complement strand
GCTGCGCATCATCCTGGTGGGTGGGTCTGTTTCCATAGTGCGCTTACCGCTGGCGACAGTCGGTCATGGAAAAGTGTTTACGCCTTGCGGCCGGGACACGCGCCGAAGCCGGTAACCAGTCCAGTTGCTCTCCTTCATACCAGACCGTCCGGCCATGCGTCAGACCGTACTGGGTCAGAATCTGCCGGATGTGACGCACGGAGGGCAGCGGATGCAAGAGCGCCTCTTCTTGCAGATGTCGGCGCAAGGCGCCCGCCCCGCACGGTTGGCCGTGGTTGTAGCGATGCAGTCGTTCCATGACGACGATGTGTTCGACTTCTTCGGTTGATCGCGGCGTTGTCACGAGGTTGGTTTCAGTGTGATTGGGCATGGAAGTTCTCCGGGATGTTTAACTGGTTTTGTCTTTGCTCTGCGGTGGGTCGGGCGGCGGCGGCGCGTCCCCGCGCTTGCCACGGCCGGTGCGATAGCTCTTGCCCTTGGTGGTGAGGATGTGCGCGTGATGAGCCAGGCGGTCCAACAGCGCGGTCGTCAGCTTCTCGTCGCCGAAGACCTGCACCCACTCGGCGAAGGCCAGGTTCGTGGTCACCAAGGTCGAGCGCCGTTCATAACGGTCAGCCAGAAGGTTGAACAACAACTCGCCGCCGTCGCGCTTGAACGGGACGAACCCCAGTTCGTCCACGACCAACAGCGGCACCTTCTTGTAGCGGCGGTGCAGTCGCGAGAGCGTGCGTTCATCCCGCGCCTCCATCAGATCGCGAACCAGATCGGCGGCTTTGTGGAACGCGACCGGGATGCGGCGTTTGGCGGCTTCCACGCCCAACGCGATCGCCAGATGCGTCTTGCCCGTGCCGATGGGGCCGGCAATCACCACGTCCTCCGCCGCCTCCACAAACCGACAACTGGCCAACTCCAACAACTTCGGGCGCGAGACGCCTTGCAGAGCGTCCCACTCGATCTGTTCCAGCGTCTTCAGGTCGGGGAACTGCGCCTGCTTCAAATGCCGGCGCGCCGCATTATCCTGGCGCGTCCGCAGTTCGGCCTCCAGCAGTTCGCGCAGGTACTCTTCATACGGCCAGCCTTCGTCGCGCGCCCGTCGGGCCACGGCCGCACACTCGCGGGCAATGGTCGGCGTGCGCAGTTGCCGGGCATGGCCTTGGATCACGGCTTGCAGGACGGCATCACTCATGACGCACCTCCCACGGCCAGCAGCAGGTCGTAGTCTGCAGCGCAGCCCGCCTCGATCTGGACGGAGCGCAGCGCCAATGGCACCACGGTGTCGGTCAGCACGGGCCGCGTGGGCAGATGGCGCGTGAGCGTCAGCAAGTTCCCGGACCCCTCCGCGGCAAACGCGCCCGCGGCCAGTGCTTCCTCCAGCGCCGCCGCGACCACCGCTTGACCATGATCGTTGATCGCCCCCAGGACGCCGGCCAGGATCCGGCCGGCTTGGCGGCCCCCGTGCGTCTTCTCCAGCAAGGTCCACAGATGCCGATACGGCTCGCCCAGTTCGGCCACCAACTCCGGCGCCACCTGCCGCACCGCCTGGGGCTTGCGCGAAAGCTCCTTGAGGTAGTCGCGGTATTCGATGCGCTTACCGCCCGGCCGTTGTCGGGGGCGAAACGTCTCTTCACCCCGACAGCGGAAACGAATATCGCGCGCTCCGATCCAGGCCTCGGCATCCAGGCGCGCCCAACCCTCAGGCAGAGAATAGACCGCGCCGTCCACCTTGACGGTGGAGCTGTGACTGATGGCGGCCGGTTCCAGACAGCGCGGCTCGAAGGGCGCGTCGGGCAGCGGCAACATCCGCGCACGGTCTTCCTCGAACAGCGTGCTGAGCAGCCGACCATCCTCGTGCCGGCGTTGCCGCCACAGCCGATCGACATCGTGGAGCGCGGCGGTCGAAATCGTCGCCAAGTCCGCTCCCGCCACGATGGGCGTCAGATGCTGTAGCCGGATCGCCTTGCCGCGACTTTCAACGCCACCCTTGTCGTGTCCTTGCCGCGGGCGGGCGAAGCAAGGCTCGAACAGGAAGTGGCTGACCAACGCTTTGAACCGGTCCGTCAGTTCCCGTTCCTTCAGGCCGAGGATGCGCTTCACCGCCGCCGACAGGTTGTCGAAGACCAGTCGCCGGGGCACGCCGCCCAGGTACGTGAACGCCCGCACATGTCCATCCAGGAAGCAGGGCCGATCACAGCGATCGTACAGGTGGATGAAGTCGCGGCCGGAGTACATCAGCCGCATCAGGAACTTCCAGGCCTTGCGGCGCACGCCACCTTCGTCGACGGTCACCTCAAAGAAGTCGACCTGGGCCTCATCGCCGGGACGATGAACCAGCGGAATGTATACCTCGGCTGCCCGCCGCCGCTTCTCCGCCAAATAGCGGCGCACGGTCCGCTCCCCGACCTCCACGCCCTCTTCCCGTAACTGGCGATAGAGCCGCGGCGCTGTCAGCCGGTGCTTACCCTCCAACCGCGGCGTCCATTCCTCCACCAACGCATCGATCCGCGGCCCCACGAGGCTCAGCACCGGTTGCGGGCGAGGCACCAACTCCTCTCGTACCGGTTCGCTTTGCCGAAGATACTTCTGCACCGTCAGCCGGTGCAGACCCATCTCGCGGGCTATCCGTCGAACGCCTTGGCCTTCGACAAAATGCCTGTGTCTTACGACGTGTACCTGGTTCATCCCGAGCATGCTCCTTTCCTTCCTGACGTCCCATTGCGTCGGAAGGAATCATGCCTCAGGGTGGTACACTTTCAGATGGCCGATTGGTACATTATCCGATGGCCGGGTCTAGATGTTCCAGTTCGAGTACATTAACCGGAAGAAGATGCCATCGCGGGCTGAGTTCTTG
>CAYWTX010000215.1:0-7988 GCA_964461295.1 uncultured Planctomycetaceae bacterium | reverse complement strand
CGCCAGCACCGCCAGCGCCATCGCCAGGCACCGCAGCGCCAGCAGGAGGATCTCCTCGACGAGGATGCGCTTGCTCCGCGAGGCCAGCGAGGCCAGCAGGAAGCCCATCGCGCCCCAACCGACCACCCGCGCCCTCCTGCGGTTGAGCACGTGGATCAGGATCGGGATCGCCACCGCCGCCAAAGCGGGCAGGATGTACCAGTTAAGGAACGTCATGGGCGATTGCCGATTGTCGATTGCCTATTGCCGATTGCCGATTGCGGGAGACTGCGTTTGTAGTACCGCCGTAAGGCGGGCTGTTTCCCGGCCGACGGCGTGCGGGGATTCCGCCTTACGGCGGGACTACGAACAGAGAAGAACGCTCGCTTCCCGTCAGTCAGCCTTTTGCATTTTTCATTTAGCATTCGCTCTGCGCCCTCTGCACTGCTATCGCCAAGTATCTTCGCGCGTCGTGCAAGTTCTACGACCGGTACTGCTGCCTGCTCCCTGCTGCCTGCTGCCTTTCGTTGTGGGCAAAGCCCGCGTTGCGCCTGTGCGGTCACTTCGTCTTCGTCCGCCTTTGCGCCAGGTAATGCGCCAAGGCCGCGTCGAACGGCCCGGCCGTCGACATCGGCACGTAGTCCGCGCTCATCTGCCCGCACCCCTGCTCCAGCCGCTCCACGAACCGCCGCACCTGGGCGAGATACTCCGTGCGGATCGACCGCGGATCGAACTGCACGCGCGTCGCCGCCTCCAGGTCGCGGAACTCGCTGATCTGGTCGAACGGGAACACCAGCTCCTCCTCGGCCATCACGTGCAGCACCACCACCTCGTGCTTGCGGTGGCGGAAGTGGTGCAGCGCGTTGATGACCTCCTCGACGTCGTCGAACAGGTCGCTGATCACCACGATCAGCCCGCGGCGGTGCGCCCGCTCGGCCACGTCGTGGAAGATCGGCCCCAGGCCGGTCTCATCGCCGGGCTTCGTCGCGGCCAACTCCTCCAACAGCACGCGCAGGTGCCCGGGGCGGCTTCGCGGCGGAATGTACCGCCTCACCCGCGTGTCGAACGTCAGCAGCCCCACCGCGTCCTGCTGGTTGATCATCAGGTGGGCGAGCGTCGCGGCCAGGTACTGGCCGTACTCGAACTTGCTGAGCGGCCGCCCGCCGTGCCGGGCCGCCTTCGCCCCGGCGTATCTCATCGACCCGCTGGCATCCAGCAGGATCGTCGCGCGAAGGTTGGTCTCCTCGATGTACTGCTTGACGTAGTAGCGGTCGCTCTTGCCGTACACCCGCCAATCGAGGTCCCGGACGTCGTCGCCGGGCACGTACTGCCGGTGCTCGGCGAACTCGATGCTGAACCCCTTGTACGGGCTGCGATGCCGCCCGCCGACGAAACCCTCCACCACCCCGCGCGCAATCAACTCCAGGCGATGGACCTTGCCCAACGCCTCGGGATCCAGCAGGTGTAGGGGGTTGGGGGTACTCATGAGAAGGCCACAAATGCCGAGGGCCCGGCAAGCCCCTGGAGGGGGTTACGGAACAGGTTGCCTCCTGCATTCGGCATTTGGCACTCAACTTTCGTCCCACTGCTTCCGCAACTCCGCGATCGCCGGCCCAAGTTGCGCGTTGAAGTCCTCCCAACTGCACTCGATGCTGATCCGCTCGTCGTAGCCGATGTCCTTCAGCGCCCTGAAGTACGGCCGCTGGTCTTCGCCGGTCGTGCCGAGCGGTCCGCGGCCGTTGCCCTCGGCCGCGTGGACGTGGAAGATCAGTCCCTTCGCGTCGCGGATGCTCCGCGGCCCTTCGCCGTCCCTGGCCATGTGATACGTGTCGGCCAGCAGGCGAATGCTCGGGTGGTTCACGTCGCGAACGATGCCCGCGCCCTCGGCCACGCTCGTCACGATGTTGCACTCAGCCTTGTTCAGCGGCTCGAGGACGATCACCACGCCGTGCCTGGCCGCGATCGGCCCGAACCGCTTCAGGTGCCCCACGATCTGCTCGCGAGCCTTGTCCATGCCGAACCCGTCCGGCACCTTGCGGCTGCCGCCCGACCCGTACACGATCCGCTTCACTCCCGCCGCCGCGGCGCGCCGGCACACGGTCTGGATCCACTTGTCCGCGGCCGCGTCGTCCACCTCCGGCCCGCAGGTCTTCAGCGTGCCCGGAAACAGGCAGTTCACGCCCTCCACAGGCAGCCCGGCTGACCGCACCGCCGCCAGCCTCGCCTGGAACGCCGCCTCATCCTGCGCCGGGCAGAGCAGGTCCGCCACGGCAGGCTCGACGTACGCGACGCCCGCCGCGCCGTCCAGCTTCCCGATTCCCTGGCACACGTTCAGGTTCGTGCAGATTCCGATTCGCATGATCGCTCCCGTATCCGCGTCTGTGCTACTAACCGCCCGCCACGGCGGGTAAACTGCGGCGCAGAGGACGCAGAACTCTTCTTTCTCCGCGATGCTATCGCGGAACCTCTTCGCGCGCCGCGCAGATGTTGCGGAGCGCGGCGAACCCGTTTGTAGCACCGCCGTAAGGCGGGCTGTTTCCGGTACGAACGGGTGCCCGGATTCCGCCTTACGGCGGGACTACGAACAAAGAACCACGCGTCCTCTTCCCTGCTCCCTGCTGCCTGCTGCCTCTCTCCGGCGGCCTTGCCGCCGGTTACATTCTCTCCGCCGGCGGCTTGACCTCGTTCAGCAGCCGCAGCACAATCTCGTCGCTGGTGATCCCCGCCGCCTCGGCGTTGAACGTCGTCAGCACGCGGTGGCGCAGCACCGGCAGGGCCGCCTCGCGCACGTCCTGCGTCGTCGCGTGGTAGCGCCCGCGCAGGATCGCCCGCGCCTTGGCCGCCAGGATCATGTAGATGCTCGCCCGAGGCCCGGCGCCCCAGTTCACCAATTCGTTCACGAAGTCCGGGGCCTCGTCGGCACCCGGGCGAGTCGCACGCGCCAGGTCGCGCGCGTACTGCAACACGTGCTCGGCCGCCGGCACGCGCCGCACGATCCGCTGCAACCGCACGATCTCCTCGCCGCTCAGGGACGGCTCCAGCGCCGCCTCGTACGTCCCCGTCACCTGCTTCATGATCTCCAGCTCTTCCTCGGCCGTGGGGTAGTCCACGCGGATCTGGAACATGAATCGGTCGAGCTGGGCCTCCGGCAGCGGGTACGTGCCCTCCTGCTCGATGGGGTTCTGCGTGGCCAGCACGAAGAACGGCTCGGCCAGCGTGTAGGTCTGCTCGCCGACCGTCACGCGATGCTCCTGCATCGCCTCCAGCAGCGCCGCCTGGGTCTTGGGCGGCGTGCGGTTGATCTCGTCGGCCAGGATCATGTTGGCGAACACCGGCCCGCGCACGAAGCGGAAGACGCGCTTGCCCGTGGTGTGGTCCTCCTCCAGCACGTCGGTGCCGGTGATGTCGGAGGGCATCAGGTCGGGCGTGAACTGTATCCGCTTGAAGCTCAGGTGCAGCACCTGCGACAGCGTGCGGATCAGCAGCGTCTTGGCCAGGCCCGGCACGCCCACCAGCAGCGCGTGCCCCTGGCAGAACATCGCCACCAGCACCTGCTCGATGACCTCCCGCTGCCCGACGATCACGCGCCCGAGTTGCTCGGCCATGCGAACGTACGCGGCGCTGAGCGCCTCAACGGCCTGGAGGTCGCCCGCCTCGGGCGCCGCGCCGCCCGTGCCGACCGGGGCGGCGATGGCGGGTTTCAGTTCGTCTTCCTCAATGTCAAACGCGCCTTCAGCGCGCCGAGCCGAATCTCTGGCCACTGGCATGTCTCCTGCCGCTGTCCTGCCGCCCAGCGATCTCCCGTCTGGTCCTGGAGTGCCCGCGATGCCTCGGCGGGACGCGGAGGCGCCGGACTTCTCTACGTCTGAAACCCCCGCCTCGTTCCGGCGTTCCGGGAAACAACCCAGAACGAGCAGACAGGCGAACCGGACCGGACCGGGGGCCGGCCCGCTCCAGCCGCGTCGGTCTCGGGGCTCCCCTGTCAGCGCCCGCATCTGCTCATGCTCGTGACCGGATGTCCCTTCCTCGTCTTCTTCGGATTGTCTCTCCCTGTCTCTCTTTCCTTGCCCTTGACGCTCTCGCTCGCTATTCTCTCCTTCCGTTGCACTGGGAACCCAACACCGACTAAGGAGAGTCACGGATGATGAGGCACTTGGCCCTTCCGCTCGTTCTCGCGTCACTCGCGTTGGCCGTCACCGGGTGCCCCAAGAAGCCCATCGGAAATCTCACCGGCGGGCCCGAACTTGGCGAGCCCAACTACGACCGGCCCCTGCCCGACGGCGCGCTGGCCTTGCGCAAACTCGGCGACGCCGAGTTCCCCGACCTCACCAACGCCTGCGCCGACGCCACCGGTCTGCCGGAATCCATCCAGCACAGCCTGAACTACATGGCCAAGCCTTCCAGTCAGAAGGCCTTCCCCTACGGCCAGATCACCCACGCCCAGGCCGTCGCCAGCCTGCGGGTGATGAACGACCTCGTGCGGCAGTACGGCGCCTCGCCTGCCACGCTGAACGCCGCCGTCCGCCAGCGATTTGACGCCTACATCTCCGTCGGCTGCGACGACAAGGGCACCGTCCTTTACACCGGTTACTACACGCCCATCTTCAACGCCTCGCCGCAGCGCACGGCCCAGTTTCGCTGGCCGCTGTACAAGATGCCCGCCGACCTGGTGAAGGGCCCCGACGGCACGACCCTCGGCCGGCGCGGCGCCGGCGGGCAGACCGAGCGGTATCCCGACCGCCGCATCATCGAGTCCACCAACATGCTGGCCGGCGCCGAACTGTACTGGCTGGCCGACCCGTTCGAGGTGTACGTCGCGCACGTGCAGGGCTCGGCCAAGCTGCGCCTGGCCGACGGGCGGCTGGTAACCGTCGGCTACACCGCCAACAACGGCTACGAGTACAACAGCGTGGGCAAGGCCCTGGTGGCCGACGGCAGGATCGCGGCCAAGGACCTGAGCCTGCACGCGCTGATCCGGTACTTCAAGGCACACCCCGGCCAGGTGCAGGAGTACACGTGGCGCAACCCGCGGTTCGTGTTCTTCGCCGAGGAGCGGGGCGAGCCCCGCGGCTGCCTCAACGAACCGGTGACGTCGATGCGGACCATCGCAACCGACAAGACCGCCTTCCCGCGGGCGTGCCTGGCCGTGATATCCACCAGCCTGCCCATGCCCCGAATCGACGGCTCGACCGACTACGCCGCTTACCAGGGCTTCGCCCTCGACCAGGACGCCGGCGGGGCCATCCGCGCCGCCGGACGCTGCGACGTGTACATGGGCGTCGGCGACGCCGCCGGCCGCCGCGCCGGCCACACCCGGCAGGAAGGCAAGCTGTATTACCTGTTCCTCAAACCGCAGATGGTGCCCGCGGCGAGTGTGGTGCCAACGGCCGGTCCCGCGCCGACCCCGACACCGTAGAGGCAATCTGTCGGACCTGTCGGATCGGACGGACTGTCTACCTCTTGTAAGGACCCACCGATGAAAGTCACCGCGTTCAACGGCAGCCCTCGCAAGGACGGCAACACCGCCATCATGCTCCAGGAGGCCCTCAAGCCCATCGAGGCGGCAGGGATCCAGACCGAGATCGTCCAGGTCGGCGGCAATCTTGTCCACGGCTGCAAAGCCTGCTACTGGTGCTTCGACCACCCCGACCGGAAGCGTTGCGTGGTGGACGACGACCTGATGAACGAGTGGATGGGCAAGATGTTCGCTTCGGACGCGGTCCTGCTCGGCTCGCCGACCTATTTCGCCGACGTGTCCACCGAAATGAAGGCCCTCATCGACCGCGCGGGCCTCGTCAACCGCGCCGGCGGCAACCTCCTCCGCCGCAAGCCCGCCGCGGCCGTCGTTGCCGTGCGCCGCGCCGGGGCCACCCACGCATTCGACACCATGAACCACTTCTTCCTCATCGGCGAAATGATCGTCGTCGGCTCGTGCTACTGGAACATGGGCATCGGCCGCGGCAAGGGCGAGGTCGCCGGCGACGAGGAAGGCATGAAGACCATGCGCCTGCTGGGCGAAAACATGGCCTGGACGATGAAGAAACTCGCCCCGTGAACGCCGTCAAGACGCGGAAACGGCCGACGGCAACGACGAGAACAAAGCGTGGCTCCTGGTTCGTAGTTCTGCCGTAAGGTGAGACTGTAGCACTCTTGGTGCGAAGCGCTAAAACCAGGGGGCTGGTCGCGCCGCGGGACCCCGCGGCTTCCGTGACCGGCTCCCGGAGGCCCACAAGTGAAGAACCTACTGTTGCCGGTGCTTCTCGGACTCGCCCTTGCTCGCTCGTATGCGCAAGAGCCCTCCCAACAGGCCTCCGACTTCCGCGGCGTCTGCGCAAAGAAGTTCGCCGACGCCAACGCCGCCTACGCCAAGGCCATGGACGCGTCCGACAAGGCCGACAAGGCCGGCGATGCCGCCGCGGCCGAGAGGCACCGCGCCGCCGCCATGGAAGCCATGACCGTCGTCGGCAGGGACGGTTGGCTCTTCCTGGCCGGCGAGCTGCGGCACGTCGGCGCCGGCAGGTTCTGGGGCGCCGACGCCGTCAAGGTCAACCGCGGCGGCAGCGAGAAGCTGGCCGACCCGCTGCCGGCCATCGTCAGCTACAGCGAGAGTTGCAGGAAGCTGGGCATCACGCTCATCTTCGTCCCCGTGCCGCCGCGCGCGGTGATATACCCCGACAAGCTCGCCGACGGGATCAGGCTCGACGCCAAGGGCCTGCCCCCGCGGCTGGACGCGGCCCACCAGGAGTTCTACAAGCTCCTCCGCGACAAGGGCGTGACGGTCCTGGACCTCACCGACGACTTCATCGCCGCCCGGGACGCCATGCCCGACGGAACGGGCATCGAGCAGATGTGCTGCAAGACCGACACGCACTGGTCCGGCTCGGCCTGCGCCCAGGCCGCCTGGAAGATTGCCAAGCAGGTCAAGGACGCCGACTGGACAAAGAAGCTCTCACGCAACAAGTACCCCACCAGGTTCCGGGAGGTCGAGATCGCCGGCGACCTGTGGCGAAACCTGCCCAAGGACAAGCAGCCGCCCAAAGAAACGCTGCCGCTACGGTTTGTGGGCACAAAGGCCGCCGACGGCGCCGACGCCGTCCAGCCCGATCCCGCCAGCCCCGTCGTCCTGCTCGGCGACAGCCACGCCCTGGTCTTCCACCTCGGCCAGGAGTTGCACGCAACGGGCGCCGGGCTGCCCGACCAACTTGCCTTTGAGCTCGGCGTGCCGGTGGACCTCCACGGCACCCGCGGATCGGGCGCCCGCCCGGCCCGCGTCAACCTCTACCGCAGGGCGATTGCCGAACCCGACTACATCGCGGGCAAGAAGCTGATTATCTGGTGCCTGGCCGCTCGCGAACTCACCGAGTCCGCCTGGGGAGATGTCCCCGTCGCGAAGTGAGCGTGGACCGCACACGAACAAAAGAGAGGCCGCGAACTGCACGAACCAAGACGGATTGCACGCGGAAGAGGACACGGCAGCAACGTTGACGCCTCCCTCAGAGCTTGTGGAAGAATCGAAACTCGCGGGTCTGCCCGCTACGGACGCTTCCTGTCGCCCCTTCGGGGCTCTATGCTTAATTGCTTGTATACCGGGGGCTTACGCCCCCGGCTAAATCCTCGACGCCCCTTCGGGGCTAAGATGCGAGCCTACAGATTCTTGAGCCACACACGCATTCCGCGACTTCTGAGAGAGGCGTCAACGTTACAGGGATTCGGTGGAATGGGTTGTCGGCCGAAACGCGGCAGACGGAGAACAGTATCGCTTTGCCCGCTGGCCTGGCGAGCCGGTGTCCGCTCTTCAGCCTGAAAGGCTGAGATAATGCAGCCCAGGGCAACGCCCTGGGAATGGATGTCCCAAGGCAACGAGCCCTGAAAGGGCGCAAGAACTGCCCGCCCGGGCAACGGTTTGTCGGGTAAGCCTGGGCGGTTGCCCGCCCAGGCTCCCCACGGATCCGGACTTGCAGGATTCCCGCATCCGGCTCTTCGGATGCTGGCTTCGCACGTCCGACTGC
>CAYWTX010000214.1:0-2407 GCA_964461295.1 uncultured Planctomycetaceae bacterium | reverse complement strand
ACGGCATGCCGGTGCTGTCGATCGACGATGCGCCGTTGCGGAAATGGCTGTTCTCCGGGCCGCTGAACATCGGGCTGGAGCAGGACGGCCTGGAGTCGCTGGGCGGCGCGGCGAAGGCCTGGCCGACGGCGGGCACGACGTTCAGGACGAAGGCGAAGGCCAACCCTCGCGAGGACAGCGTGTCGGGGAAGTTCCCGCAGGCGATACAGTTCAAGAACGCCAAGCCGCGACCGAGGAACATCAGCGTGCTGGGCGACGACTTGCAGCCGCTGACGAAGGAGGTCACGGCGACGTTCGGCGCCGTGCCCGAAACGGCCGTGATTGGCGCCAACGAGTACATCGAGCGAGGCTTCGGGGCGCCGGGCATGGTGCATGCCTGGCGCGCGGCGGGGCTGCGCAGCTTCCAGACGCTGTACTTCTTCGCGGTGATCGACAACCCGGCGCCGCGGCACGTGCAGGTTCGCCTGACGGGGAGCAAGGGCGACTGGTACTATCACAACAGCGGCCTGTACATCTCCGGGCGGTGGTTCGAGCACGGCGACGTGCTCTGGCTGGACAAAGGCAGGCACCCGGCGACGCGACGGCTGACGGTCGGGCAGTTGTGCGAGGCACATGGGAGGCACCACCTGTACGACGACGTATGGCTGCGTCCGCTGGACGAGGCCGGCGTGCGGAATGCCCCGGCGGTGCGCGACACCGAGGCGCGGTTCCGCCGCAAGTACCTGGCGTCCCTGGCGACGCGACACGACAGTCTGGGCCGGCCCGACCCGGAGGCGCTGCTGTGGCTGCCGTTGACGCGGTTGTACATGAGCCTGTACGCGCGCAACGCCATCGGCGATGGCGGCTGGCACAGCGCGGGGCAGTGCTACACGCAGCATCCGATGCGGGTGGCCATGCCGGTTGCCCACGCCTGGCGCAACGCGACGGGGACGGAAGTGACGGGCGAGCAGCACCTGGGCTGGTTTCTGGGCCAGGCGGCCATGCGAACGGTGTTCGGCGAGCGGTGGGCGCGGATGCAGGACTACGGGCGCGGCGGCGGGCCGGTGGGCGTGGACCTGTTCGCCCGCGGGCTGGCCAGCGTGCCGCCGGAGGTTCGGCCGGCCGTGCTGTGGGCGCAGCAGCGCACGGCGGACCTGACGGACCGCAAGTTGTTCGACGCGCCGGAGGGCGCGGTGGACGAATTGGACCCGATGTCGGCGGCGTTCGCGCTGGTCAACATGCCCGCGGGCGCGGCGGGCGGGGCGCCCGGGGCCAACCCGTCGGCCTCGCTGCCTCGCGCGGTGGTGGATGGCCAGCGGCTGGGATACACGATGCGCAACCGCTGGCGGGACGGCAACGACATCGTGGCGCTGTTCACCGGCTTTCGGCACCCGGGGGGCGATTGGCCGTGCGAGGGGGCGGCGCTCGATTTGCGGCTGATGGGGCTGGGCGGCGAGTGGGCGGTGCGGGGCAACGGGCACATCGGCGAGGAGACCAGCACGGTGGCCGTCGCCGGCGCCTCGGCGCCGACCGACGTGCGGCAGAGGCGCCTGGCGACGGCGGAGGACGGTTCGGCCGTGGTGAGCCTGGCGTACGCGCTGGGCAAGAACGGCACGGGCATGCGGAGCCTGGCCGTGGACTACTCGGGGGCGTCGGGGGCGCCGGCGCTGCTGGCGCTGGTGGACCGCGTGAAGTACAGACCGGCCGCGGCGGCCGCCGCGAAGGTCCAGCCGGGCGCCGGCCCGAAGTTGCCCGCTTCGGCGGAGGAGGGGCTGGACGAACTGGCCGGCAAGCCGAGTACCGCAACAGCGGTCGCGGCGCCGAACCGTTGGCGGCTGGTGACGCACGTGGACAACAAGGTGACGGCGGTGGAGGGCGGATTCGCCATCAGCGCCCCTGGCGGGGCGATGCTGAAGGGCCTCGTGGTCGCGCCGCGGAAGGCGCGGTGTTCGGCGCGGGACGTGCCGCACAGCATCGAGGTCAACTACCGCTACGACCACAAGATCGGCCAGTTCACCCGCCGCGTGATCGAACTGCCCGGCGACGATTTCTTCTTCGTCGTGATGACGATGGGGGCAGGCGAGACCCCAGCCATGACCGCGACGGGCGCGGGGCCGGACGCGGTGGTGGAGGTCGGGCGGCAGTCGGTGCGGTTCGACGGCGAGAAGGTCGTGCTCGGGCAGTTCGGCAAGGGCGGCGGCCGCTGAATGTCGTAGGCGGACTTGTCCCCAAGGCCGCCAACTCAACGAACCCGATGGGACCGTTCGGCACGGCAACAGAGCCGTGCCGTGTCGGCACGGTTGGGTGCGAATGAGGGACCGCCTGCGCCCGCGGACGCGACGGAAGCGGTCCCTTGCCCGGAGGCAACCGTGCCGTGTCGGCACGGTCGGATGCGAATGAGGGACCGCCTGCGCCCGCGGATGCGACG
>CAYWTX010000213.1:0-18366 GCA_964461295.1 uncultured Planctomycetaceae bacterium | reverse complement strand
GACGATCTCCGCGCCGGAGACGTCGACGCCGAGGGAGCGTGCTTCGGCATGGACCTCCTCGGGCTTGCCGAGCAGGATGAGCGAGGCGTAGCGTCGGCGGAGGACCTCGTCGGCGGCGCGAATGACGCGGGCGTCTTCGGTTTCGGGCAGCACGATCCGTTTGTTGAGTTGGCGGGCCGAAGCGACGATTCTTTCGACGGCGTGGCCGCCGCCCGCGGGGGCCACGCCGCCGGAACTTCCCGAGCTCGAGAGGGTCATGTCGTTGCCTTTGTCTCACCGTGCCGCTACCATGGGCGACCTTGACCAGCGGCCTGATCGCGGCCGAAGAAGGGTGAGATGGTACCTGTGGCGGAAGCGGATGTCGAGAGCGTGCCCGTCCGAAGGCGAAGTCACGGCATCGAGAAGTTGGCCGTGCAGCTCGCCGCGTTCGGGGCGATGGCGGCGTCGTACTTTGTGCTCTGGCGGCTGGTGGCGCCGCCGGACCCGGCGGGTCCGTTGGTGTTCCTGGCCGACGGCGCGCCGGGGCGGCTGAGCCTGCTGGCCGGTGTGCTGGCGGCGCTGGCGGCGCTGTGCGGAGCGTTGACGGCCGGTGCGCGCCCGGCGGGGGCGTTGACGGCTCTGGCGGTGGGAGCGGGCGGGCTGGCGCTGCACAGCCAGTCGGTCCGGGCGCTGCTGTGGGATCGGGGTGCGAACCTGGCGGGGATGTACTGGGCGCTGCTGCTGGAACTGGCGGTGTTGGCGGGCCTGATGCTGGCGGCCGCGGCTGTGCTCGCGGTGGTGCGGCGGCTGGTGTTGTGGGCTCAGCCGGTTGCGGCATGGAGGGAGAGTCGGGCGAAGGGGGCCAAGCCGGCGGGGATGCTGACGGAGTTCATCAGCGACGGCGCGGGCGGCAAGGAAGAGGCACTGAAGGTCGGATGGTGCTTCCTGGCCGATGCCGCGATTGCGGTGGCGCTGATCCTGGTTCTGGCGCGGTCCAACGACCGGGGGCAGGTGCTGTTCGCCCTGTTTGGCGGCTGCGGGCTGGCGGCGATGCTGGCGCAGTGGGTGGCGCCGGCCAGGTCGAACCTGCCGGCGCTGGCGGCGCCGCTGGTGGTGGGGGCCGGGCTGTACGTGCTGGCGGCGGCGGGGGCCGTGGAGGACGACGCACAGGCGTGGATGTCGGTGGCGCCGTACGCGCAGGCGCTGCCGATCGATTGGGTGACGGCGGCCCTGGGCGGCAGCATGCTGGGGCAGTGGGGCATGCTGCGGATGCGGGAAGCGAAGGCGATGGAGCAGGGCGAGCAGGGGATCGAGCGCGGGCGCGTGGCGAAGGACAACCGGCGCGAAGCAGGCTGAGTGCGGGAGAAACCAGGCATGGTTCAGGCAGTGCCGCTTCCTGGCGGCGCAACTCCGCGGAGTTGTGAATCCCGGCAGCCGCAACTCGGGGAGTTGCGCCGCCCGGAACTGAACCATGCCAGAAACCACGAAGAGGAAACAGGATGAACGGCACGATCGGGGCGCAACTGTACACGGTGAGGCAGCACACCAAGACGCTGGGCGACATCGCCGCCACACTGGGCAAGGTGGCGCGAATCGGCTACACGGCCGTGCAGGTATCGGGCTTCGGTCCGGTGGACATGCGCGAGGTGGCCAAGATGGTCCGCGACCAGGGGCTGACCGTGGCGGCCACGCACGTGAGCTGGTCGCGGTTCCGCGACGAACTGGACGCGGTGATCGAGGAGCACCTGGCGTTGGGATGCAGGCATCCGGCCATCGGCGGGCTGCCGGAGGAGTACCGCCAGGCCGGCGGCGTGCAGCGGTTCGTCGCCGAACTGGCGCCGGTGGCCGGGAAGCTGGCGGCCGCGGGGATGGACTTCTCTTACCACAATCACAACCAGGAGTTGGCCCGGTACGAGGGGCGGAAGACCTGGCTGGAGACGCTGTACGACCTGGCGCCCGCGGAGGTGCTGAAAGCGGAGATCGACACGTACTGGATCGTGGCCGGCGGCGGCGACCCCGTGCGGTGGATCGCGAAGTGCGCGGGGCGCGAGCCGCTGCTGCACCTTAAGGATATGCTGATCACGGCGCAGCGCGAAATCCGCATGGCCGAGGTGGGCGAGGGGAACCTGAACTGGCCGGCCATCGTGCAGGCGGCCCGGGCCGGCGGGGTGGAGTATTACCTGGTCGAGCAGGACAACTGCTACGAGCGCGACCCGTTCGAGTCGCTGGCGATCAGCTACCGGAACCTGAAGGCGATGGGACTGAAGTAACGGATCGCCAATTGTTAGTTGCCGATGGGGCGCCCTGACGCCGGCACTGCCGGTTGCGGAGGCGCCGCCTGGGATACAGAGGAAGCATGAATCGCGGAAACCCATGGATGCAGTTGCCGCCGGGGGCGCTGATCGCCCCGTCGCTGCTGGCGGCGGATTTCACGCGAGTGGGCGAGCAGATCGACGTCCTGACAGCCGCGGGGGCCGACGTGCTGCACGTGGACGTCATGGACGGGCACTTCGTGCCGAACCTGTCGATGGGGCCGGCGTTCGTGCGGTCGGTGCGGCGGCACACGGACAAGCCGCTGGACGTGCACCTGATGGTGACTGACCCCGGGTTCTTCCTGGAGCCGTTCGCCGACGCCGGGGCCGACAGCATCACGGTGCACATCGAGGCCGACCAGCACGATCCGCCGGCGCGGCTGATCGAGCGGCTGCGGAAGCGCGGGCTGGGGGCGGGGATCACGCTTCGCCCGCGAACGCCCGCGGAGGCGTTGGCCGGCGTGATCGGCGAAGTGGACCTGGTGCTGGTGATGACGGTTGAGCCGGGCTACGGCGGGCAGAAGTTCATGGAGGACATGCTGGCGAAGATCGTGGCGTTGCGCGGTATGCTGAAGGGCCGTCAGCGTCTGCAAGTGGACGGCGGGATCGGTGTGCGGACCGGCGCGAGGTGTGCCGAGGCCGGCGCCGACGTGTACGTATCGGGCACGGACCTGCTGTGCGCGCCGGATGTCGCAACGGCGGTGCGGGAGTTGCGCAGTGCGGTAAGCGTGCGGTGAGTGGACGGGAGTCCCAGGCTCTCAGGTCCCTGGGCTTCGGGAAGAGGTCGAGGTCGAGGACGAGTACGAGTGGATGGTGCTGTCGGTATCTGGTCGGCGGGTACCCGGTCGTTGCGGTATCCGGTATCCGGTTCTGGCGGCAGAAAAGGAACGTGATGGCGAAGGAAGAGCCCAAGACGGTCGTGCCGTTTGACCCGTCGGTGTTTGAAGGGCCGGCAATCCGCAAGAAGCGCGAGGTGCCCGACGGGCTGTGGTTGCGCTGCCCCGGGTGCGAGGCGATGCTGTACCGCAAGACGGTGAGCGAGAACCTGGAGGTCTGCCCCGAGTGTGAGTACCACTTCCGTGTGCCGGCCCGCAGGCGAGTGGAACAGGTGGCCGACCCGGACAGCTTTGACGAGTTGTTCGGCGACGTGCAGGCGGGCGACCCGCTGGACTTCCAATGGGCGGAGAAGAACTACGTCCAGTACCTGAAGGAATACCAAGGCCGCAGCGGCACCGACGAGGGCGTTCTGACGGGGATCGCGTACGTGAAGGGCCGGCGCGTCGCCCTGGGCGTGATGAACAGCGAGTTCATCGGCGGGTCGATGGGGTGCGTCATTGGCGAGCGGTTGACGCGCCTGATCGAGCTGGCGGCTCAGGACCGCCTGCCGCTGGCCATCTTCTGCGCATCGGGCGGCGCGCGAATGCAGGAAGGCGCGTTGAGTCTGATGCAGATGGCGAAGACCTCGGCCGCGCTGGCTCGCCTGGACAAGGCGGGCGGGCTGTACGTGACGGTGTTGACGGACCCGACGGCCGGGGGGGTGACGGCGAGTTTCGGCATGTTGGGCGACGTGATCCTGGCCGAGCCGGGGGCGCTGGTGGGCTTCGCCGGCCAGCGGGTGATCGCGAACACGATCCGCCAGGAGCTTCCGGATGGATTCCAGCGCGCGGAGTTCCTGATGGAGCGCGGATTCATCGATCGCATCGTGCCGCGCAAGGAGTTGCGGAGCGAGTTGGCGCGGCTGATCGACTACTGCGAGGGGTAGCGTTGCCCGCGGGGTGGAAGTGGTTGCGACTTCGCACAAAGATAGACCACGAATTGCACGAATGAAGACGAATTGCGCGAATGAAGAGACGGGTGGTTGAGGAGCAGAACCGGTCACTGAAGTGACCAGCCCTCATCCATCGCGGGACGCCCTGTCCGCTACTGCTCGCCTTTCCACCACAGCGAGCGCCAGTAGGCCTCGTCGGTCTTGTACGCGTCGATGGGTTCGGTGTTGGCGTCGAATGTCGGCGGCAGGACGCCGTACCGCTTCATCTCGCGGACGTAGTGGGGGCTGGGGACAAAGCCCGGCATGTCGAACCGCTTGATCTCCTCCAGGCGATTCTTCGCTTCGAGGACGACCGCCATGATCCTGCTGTAATCCGGGTCGTTGGTGTCGGCGAAGACGACGGCCGGGCCGCCCTGCCTGCCGTTGGCGTCGAGCTTGCGGCAGGCGCCGAAGCCGCCGGCGCTCCTGGCCAACGGCCCCAGCAGGATGGGCGAGTGATTGGGCTCGGTGAGATTGTAGAGGATCTCCTCGGCGAACTTGGCCGTGGCGGCGTTCATGAAGCGGCTGTAGTAGGACGCCATCTGCGGAGCGCCGTCGGGCTGGTAGGCCGGCATGGACGTTGGTCCGGGCGTCCTGGCGGGCCGGCCGCGGGGATGGCAGGTGGAGCATCGCCGCTGGATGACGTCGGCGGCGTCGCGTTGGAGGCCCTGCTGGGGCGGATAGCCGGCCGGATCGCCGAAGATGTACATCGGCGACTGCCCGGTTCCCAGGGCCGCGTATGTGCCGGCGTAAACGGCCCCGGTCTCGATCCACAGGCGGATGGTGTCGCGCTGGCGTTGGGAGAGTTCGACCTGCTGGTGCGAGCCGTCGATCTTCTGCATGAGCAGGCTGGCGGAACTGCCGATGGTCCGCGGCGGGCGGTTGCCGACGCCGTTGGCGCCGTCGGCAATCTGGTTGCGGGCGAAGAGCGTCCAGTGGCTGTGGGAGAAGGTGGGTCCGCGGTCGCCCACGAGCACCGCGCCGCCGCTGCGTCTGGCGTAGTTGTGGCACTTGACGCAGTGCTGGTCGAGGATCGGCTGCACGTGGCGCGCCATGTCGATGATCTCGGGGACGTCGGGGAGGGGCACGATCGCGCTGGCGGGGCGTTTCGTCGCGGTGAGGGCCTTGCCCGGTGCGCCGGCATCGGTGCGGCTGTCATGGCAGCCGACGCAGCCGGTCGTCTCGCCCGGCATCACATTCACGAAGCTCTGCATGCGTTTGACGGACAGGTCGTTGGCGTCCAGGGCGACGAAGAACAGGCTCCGCATGGCGGGCACTTCGAAGTAGGCCGAGCCGTCGGGTTCGACGGGCACGGTGCCCAGGATTCTCTGGAGGAAGAATGTGCCGCGCCGGGTGAGCGGGTCGCTGCTGCCGCTGTGGTTGACGGGCTTGGGCAGCAGTTCCAGCACGAGGAGTTTCTTGATCTCGCCGGGGCGCACGCCGGCCATGTTGCGCCCGCGGGTGACGTCGGCCAGGTAGAGCCTGCCTGTGGTCCGGGCTGGGTCGGTGCGGTCGGGAATGACGGGCTCTCGCGGGCGGGAGGCCAAAGGCACGGGCTCCTCGAGGTCCGCCCAGGGGAACTCGGTCCTGTGGACGTAGACGGTCTGGACCTGGGCCTGGTCATCGAGGAGGACGATGCGGCGGCCTTGGGCGGCCAGGACGAGGTCCTCGGCCAGGGGCCACGGGTCGCGCCACTGGCCGCCGCTGCCCCACCAACGGAAGGGTCCGCCGGGGCCCAGTTGCACCGTGGACTCCTTGAGATCGGGACCGAGGTCCGGGTCGGTCCTGGCGATGGCCCCGCGCTGGTCGAAGTTGCTGTGGCCGGTGAAGAACGTGTAGGCGACCTGCCGGCCGGGCGGGGCGGGGCGGGCGCCGATCATCAGGCCGCCGCGGTGCATGTTGCCGTAGAGCGGCATGGCGGCGGTGCCGTCGGGGTTGGCGGTCCAGAGGTGGTGGTAGTCCATCTGGCTGCGGTCGGCGTATTCCCAGCGGGTGTAGACGATGCGGCCGTCGGCGAGGACGGCCGGCGTGTTGTCGTGCTCGACGTTGGCGGAGATGGGATGCAGTCCGCTGCCGTCGCGCCGGCAGCGATACAGCACGGCCACCTGGGTGTGGTAGCAGGGGACCCATCGCTTGCAGCGGGAGGAGACGAAGACGATGTCGTCGTTGGGCAGGTAGCAGGGCTCGATGTCGTCCCATGGGCCGTGGGTGACCTGGCGCAGGCCGGTGCCGTCGGACTGGATTTCGTAGAGGTTGAAGCACCTGCTGTCGCCGCGGCGCCAGGAGAAGAGGATGGTCTTCCCGTCATAGTGGACGCGGCAGTCGCGGAGGGTGCCGTTGGGGTCGACAAGCAGCTTCCGGCACGCCCCGTCGCGGAGATTGGCGACGCACAGTTCGCCGCCGACGGAGCCGTTCTTGCCGGCGTACATCATGCGGTCGGGTTCGGAGCACCAGTAGCCGAAGTTGGCGTACCAGTGGAGGTCGGTCGAGGGCGGGCGGACGGTGAAGACGACGCGGTCGCTCCGCATCAGATCCAGGGCGCGCGGCATCAGGTTGAGCGCGTCGGCCCTTGATTCCGCCGAGGGCGAAGAGGCGGCAGTGCCGCCGTCGGCGGCGAAGCACGGCGCGCCCGCGGCGAAGCACAAGGCCGCGACGGCCCCCGCGGCGAGGGCTGCGGTCGTACGTTGTCGCTGCCGGTCACGCATACATGGTGGCCAAACTGGATGCCGGAGCCTTGCCGGACGAAGCATCAGGCCCGCGGCGGCAACCGCCGCAACGTGATGGAAAAGTATAGGCCTCCCTGTTCCGCCGAACGAAGCCGCCGAACAAGTATTGCACGCCCAGCCGCCGAAGGGAAGCCTGTGCCGGCGACCAAGACCTGCCCGCTGGAACGGGCAGGCCGCCAGTTGCCCGCGATGCTCGACGCCCCCCACTCTTCGCTTGACACTCGCCACCGGACACTCGACACTTTCTTGCCGTCCCTTGACGCTCGACGCCTGGCACTCTTGCGGAGCACGCCATGTCCAAGATCAGACCGAGGAAGGTGAAGCTGGGTTTCATTCCCGCCAATCGCGGGTTCTTCTCCGACAAGCTGGCCGCCCAGATGCGCGGCGAGACGATCAAGGCCCTCAAGGCCGCCGGGGCCGACGTCGTCGTGCCCGCCCCGGCCGACACCAAGGTCGGCTGCGTCGAGAGCCGCGAGGAGGCCGTCAAGGTCGGGCGCATGTTCGCCGACCAGCGCGTGGACGGCGTGGTGGTCTCCGCCGTCAACTTCGGCGACGAGCAGGGCGTGGCGTTGACGATGCAGGAATCGAAGTTGCGGGCGCCGGTTCTGATCTTCGGCTGCCAGGAAGAGGAGGCGCTGAAGCCGACGACGGAGCGGCGCGACAGCTTCTGCGGCCTGCTGTCGATCGGCGATGCGTTGCGGCAGTTGGGGCTGAAGTACTCGGTGCCGGAAGTGCCCATCTGCTACCCCAGCGACGAGAGCTTCCGGGCGACCGTCGGCCGCTTTCTCGCCGTCTGCCGCGTCGTCAACGGCGTGCGGGCGGCGCGCTACGGCATGATCGGCGCCCGCCCCGACGCCTTCTGGACTTGCCGCTACAGCGAGAAGGCCCTGCAAAAGCTCGGGCCTACGGTCGTCTCGCTGGACCTGTCCGAGGCCATCGGCGCCGTGCAGCGGATGCAGACCGACGCGGCCGTGCGGGCCGTCGTCCGCGACATGAAGGCGACGGTCGACTGCTCTGCCGTGGGCGAGGAGGTTCTCGACCGCATCGCGAAGTTCGAGCTGTTCGCGAAGCGGTTCGTGGCCGACAAGGGCCTGGACGGGTTGGGCATCCAGTGCTGGACGAGCATCCAGGAGAACCTGGGGATCTGCTCGTGCGCGACGATGGGCCGCTTGGACGACCGCGGCGTGCCCTGCGCGTGCGAGAGCGACATCCTGGGCACGCTGTCGATGCACGCGCTGCAACTGGCCGGCGGCGGGCCGAGCTGCCTGGCCGACTGGAACAACCTGCACAACGACGACCCGGAGCTGGTGAACTGCTGGCACTGCGGGGTGTTCCCGCACAGTTGGGCGAAGGGCACCCCGAAGATGGGCTGCCAGGAGATCATCGCGGGCACGACGGGGCGAGAGCGGGCCATGGGCGTGGTGGAGTTCGTCATGCAGGACGGCCCGGTCACGCTCTGCCGCGCCACGCAGGATAGCGAAGGCAACCACAAGGTGGCCCTGATGCAGGGCAGCGTCGAGCCCAGCGCAGCCACGACGTTCGGGGCGTACGGATGGGTGCGGCTGCCGGGGATGCAGGACTTCTACCGGACGGTGCTGCTGCGGCACTTCCCGCACCACGTGGGGATGACCCGCGAGCACGTGGGCAACGTGCTGTGGGAGGCGTTCGGCAACTACCTGGACTGCGGCGTCTTCACGCCGGAGACGTGCGGCTGCGGGTGCTGGTCGCCGGACATGCCGTTTGGGAACTGAGAGCCCCCGAAGGGGGCGAGTGACGGTAGACACGGGCGCAAGCCCGTGGACCGGGGACGCGAATCTCCGGAGTCCCCGCAGGGGACGATTGAGGCCGATCGAGAGCTTCCATCGCCCCCCCCCCGGGGGGGGCAGGCTGGTTCCGGCACGCCAGCCGCCGGATCGCGCCCGCGGCTGCCTCCAGACGCCCCCCTCGGGGGCTGGAAGACGTATCCGCCGTGTGCCATGGAACCCCAGGCTTTGTTCGCTGTTCATTGTCTTGTTGACCTTGCAGGAAGACACCCAATGCGCATAGGTTCCATCGCTACGTTGCTCGCCCTCGCCTCTCCGTCCCTTGCCGACGACTGGCCGCAATGGCGCGGGCCGACGTTCAACGGCTCGACGAGCGAGACGGGTCTGCCGCAGACGTGGAGCACCACGGAGAACGTCGCGTGGGTCGCGGCGCTGCCGGGCGGCGGCGGCTCGACACCGGGCGTCGCCGGCGACCGTGTGCTGGTCACCGCCACCGATCCCAAGACGGCGGAGACGTTCGCCGTCTGCCTGGGCCGCGGCGACGGCAAAGTCCGCTGGCAGCATGCCGTGTGCAAGAGCTTCGCCGGGCGGTCGGGCAACACGGCCGCGACGCCCTCGCCCATCGCCGACGGATCTCGCTCGTACTTCCTGTTCGGCACGGGCGACTTCGTCGCGTACGACGAAGCGGGCAAGGAATTGTGGCGGCGGAACCTGACGAAAGACCACGGCGCGTGGGAGTACATGTGGGAGTTCGGCTCCAGTCCCGTGCTGTACGGCGGGCGGCTGTACCTGGCCGTGATGCATGGCGACCATCGCAAGGCGGCCGCGCCGGAGTCGTACCTGTTGTGCATGGACCCCAACACGGGCAAGGACGTGTGGAAGCGCCCGCGCCCCAGCGACGCCAAGAGCGAGAGCCGCCAGGCGTATACGACGCCCGTGCCGGTGGCGGCCGCCGCCGGGCCGATGTTGCTGGTGGTCGGGGCCGACTACCTGACGGCCCACCGCCCGGCCGATGGCGAGGAACTGTGGCGGTCGGACCCGTACACGGATCGCGGGCCGTGGCTGCGGACGGTGCCCTCGGCCGTGGCGACGAAGGACGTGGCCGTGGTGTGCGGGCCGAAGGCGGGCGAGATGTTCGCCGTGCCCACGGGCGGCAAGGGCAAGCTGACGAAGGCCGACCGGCTGTGGACGAGCAAGGAGCATTCGCCGGATGTGTGTACGCCGCTGGTGTACGAGGGCAAGCTGTTCGTGCTGGACGGCAACAAGAAGACGCTGGTGTGCATGGACCCGGCCACGGGCAAGGTGCCGTGGAAGGGCGACCTGGGCGGAAAGGCGGTGTTTCAGGCGTCGCCGACGGGCGCCGACGGGCGCGTGTTCTGCATCAACCTCGCGGGTGAGGTGGTGGTGGCCTCGGCCGGAGGCGAGTTCCGCGTGCTGCACCGGGCGGAGATGGGCGGCAAGGCGTGCAGGGCGTCGATTGCGGCCTCGGGCGGGCAGTTGTTCGTGCGGGTCGATGAGAAGCTGTATTGCATTGGAGTGCGGGCGGGGAAGTAGACTCAAGGGGGGATTGCGCCAAGCGGCCGAGCCAGTACCGCGGCGCTACGCGAAGGGGGCGCGCCTTGGTGGAGGGTGAAGCGGAGAGGGGACCTTCCCGCTGAAGCGGGAAGGCCGGGGGGGGGCGAGAGGCGCATGGGGTGCTTGCCTCTGACTTCGCCATTCGACGTTCGATATTCGACATTGCTGTTTCTTTCTCTCCCGGTTCCCTTGACCACCTGCGAGTCACCGTCTACGATCCTGCCCCTGTACCGCGGGCATTCCGGCCCGCGGGATTCTCGGGCAGGAATGCCCGAGTTGCTTCGGAGCGGATATGACGATTCGGCCGTACAGGTTGTCGCAGATGAAGGTAGGCGACTTCACGCTCGCGGGCTACACCGTGGCCGGGGAGGAGTCGATCGTCATCGCGCCGGAGCTGGATGTCGCGTTCGACATCGGCAAGTGCCCGCGGGAGGCGCTCAACATCAATCACGTGCTGCTCACGCACGGGCACATGGATCACTCGGCCGGGCTGACGTACTACTTTGCCCAGCGGGACTTTCAGGACATGGCGCCCGGCACGGCCGTGGTGCCGGAGGGGTTGGTCGAGCCGATCCGCAAGTTGATGTCGGCGTGGGGGGCGGTTGAGGGCCACGTGCCGCCGTACAAGCTGGCGGGTCTGCGCCCGGGGGAGGAATTCGAGATTCGGCGAGGGCTGTTTGCGCGGGCGTTTCCGGTGCGGCATGCGCCGGGGTCGCTGGGGTACGCGGTGGTGGACGTGCGGCAGAAGCTCAAGGAGGAGTTTATCGGCCTGGAAGGGCCGCAGATCGTGGAGTTGAAGAAGCGCGGCGTGGAGATCACCAACCGGGTGGAGTACCCGCTGGTGGCGTACCTGGGCGACACGGGGCGGGCGAATTACTCGAGCCTGCGGTACGTGGCCGACGCGCGGGCGCTGCTGCTGGAGTGCACGTTTTTCGACGCCGACCACAAGGAGCGGGCGCGGCAGGGCAAGCACATCCACGTGACGGACCTGGCGGAGGTGCTGGAGGGGATGAACAACGAGAAGATCGTGCTGATCCACGTGACGAGGCGGACGAGCATGTCGGCGGCGAGGCAGATGCTGGAGAAGGCCCTGCCGGCGGCCACGCTGGAGCGGGTGAGCTTTCTGATGGGCAAGCGAATCGAGGAGGAGTGAATGACAAATGGAGAATGCTAAGTACTAAATGGGCTGACGCCTTCTTGGCGGCCCCTTTGCGGGGGGCGTCAGGTGGAGGGCCGGGCTCAGCCAGGCGTGCCGGACTCCAGTTCGTAGACCATCTGCCAGAGGCGATCGATCTCGCCTCTTTCCACCACCTCCAGAGGCTTCAGACCACCGAAGGCTGTGTTCGGCCGCTGGAACCAATCACCGATGGTTCGTTTGTCCACAACCATGGCCAAGGCTTCCTGCAGCCGGGCAAGCGCCGTAACCTGCCGCTGAACCGATTCGGTGAGTTGCTGGCCCTTCTCGAATTTGGCCAGCGATCGCTCCGAAACGCACACGAGGCGGGCAAACACCCGTTGCGGCATCCTCAGGTTCTGCCGCAGGACGAGCACTGGACTGTCGGCGGTCCGGCCGGCATGACGGGCAAGTTGTCGATTACGTGTTGCAGGCATCGGTGTCTCCTGCAACATTATCGCACTCATGACCGCACGATGGCAAGTAAAAGTTCCTGAAAAGTTGCAGTTAGCGGTTATGGCAACTGGTCTGCATTCTGGACTGCAACTTCGCTTGCTGGCAGAAGGTTGCTAGGGAACCACACGATGTTCTTCCCTGTCGCGTCGACCGCCGATGGCACAAGAATTCCCTCCAGCCCCGCCTCGAAGGCACACCGTCCGATCCTCTGCGTGATCGCTTGCCGCCCCGCGACGTTCGTCTGCCGCCAATCTTCATGGATCATTCGTTGCAGCGAGACGCCCAGCCGCTGGCGGATAGAGCCATCGGTCAGGTCGAGCAGTGCCTGAAACGAACATCGGACCGACACAAAGACGCGAGGCATGGCCCCGCTGATTTCCCACCCGTAGTAGCGAAATGTCTGCAGCGCTTCGGCCATCGCTGCTTCCGGCGTCAAGTTGGCGTAGACGGCCCGGGTGCCGGCAGAGCTCCATCGACCTCCGTACAGTCGGCTGCCGTCGCCACGGAGCAGGTCGGCGTTTGTGGCGTACTTCGGTGGGCAGTTGCGGTAGACGATGCCCGACCAGGGAACTGCAAGCGGAAGCAGCAACCCAATCCGTTTTCTTAATGTTGCGGTCGGATTCATCAGCGGATCTCTCTTCGCGTCTCTACTGATGCTACTGCATGAAGAGGGGAGTTGTCTCTCCGCGTGCTGAGGTTTCTTTGCTGCTTCCTCGGCGGGTATCATTTCTGACGTGAGCGTAGTGGTGAAGAAACCTGAACTGCTGGCCCCGGCGGGCAACCGCGAGTGCATGCGAGCGGCCGTTGGGAACGGGGCCGACGCGGTGTATTTCGGACTGAGGCGGTTCAGCGCGCGGCAGCGGGCGGAGAACTTCGCGGCTGAGGAACTGGAGGAGGTCGTCGGCGGGCTGCACGAGAGGAATGTGCGGGCGTACGTGGCCGTGAACACGCTGGTGTTCAGCGGCGAGTTGGCGGGCGCGGCAGCGTGCGTGGAGGCGGCAGCGCGGGCGGGGGCGGACGCGATCATCGTGCAGGACCTGGGGCTTGCTCGGCTGGCGCATGAGATGGCGCCGACGCTGCCGATTCACGCCTCGACGCAGATGACGCTGAGCGAGGCGTGGGGGATCAACGAAGTCGCGCGGCGGCTGGGCGTGCGGCGGGTGATCCTGCCGCGCGAGCTGTCGCTGGCGGAGATCGCGGCCGTGGCGGCGGCGACGGACGTGGAGTTGGAGGTGTTCCTCCACGGGGCGCTGTGCATCAGCTACAGCGGGCAGTGCCTGGCCAGCCTGTTCCAGGGCGGGCGGAGCGGCAACCGCGGGCAATGCGCGCAGCCGTGCAGGTTGCCGTATGAAGTGGTGGTGGACGGGGAAACGGGGGCCTGCCCGCCGAAACGGGCAGGCCGATGGTATCCGTTGAGTCCGCGGGACCTGTCGGGGTGGCGGGCGGTTGGCGAACTGGCGCGGATTGGCGTGCGGGGGCTGAAGATCGAGGGGCGGCTCAAGGATGCGTGCTATGTCGCGGCGAGTGTGAGGTTGTATCGAGGGATCATTGACCGGGGGCCGGATACCCGGGACCGGATACCGGGAACCGCTACCCGGTCTGATCTGATGGCGGTGGAGCAGATGTTTGCGCGTGGGGCGAGGGAGGGGTGGCTTGGCGGGGCGGATCATCGCGCGCTGGTGGAGGGGCGGACGCCGGCGAGCACGGGCGTGCGAGTGGGGACGGTGGAGCGGGTGACGCGGCGCGGCCTGATGGTGCGGATGCAGAGCGGGGCGGAGATTGCGCCCGGCGACGGGGTGGTGTTCCGTGAGCATTGCCAATTGCCGATTGCCGATTGTCGATTGTCGGAGGGGAGGGATTGCCGATTGCCCGAAGAAGGCGGTTCCTCGTCAGAGGGTGAACTTCTTTCGAGCAATCGCGGGGAGCTGGGGGGACGAGTGTGGGAAGTCAGAGGAGCGGGTCCGAAGGCGATTGAGCTGACATTTGCGGGCGGACTGGACCTGGCGAAGGTTGCGCGGGGCGCCGAGGTATGGAAGACCGATGACCCGCAACTGCGGAAGCGTCTGGAAGCGACGTTTGCGCGGGTGGCGCCCGTGCGGCGCGACAGGATGGACGTGATCGTGCATGCGGCGGCGGGAGCCCCGCCGCGGGCCCAAGTTGCCGATGCCCTGGGGAGGCGCGCGGAGGCGACTGGCGACGAGCTGCTGGAAACGGCGATCAAGCACCCGCTGACGGCGGAGCTTGTGCGCGAGCACTTCGAGCGGCTGGGCGGTGCGCCGCTGGCGCTGGATGCGGTGACGCTGATCGGAGCGGACGGGGCGCCGGCCGACGAACTTCCGGTGATGGCGCCCAAGCGGGTGCTGAACGAACTGCGGCGGCGGGCAGTGGAGGGGTTGATGCGGGCTCGCCGCGAGGCGTCCAGGCACGCGGTGAGGCATTGCCGATTGCCGATTGCGGAACGTCCCATTGGGGCCGATTGCCGGTTGGCGGAGGGGGGGGCCGCAAGCGGCGGGCAGGCGAGTTCGCTGTCGCTGGCGGTGCTTGCTCGTTCGCTTGGGCAAGTGAAAGCGGCAGTCGAAGGAGAGCAGAGCGTGGCGATCGCGAATCTGCAATCGGCGCTTCGCAACCCGCAACTGGTGTACGCGGACGTCAGCGATGCGGGCGAACGGCGCGAGGCGATGGCTGTCTGTCGCGGAGCGGGGATCGCTGTGGGGCTGGCCACTTCTCGCGTACTGTTGCCCGGCCGGGAGGACGACGTACGGCGGCTGGTGGATCATCGGCCGGACGTGGTGCTGGTGCGGAACCTGGGTGCGGCGGCGATCCTGCGGGCGGAGGCGCCGCAACTTCGGCTGGTGGCGGACTTCAGCCTGAACGCGGCGAACGAGTTGACGGCCGGGGTGCTGGTGGAGGTCGGTTTCGAGCGCGTGACATTGAGCTGGGATTTGGACGGCAGGCAGATGGAGGCGATGCTGCGGCGGATGGACCCGTCAGAGGCGGAGGTGATCGTCAGCGGGCGGGGGCCGATGTTCTTCACGAGGCATTGCCTGTTTGCGGCGGAGGCGGCGGCCAGGGATGCGGTCCTTGGTTTGGAGGCGCCCGGGGCGACGCGCCCCGGCTCGGTCCGGTTCGCGCGTGGGAGCGGGGAGAAGCGCGGCGGATGCGGGCGCGGGTGTCGCGAGCATCGCATGGCGCTTCGCGACCGCAAGGGCGAACTGCTGCCGGTGGCGGCCGATGAGACCTGTGCGAATACGGTGTACTCGCCGCGGGCGAGGGCCGGGGCGCTGGGCGTGGACGAGTTGGCCGCGCTGGGCATTCGGCATTTCCGAGTGGAACTGCTGCTGGATGGCGATGGAGGAACACTTGCCGGTTTGGTGCATTGAACAGCCAGGAGAGATGTCGTACATGGTCGGCCTCGAAGGGGCCTTGGGAAGGAACGGACGATGATACGGATTGCGGCGATTGCGGCGATTGCGGCGTTGGGGCTGTCGGCTGTGCTGGCCGGGTGCGGCGGCGGCAAGAGCGAGCCCAAGGGGGCCGAGGAAGTGGAGCGGGAGTTGGCCCGCGGGCGCGAGGTGAACGACTACGACGCCAATGGTCTGACGATGCTGCACAAGTACTCGAAGAAGGGAGGCCTGGCCGCCGTCGAAAAGCTGCTGTGGAAAGACGCGAAGACAAACAGCCCCGTGCGGAGGCCCCCGAACCTGGCGTACACGGCGCTGCACTTTGCGGCGGCGGGCGGGCACGTGAAAGTGGCCGATGCGCTGATCAAGGCCGGGACGAACGTGAATATCGCGGCCGTGGGCGAGAAGGACCTGGGCAGCGTGGACGGCAAGACGCCGCTGCACGTGGCGGCGGAGAACGGGCAGAAGGCGATGGTGGAGTTCCTGCTGAAGGAAGGGGCGAGCACGTCGGCGACGGACGCCAACGGCAAGACGGCGGCGGAACTGGCCGAGGGGAAGGGCCACGCGGATGTGGCGGCGATGGTCAGGGCGGCGAAGAAGTAGGGACCGCGAAGGCGCAATCGCCGGTGGTCCGGCGCGGTCCTGTGTCGCCGGGAGTCGCTTCTCCTTGCGCCATCGCAATGGCTGTCTCGCGACGGCGAAGCCCGCCGGACGATGGCAGAAGTCGAGCTGAGGCGACTACGCGAATTGGTTTCCGCAATTCGCATCCATCCACATGATCCTCTCACTCCGCACAGTCCCCTTTTCCTCTTCCGCACGCCAGGCGGCGTGCCTCCCACAATCGGCAATCGACAATGCTACCTGGGCCTGGTCGTCGCGGGCCTGGTCGTCGCCGCGGGTTTGCCCTTCAGGATGAAGTCGGCGTAGCCGGTGAGGACTTTGTCTTCCTCGGTGTTGCCCGCCAGCGCCGGCGCGATCCTGGCGGCGTGGTCTTTCGCCTTGGCCACGTCGCCGCTGTTGCGGTGCACGAACGCGGCCAGGAAGTTCAGCAGCGCCGCCGACTGCGGCGTGCTCTGTGCGGCAGCGCTGTCCACCTGGCCGATGACGGCCGCGGCCGTGTCGGCGCCGATCATCGCCTTCAGGTCGAACCGGGCCTCCATCACCGGCGGGAAGATCCGCATGGCCTGGCGAATCTTGTGGGCGGCGCTGAGCGGCTCGCCGGCCGCCAGGAGCGACAGCCCCATCCCCACCACCGGCAGCGGGCTCTCCGCGCGGACTTCCGACGCGGCCTCGAACAGGTCGGCAGCCTCGTAGAAGCGCCCGTCCTTGATGGCCTTCTCGGCCTTGCTCACGCTGAGGTTGAAGGCGTCCCTGGCCTGGCCGGCCAGCGTTCGCACGACGATGGCGGGTCGGGCGGAAGCGTTCGGGTCGGTCGCGGCGGGGACAGCGGGCGCCGGCGCGGCGGAGTTCGCGTCGCCCCCGGCGCCACGCATGCGGAGCAGCATGTCGAGGAACACGTCCTGGTTGGCCGGCGCCTGGGCGGCGCCCGCGCGCTCCAGCGGCCGATGCAGCGGTTGAATCGGGTCCAGGGCGCCCGCCTCGGGGGCGGGCGACTCCCGGCCGCCCTGGCGGACCATCTCGTCGCGCCGACGGTCCAGGAACAATTGCATCGCCAGGTCCCGCCTCGCCTGGCCTGAAGGAATCGCCAGCAGGCCGGGGGCCTCGGCGCTGGGCGCCTCCAACTGCGCCGCGGTGACGGCCGCGTTGGGCACGCTCACGCCGTAGCCGGGCACTTGGCGCATCATCATCGGCTGCGGAGGCGGAACGAGGATGTCGAACGCCAGCGGGGCCGACGACTGGTAGTAGTTCTTCATCGCGTCGATGTACAACTGCCGGCTGATCCCCGCGTACGCGCTGGGCACCTGCGAGATCGGCACGTTGGTGCCGGGCGCGGCCTGGCCGCTCAGGATGCCCGCCGAGCCGACCACGGTCGTGCCTCGGGAGTAGTACGGGCGGGTGACGTAGCCGCCGTAGGCTTCGGCTTCGCCCGCGTTGATGGATCGCCGCCGGAAGTCGCTGAAGTCCGCGCTGGGCACGTTGATGCCGAGCTGGTCGGACGCCCTGTAGCCGACGTTGCCGCGGAAGCCTGCCAGCCCGGTCACCTGTCCGTTGACGTACAACTGGCTGTTGATTCGGCGGTCACCGGCGGGCGTGGGCGCGTTTGACCCGTCGCCGCCGATCATCGGGTTGGCGTCGAGGGTTCCGCTGGGGTCCAGTTGCCGAACCTGCCCCGGCAACTCCGCCGCCGCGAACATCAGGGCCAGCGGCAGCGCAACTCCAAGTGCGGCACGGTCCGTCATCCGTCTTCTCCCCGACCGACAAGCCGGTCCTCTTCCAGGCTACAGGCGTGGAGGCTGCATTCCGCGGCAGAACCCGCGCCCGCTCCTTCCACCATTGTAGGGCCGAAGATCGCCTCTTGCCACCTCTGGCGCACCGGAGTTCCGGCCCGGCGCGGCGCCGGGCGCGACTTGCGGTGCATCCCGTGTGGGCCGCCAGTTTGTCTCTTGTGCATCTTGCCTCTCCCGCGTTGGTCCTATCCACCCTATCGGCACGAAGCGGGCGGCATCGCAGCAGTGCGCCGCGTGCCAACGGGTCCCGCGGGCGCGAAGGACGTATAATTAACCCGGCCGCGATAGCCGATGTATGGTAGCGGCGTCGCTGTGCGCCGAGTCCCGGCACGCCTGCGGAGGCGGTCAACCGGCGTCGAACACGTAGAGGACCAGAATGCGACCGTTACGGACTTTCACTGTTGAGCCGTCGCTGCCCGAGCAGCTTACCCCTTTGCTGGAGATGGCCCACAACCTGTGGTGGTGCTGGCACGGCGAGGCGCTCGATCTCTTTCGCCGCCTGGACAGCGAAGGCTGGGAAACCAACAACCACAACCCCGTCGCCATCCTGGGGCGGATCAACCAGGAACGCCTGAACGAAGTGGCCACCGACGAGGGATTCCTCGCCCACATGCACCGCGTGCACGGCGACCTCATGGAGTACCTGCGCAAGCCCGGCTGGTGGCGGCGAACATACGGGGGCGACCGCACGCGCGTCATCGCCTACTTCTGCGCCGAGTTCGGCCTCAACGAATGCATCCCCATCTACTCCGGCGGCCTGGGCAT
>CAYWTX010000212.1:0-3536 GCA_964461295.1 uncultured Planctomycetaceae bacterium | reverse complement strand
CGCCCGGAAGGGGCGATCAGGATCCGGCGGTGGGGCGCAAGCCCCCCGGCGGACAATGGATCGGGCGAGAGCCCTGAAGGGGCGGCGGAAAGCCTCCAGCGTGGGCAGGCCCGCGAGATTCAACTCCTTCACAAACTCCGGCTCTTCCCCTATCTGTGCTCATCCCTGTTGCCTTTTCCGCCCCTACCGCTTCACCACCGAGATATCCACGCGGCGGTTCTTCGCCTTGCCCGCGGCCGAGGTGTTGGGCGCCAGCGCGTGCGTGGGGCCCATGCCGATGGTCTCGACGTTCTCGGCCTTGAGGCCCTTGCCGATGAGATAGCGCGTGACGGCCATGGCGCGCCCGCAGGACAGGTCGAGGTTGTCCTGCCAGAGGTTCCTGGTGCGGACGATGGGGTCGCTGTCGGTGTAGCCCATCACTCGGACGGTGCCCCCGGCATGCTTTCCGCGGATGTCGGCGGCGATGTCGTCCAGCTTCTTCCTGCCCCCGGCGCTGAGGGTGGCGCTGCCTGGGGCAAAGAGCACGTCGCTGCCGATGGAGACGGAGTAGAGGGTCTTCTCGCCGCCGGTCTCGCCTTTGAGCGGATGGGGCGAGGGAGCCGAAGCGACGCGGCCGCCCCTGCCCTTAAGGTCGGCGTTTTCGGTCTTGAGGGCGGTGACTTCCAGCCCGCGGGAGTCGAGTTGGGCGTTCAGGTCGGTCTCGCGCTGGCGGGCGACGGCCAGTTCGGCCCGCAGGTCGTCGTTGGTCTTCCTGAACTCGGAGTTCTGGCCGCTCAGGGACATGATCTGCTTTTTTTCCTGGTCGCAGCAGCCGACGGCCAGGCCGGCCAGCAGCGTCAGCGAAGCGCCCCACGCAACAGGTTTGCCGATCAGCATTCGATGCTCCTTCACGAGTTGATTCGCAGCCGCTTTCCGCCCCCTCGGCAACGGCCATCCGGCATGCTATCCAGCGTACCCGGCGCCGCGCGGTTCGCAAGAGAATTCAGACTCGCTTCAGGCGGGCTTGGAGTTGACAACCGCGATGGGCGGCGTAGAGTTGGGTCGTGTGGGCCTCGCCGGTTCGGTCGTCGGGGTTTCGCGCGAAGGAGAAGTTCCCTTGGCTGACCGTCCCAACATCGTGCTGATCTGCACCGACCAGCAGCGTTACGACAGCCTGGGGTGCACGGGCAACCCCTTCGCGCTCACGCCGCACCTGGACGCCCTGGCGGGCGAGGGTACGCTCTGCCGGCGATACTTCACCGCCAACGCGGTGTGCATGCCGTCCCGCGCGACGATCCTGTCGGGACTGTACCCGGCGTCGCATGGCGTGTGGACCAACGGCGTGCCGATGCCGCGCCGCGGGTACATCGCCGAGACCAGCGTCGCCGGCGGCGGGCTGGGCAACGCCCCCTCGGCCGTGTCGCAGGTGGATACGCTGGCGGACGTCCTTGCGGGCGCGGGATACGCGACGGCCTCGGTGGGCAAGCTGCACCTCACGCCGACCAGTTCGCACGTCAGCCTGGGCTACGAGGAGTGCCGCGCCCGCTGGAACGACCCGGCCATGGCCGATTGGCACGGGCCGTACTACGGCTTCCAGCACGTGGAGATGTCCATCGGGCACGGCGTGTTCGTGCACGGGCATTACGGGCAATGGCTGGAGACGAACTTTCCGGGCGTGGCCGCGGCGCTTGCCACGTGGAAGGAGTCGCGCCCGTTCGCGAGCCTGCAACTCTTCACAAGCCCGGTGAGCGTCGAGGCCCACCACTCCACGTGGTGCGGCCTGCGGGCGGCCGAGTACATCCGCGGCGCCGACCGCCAGCGGCCTTATCTCCTGTGGGTGGGTCTGCCGGACCCGCATCATCCGTTCGCGCCGCCGGCGGAGTTGGCGGGTTGGTTCGAGCAGCGCCCGGCGACGCCGCCGGGCGCGCCGGGCATGGAGTACGCCAAGCCTCGCGGCCTGAAGAACTACATGGACCCGCGGCGGGGGTGGTCCTGCCCGCCCGAGGCCGTGCGGCGCGTCCGCCAGTACACCGACGCGATGGTGCACCTGATCGACCGGGCCGTGGGGCGGATCGCCCAGGCCCTCAAGGATGCCGGGCAGTGGGAGAACACCGTGCTGGCGTTCACGTCCGACCACGGCGACTACCTGGGCGACTACGGGCTGGTGTACAAGACCAGCCACGCCTCGGCGGGCCTGAACCACGTGCCGCTGATCGTGCGGGCGCCGGGGGCGTCGCTGCCGCGCGAGGTGGCGACGACGCTGGGCGCCGCCGACCTGGCGCCGACGCTGTGCGCTCTGGCGGGCGTGCCCGCCCCGGGCGGCATGCAGGGCGAGGCGCTCCCCGACGTGCTTGCCGGCGGGCGGCGAAGACTGGTACGAGGCGAAGACTATCCCGGCAACGACCCCGCGGAGCGCAACCTGACCGTCTACGACGACCGCTTCCGGTACACGTGGTATCCGGCCACAAACGAGCGCGAACTGTACGACCACGCCGTCGATCCCGCCGAGACGCGCAACCTCGCCGCCGAACCGGGCCGCGCCGCCCACCTCGCTCGCCTGCACGATGCGCTGTGCACGCAGTTCGCGGGCGACTTCTCGCCAAACTTCGGGCGAGCGTGCATCTGGTGAACGAACGCGTCCCCCTCACTCCACTCCCAGCACGTCGTCGTCGTTGCGGGCCACGATGCGCCGGCCCGGCGGGGCGATCACGAAGTCCTCGTCCCAGCGGCCGAAGAAGAGCTTCTCCAGCAGCGACCAGTCGCCGCGGCGGTGCTGGAACTCCCAGGCGTTGCCCGCGGCGTGGCGGCGGGCCCGCTCCAGGAACGGCTCCTCGTCGCACAGGCCCATCTCCAGGTAGAGGACCGTGTTGTACCCCTTCTTCCAGCCGCCCATGGTCTCCAGGATGAAGTCGGCGTTGTCCTTGCCGTACTTGGCGACCATGTCCTCGTAGCTCTCGGTGAGGCCGAGGTTGGCCATCACGCCGCGACGCCCGTAGGCGGGGGCGTGCTGTTCGTCGTTCGTGTTGCGCTCGCACCAGCCGGTGGTGAGGTAGTACGTGCCGGGGTGGGCGTCGAAGTACTCGCGATACGCCTCGCGCGAGCCGAAGAAGAACGTGATGCAGTCGTGGGCCTTGGCGATCACCAGCGGCAGGGCGCCCGCGCGCACGCCGGCCAGGCCGTCGTTGCAGCGGGCATAGCCCAGGATCACCGCGTCGTAGCGGTCGGCGTCCACGGCGTCGATCCGCTCCTGGATCATGCCGGTCATGTCCTTCCGCTCCAGGTCGTGCAGGCCCTTGCGGAGGAATTCCAGGTCCACGAAGTGCGGGCTCCTCGCCGCCAGGGCGCACGCCTCGCGGTGGATGATCTCGCAGCCGATGAACTTCAGGCGTTTTGGGGCGTCAGCAGGCACGGCGGCATTGTACCGTACGGCGGGCGCGGCGGGGCGCGAAAACCATGGAGCAGTAGCGCGGGAATCGAGATAAGTTTCACTATAGTAGGCAGTTATGCGGGGTGAGATTGCCATCCCTGCAAATCTAACATCGCACACCAGATTCGCT
>CAYWTX010000211.1:0-7979 GCA_964461295.1 uncultured Planctomycetaceae bacterium | reverse complement strand
TACAGGCCCGTAACGTTAGCCTGGAAGGGACTTCCACCCTTCTGATCGTGTGCGCTTGCAGGCGCACAAGCCCCGCCCGTAAGGGCGGGGATTGCGGGTAGCGTGAGCCAAGGAGGCCCGTAGGGCCGGCAGCACACGCTTGTTGACGACGGACTGATGTGGCGGGTCCTGTGCCGGCCCTACGGGCCTTGGTCCTATTGGGGGTACATCCTTTTCCCCGCCCTCACGGGCGGGGCTATCCGATGTCGGCCCGCCGGGCCTTCACCCGAGCCACACCGTTTGCAGTCATGGAGTTCGCTTCGCGAGTGCGGAAGCCCGGCGGGACTGCCGGAAGGGGATGGAGGGTTGGGCGTTGGGCGGCGGCGGGGCGCGGCCCCCAAGGGGCCGGGGATCGCGGGCAGGAATGCCCGCGTTACTCAGACACGACGCCATTATTCACCCATCGCCCGCAGCCGTTCGCCCGACGCCCTGCTCAGGCGATTGCCGTGCTCGCCCGCATCCGCGGGTCCATTCCGCCCCATTCGGCACCCCAGACAGTCCCGTAACGCGCTCAGGGCCGGGAAAAGTCCCGCTGTGCAGCGGGGGTTTTTCAGAAACGCGGGCGGGGGCGGGTGGGACCCGTCCGAATGGAGCTTTCGAAGAACTCGTTCTGCCCAGAGGGGGTTTTGCGGAAACGCCGCGTGCCGTGGCCGACCCACCCCTTGGGGACGGCCACGGACGAACACGGATCGCCGTTGCGGAACCGCTCCAGTTACCTGCCTCCAATGCCGAACGGGCGGAGCAGGTCGGCCAGGGCCGGGCGGAGCTTGGCGCTCAGGGGGGTCATGGGCAGGCGAAGCTCGTCGGCGATCATGCCGGCCATGGCAAGGGCGGCCTTGACGGGGATGGGGTTGGTTTCCACGAACATCCCGCGGCAGAGGGGGAAGAGCTTCAGGTGCTGCTTCGTTGCGGCGGGCAGGTCGCCCTTGGCGGCGAGGTCGCACAGCTTGCGGACTTCGGCGGGCAGGACGTTGGCGACGACGCTGATGACGCCGCAGCCGCCGGCGGAGTAGATCGGCAGCGTGAGGGAATCGTCGCCGGAAATGATGGCGATGTCGCTCTCGGCGGCCAGGGCGCTGGTGGCGTCGAGCTTGCCGGTGGCTTCCTTGACGCCGACGACCATCTCGATTTCGCGATACATCCGCAGGATGGTCTCGCCGGACAGTTCGACGCCGCATCGGCCGGGGATGTTGTACAGGACGATGGGCAGGCCGATTTCGGCGAGGCGTTGCACGTGCTGGAACATGCCTTCCTGGGTGGGCTTGTTGTAGTAGGGGTTGACGATGAGGCAGGCGTCGGCGCCGGCGGACTTGGCGTGCCGCGTGAGCGACAGGGCCTCGTCGGTTGAGTTGCTGCCCGTGCCGGCGACGACGACGGCGCGGCCGGCGGCGCGGTCGATCACGAACTCGATGACTTTGTCGTGTTCGGCGTAGTTGAGGGTGGGGCTTTCGCCGGTGGAGCCGCAGGGGACGATGCCCTGGGTGCCGCCGGCGATCTGGAAGTCGACCAGCCGCCCGAGGGAATCCCAGTCCACCTCTCCGTTGCGGAAAGGAGTGACGAGGGCGACGAACGAACCGGCAAGATTGACGCGAGGCTTCATATCCGGCGATCCTGGCGATCTGGGGCAAAGAGACCACGAATTACACGAAGGAAGAACGAATTACACGAAAAGAGGGAGAATGTCTACAGCACGACACGGCGAGTTTCCAGTTTCCTGGCGCCGAAGTTGATGAGGATTGCCAATCGTAGACCAGTGGCTTTGAGGTAAGCGACGGCCTGGGCGATGTGCTCGTCCACCAGACATTCGACAGCCTTCAGTTCCAGAATGACGCACCCATCCACGACAAAATCGGCGCGGAAGTCGCCGCAATTGACGCCATCGTACATGACCTCGAATGGGTTCTCCGCCTGGAAGCACAGTCCCGCCTTCGCCATCTCCAAGGTCAGTGCACGCTGGTGGACCTTCTCCGGGAACCCCGGACCCAGTGCAGCATGCACACGCTGAGCACAGCCGACGATCCCGTAACTCAGCTCGCGGTAGAGCACCTTGTCTTTCCCGGCCTGATCCGCCGCCATGTCCATTGTTGTTTCCCCGTTCGTGAAATTCGTTCTTCATTCGTGCAATTCGTGGTCTCTTGCGCTCGTCGGGGTGCAGACGCCCTATCGCGTACCGGCGCCCGAATGCATCTCGATCAGCCGCTTCATCTCCGCCACCGCTTCTCGCAGGCCGGTGAACAGGGCCCGCGCGATGATCGAGTGGCCGATATTGAACTCGGTGAAGCCCTTCATCGCGGCCACGGGCGCGACGTTGGCGTACGTCAGGCCGTGCCCGCCGTGGACGACCAGGCCGGCCTTCAGGCCCGCCGCCAGGCCGGCGGCGATCTCCGCCGTCGCGGCCGCCCGCTTCGCCGCGGCTTGCGGGCCGTGACCTTCCAGGCAGGCGTTGGCGTACGCGCCGGTGTGGATCTCGATGGCGTCGCATCCGGTGTCGCGCGACGCGGCGATCTGTCCGGGCAGCGGATCGACAAACGCGCTGACGATCGCGCCGGCCCCGTGCAGCCGCGCCGCCACCTCGCGCACGCGCTGGGCCTGGCCAAGCACGTCCAGCCCGCCCTCGGTGGTGACCTCCTGGCGGTTCTCCGGCACGAGCGTGGCCTGGTCGGGCCTCAGGCGCTCGGCGATGGCGACGATCTCCTCGTCCATGGACATCTCCATGTTGAGCTTGCAGCGGACGGTGCGGCGCAGGGCGTCGGCGTCGCGGTCGCTGATGTGCCGCCGGTCCTTCCGCAGGTGGAACGTGATGCAGTCGGCGCCGGCCAGTTCGGCCTCGACGGCCGCCCAGACGGGGTCGGGTTCGACGGTCCGCCTCGCCTGGCGGACGGTCGCCACGTGGTCGATGTTCACTCCCAGTCCGGCCATGGTTCACGCTCCCTTCTGTCCGTAGTAGGCGTTGGGGCCGTGCTTGCGGCGGTAGTGCTTGTCGAGCAGGGCCTGCGGCACGGGTCTGGCGTCGGGGCTGCACGCGACGGTCATCGCGGCCAGTCGCACCAGGTGTTCCAGGATCGCGGCGGCCTCGACGGCGGCGGCGGCGGAGGGGCCCCACGCGAACGGGCCGTGCGCGGCCACCAGGACGCCGGGCAGTTCGGCCGGGCTGAGCCGGCGCCGCGCGAAGGTCTCGACGATGACGTCGCCGGTGGCGGCTTCGTACAGGCCGTTGATCTCGGCGGCGCGGAGCACGCGCGTGCAGGGGATGGCGCCGTGGAAGTAGTCGGCGTGCGTGGTGCCGTAGGCGGGCACGGCCTTGCGGGTCTGGGCCCACGCCGTGGCGTGGAGGCTGTGCGTGTGGGCGACGCCGCCGACGCTCGGCCAGGCGCGGTACAGCGCCAGGTGCGTGGGCGTGTCGCTGCTGGGGCGCTGGCCGCCCTCGACGATCCTGCCGTCGGCCAGGGCGACGACGACCATGTCCCGCGGCCTCATGCGGTCGTACGGCACGCCGGAGGGCTTGATGACGACGTGGCGGCGCCGCTCATCGATGCCGCTGACGTTGCCGAACGTGCGGTAGACCAGGCCCTCCTCCACGAGGCGCAGATTGGCTTCGCACACCGCCTTCTTGAGTTCTTCCAGCATGGCTGGCTTCCTGTGGTTGTCGCCGAGCGGCGATTCTCGCCGTCGCGGCGGCGAGGGTCAACAGCCAAGGGCGGGGGCGAGCCGGAAGCGTGCATCCCTCCGGGCGCCACGGCGGCAACCGGGCATGTTCGCCGTCGCCGGAGTTCAGGCCGGCAAGTAGGTGATGGAAGCAAAGGGGAAGTGGGGTAGAATTCCCACAATTCGCCATTTGCAGGAATCCGGGGCGGGGATCGGAGCCATGAGCGACCATGCGATGCGCATCCTGTTGGTGGAGGACAACCCCGGCGACGCCGTGCTGCTGGACTGCGCGCTGCGGGGCGTGCAGCACCTGGAATTCCAGTTGTTCCACGTCCTGACGTTGCGTGAGATGGCCGAGCGGTTGCCGGCTGGGGAATTCGACGTGCTGGTCCTGGACATGGACCTTCCGGACAGCCTGGGGCTGGACACGGTTCGCCGGGCGGTCGCCGCGGCGCCCCATGTCCCCATCGTGGTCCTGACGGGCGGCAACGACGAGAACACCGGGTTGGAGACCCTTCGTCTGGGGGCGCAGGACTATGCGATGAAGGGCGACTTGGACGGGTGGGCGCTGGCTCGCACGATCCGGTACGCCATCGAGCGCAAGCAGGCGCAGCGGGCCCTCCAGGATGCCCACGACAACCTGGAGCGCAAAGTGCGGGAGCGGACGGCTGAGCTTGCCGACGTGGTGGATGTGCTCCAGGACGAGGCTCAGCAGCGGATCGCCGCGCAGAATGCGCTTCAACGGAGCAACCTCGCTCTGCGGATGCTGACGGAAGCCAACCAGGCCATGGTTCGCACCCATGACGAACAGGAACTGGTCCAGACAATCTGCCGGATCGCCGTCGAGCGTGGCGGCTGCCTCATGGCCTGGGTCGGCTTCGCCGAACACGACGCCCAGCGGACGATCCGGCCGGTCGCCTCGGCGGGTTTCGAGGACGGGTATCTGGAGAGCGCTCGCTTCACGTGGGCCGACGAACCCCTGGGCCGCGGCCCCACGGGCACGGCGGTTCGCACGGGGCGCGTGTCCGCCGGCAGCGACTTCCTGTCCGATCCGCGCCTGGCGCCCTGGAAGGAGGCAGCCGTGCAGCGGGGGTTCCGCTCCTCCATCGCGTTGCCCCTTTCCGACGGCGCGGGCACGTTCGGCGCTTTGAGCGTCTACTCGGCGGAGGTCGACGCGTTCGCCGGCGAGATCGCGGAGATCATGGCCCAACTCGCCAACGACATGAGCTACGGGATCGCCGCCCTGCGCAGCGTGACGGAGAGGCGCCGGCTGGAGAAGGAAGTCCTCCAGGCGACCGAGCGGGAGCAATGGCGGATCGGGCGCGACCTGCACGACAGTATCCAGGGCAGCCTGACGGGCATCAGGATGATGCTGAGCGTCAGCGAGAAGCGGGCTCGCCAGCACTCCTCCCAACTGGGAGACGAGATCCACCAGGTGGGGGAGGTCGTGCAGCAGACGCTTCAGCAGACGCGGGGGCTGTCCCACGGCCTTTGTCCGATGGACCTGCATGGGCTCGGCCTGACGAGGTGCCTGCACGAACTGTGCGGCTCCATGGTCAGCCTGTTTGGGATCGACTGCCAGTTCCACCACGACGAGGGCCTGCTGATCGAGGACGAGTTGACCGCCACGCAACTGTACTACATCGCCCAGGAGGCCATCCACAACGCGGTCAAGCACAGCCGGGGCAAACGGATAGCGGTGTCGCTGTCGCGCGAAGACGGGGGCGCGACTCTGTCGGTTGCCGACGACGGACGGGGTATCGAGGCGAAGCCAAGACCCACCGGCGGCCTCGGGATGCGGAGCATGGACTACCGTGCCCGCCTGATCGGCGGCGTCCTCGAGGTCCGAGGGGCCAGTCCCCACGGCACGCTCGTCACGTGCCGCGTGAGACTGCCCAGCCGCTGGTGACCAGACTTCGCTCGATACGGACGCCGGCCGATCGCCGCGATTTCGCTGGAAGCCGCAAGCCGGCAGCGGATAGCTTCTCGCCCATGGGCGACGCTGCCTGGACCGTTCTTCGGCTCATCAACTGGACCAGGGAGTTCTTTGCGCGGGCCGACGTGCCCGACCCGCGTCTGGCGGCCGAGGTGCTGCTCGCCCACTCGCTGGGATGCACGCGCGTGGCGTTGTACACGCGATTCGACCAGGTTCCGCCCGAGCCGAAGCTCAAGGTGTACCGCGAACTGGTCGCCCGGGCCAGGCAGCGCGAGCCCGTGGCGTATCTCGTGGGCGAGAAGGAGTTCTACTCGCTTCGCTTCAAGGTCACGCCGGACGTGCTCATCCCGCGCCCCGAGACGGAGACGCTCGTCGCCGAGGCCGTCGCGCATCTCAAGCCGCTCGGCCGGGCGGGACGGCTGTGGGACGTATGCACCGGCAGCGGATGCGTCGCCATCGCGGCGGCGGCGCAGGTGAAGGACGCCTCCGTGCTGGCCACGGACGTGTCCCCGGCGGCCGTGGCGGTGGCGGCGGACAACGCGGCCGCTCACAACCTGACCGGCCGCGTGCGGTGCCGCCCGGCCGACCTGCTGGACCTGCCGGCTGACTGCGGCGAGTTCGCCGAGGTGGACGCCATCACGGCGAACCCGCCGTACGTGGCCGAGGGCGACGAGGTCGCGCCGGAAGTGAAGTGCGAGCCGAAGCTGGCGCTGTACGCGGGCTGCGACGGGCTGGACGTGATCCGCCGGTTGGTGGCCGCGGCGCCGCGGCGCCTGGCGGAGGGGGGCATTCTGGCGATGGAATTCGGCATGGGCCAGGCCGACGCCGTGCGGAACCTGATCCACGAAGGCGGGGCCTTCGCCGAGCCGCGGATCATCCGCGACCGGCAGGGGATCGAGCGCGCGGCCGTGGCGAAGAGGAAGTAGCTGGGATGAAGGGGATGAAAGGGATGGGAAGAGGAAGGGAAGAGGAAGGCGAACGTCGAACGCTCAACGTCGAACTTCGAACTTCGAACTTCGAAGTGGGAGGCCCGGAGGGCCGGCATCGGGAAGCCCCGCCCGTGAGGGCGGGGAGGTAGCCCCACCCGTCAGGGCGGGGATTGCGGGTGTGGCCAACCAAAGAGGCCCGGAGGGCCGACAGCGGCTATCCGCAGATCACGCAGATTTCGCAGATTGGGACGAGGAGTGGCAGGTTCTGACCCGCCCCGCGCTGGCCGGTTTTACCCGCCCCTTGACAATGGACCGCCACCGCCCGCCCGCTCCGGTCAACTCCCGCCCCCCGGCCGGGTCTCACCGGCCCCGCTCGCAACTGGGGCAGCCTCGCCGCCGCAGAAACTAGGGCGCGTCCCTAGTTATCCCACGCGCGCTTTCGCTGGGCGCTCAGTCCGTTATCTTGTCGCAGAAGTGTCGAGCTACGAAAAACAACCATTCCAACTGACTACGCTGCAACACGCTTACATTGAAGTTGTCTGGAACACATCCGATCGAGACGATGCCCGAGAGATCGGAGATTGTGTAGCGACCTTGATTCGAGCCGGTGTCAGTTGGCCTGATACAGGCCCGGATCAGAGCCGTGCAAAGCTCAACAAAGCAGGTTGGACCTCCCAGGTAGGTCCACCAGTCAAGGCCAACTCTTACGGCCACGTTCACCAACACGCCGTTCCTTCTGAAAGAGCAGTCCCACCGGTTGTCCGGCTGCACGAGCATCGAGCCCGAAGGCACTTTCTCGCGTATGTTTCTCAGTATGTGCCAGTCCTTCTTGTTCGATCGCTTCTTCGTTCCGTAGAGGACGCCGTATGAGAAATCCACCTTCTGCACCCGCGCATCCGACGCCCACTCCGTACTGTGGTTGACAACAGCATCAGCGAAGTTCTCGCTCATTTCGTCATTCAGACAACGGGGACCGCTCTTCAGGGTTGCCACCTGGAGGGTGTCACCAGCCACGTGTTTCCCGTCCAAAGCGGAATTCGGAGTATGCATTCCGCTCCCAACGATCTGCCAACCGTAAACCGGCAAAGCCACTGCCTCGACCATCTTGCCGGCAGAGGTCTCCATTGACGAGAACTGCTTGGCGGGCAGTATGTCTCTTTCAATCTCGTGAATGCGGCTATATCCATGCTGAAGCGAGTGAATGAGCAACACAAAGGGGTTCGTACAGAAGGCCTGGAAGTCAGAGTCCCCTCCGGGCAGCGACTGGATATGGCTGGTAATCCGCCGCCGGAACTCCGTCTCCATCGCAAGAATACGCCGTGTTGCATCGCCGTCAGAGTCGATGCGCGTTAGCGAATCGAGCAGTTGGCGCTTGCCGATCACTGTCGGCCACTGCTGTCCAAGATAATCGCGGCGTAGTGTCCTGCCTG
>CAYWTX010000210.1:0-15210 GCA_964461295.1 uncultured Planctomycetaceae bacterium | reverse complement strand
CACAGCACCGGCGAACTGTTGCCGGTTGCAGCCTTCGGCTGCGACCACAGCGGCTTGCCGCTGTTCGCGTCCAACGCCACCAACGCCGCGCCGCCGATGACCGCCCTGCCACCGCCCACCGCCAGCGACGAGTGCATCTCCCCGCGAGCCAGCGGCGCCCTCCACACTTCCTGCCCGCTGTCGGCCCTCAAGCAGAACGCCTGTGCGCTCGATCCGCTCCCGTACACCTTGCCGTCGTTCACGCACACCGTGCTCGCCGGGCCGCGACCCGTCGGCTTGCCCTCCATCTCCGCCTTCCACACCGTCTTGCCGTTGGCCGCATCCACGCAGATCACCACGTCCTTCGCCTTCGCCTCCTCCGCCAGCGCCAGGGCCAGCACGGCCTTCTTCTGCGACTCATCCAAGCCCGCCTCCTTCGCCCACGCCTCCATCGCATCGGGGTTGTCGAACTTGCGGTCCCCCGCCGCACGCACCTTCGCCAACGTCTCCAGCGGCCAGGCCGCCGCCCCGCGTTGCAGCCGGTCGGCCGCGAACGACCCCGCCGCCCCCCGCTGCTCCTCGCTGAGGTTGTCCGCCAGCCACTTGTCCGTCCACTCGCGAAGCCCCCTGGCGTCGAGCTTCGCCCGCGCCTCGCCCGTCCGCGCCGCCTCGATCTTCGCGACCAGATCGGCCGGGCCGGCGGCGTACACGCCCAGCTTCTCCAGGCTCTTGGCCGGCAGCACGCGGTGCGCCACGGGAACCTTGTAGTCCTGCCGGTAATACAGGTACACGCGTCCCCCGGCCACGACAGGACTGCCGTATCCCCCGCCGACGGCCTCGCTCTCCCAGAGCAGCTTGGGGCCGTTGGCGTCGAACGCTGCCGGCAAGGCCGCCCCGCCCGCCGCCGAGCCCGTCTGCCCGGCCCCGCGCCATTGTGGCCAGTCCTGGGCATGGACGCCCGTCGCCGTCAGGGCGGTCACACAGAGCACGAACGCGACCCTCAACGTGCAGCGCATAGGATTCTCCGTTCCAGGTGCGCAACTTGAACCCCGCAGGCTACAGATGGACTCGAAATACGCCGGAATCGTGAGACCCCCGATCAGCAGGATCGCCGGCAGCAAGGCGATGAGACGACAATCCCTCCGCTGCACCCCACTTGCCCCCTGCCCTTCGCCGAACTCGTGGTCTCCCCACCCAGCGCGTGTGCCACGTCACCGCATCGCAGCGCCGATCGGATCGAACGTCGTCATCCACTTCGGCGCCGCGATCAGCCACGCGATGTTCACCGCCGTCACCAGGTCGTACGCCCACGTCATCCGCGGCCAGCGCCACAGCCGCAACCTCACGTGCCAGGGCCCCTGTCGCGGATCGGCCGCGGGCTTGCGCCCGTTGATCACCGCATGAGTCCATGCGACGCGGCGGAAGACGGTGAACAACGGCAGCGTCGCCTGCTGGAGGATCAAGGCCGGAATGTTGTGGGCGAACGTGGCGATGAGGATGGCGGCCGACCGCTCGCCACGCTGCCAGTAGCCCACGTGGCAGTCGTCGATGAGGTCCTCGGCCCGCGCCCGCGTGTAGGAGATCATGAACGAGGTGAAGAACGCCACCATGCTCAGCAGCACGAAGGTGACGTTGGCCGGCCGCTGAGCGGCGTAGTACACGGCGATGCCCGCGTAGACGGCGAAGTCGCTGAAGCGGTCCAGCGTGCTGTCGAGGAAGGCCCCGAACTTCGTGCTCTTGCCGCCGATGCGGGCCACGGCGCCGTCGAGCATGTCGCACGCCGAGGCCAGAATGATCATCGCCGCGGCGAGCAGGAGGAATGGTCCGGCCGCTGGAGGCCTGCCCGCTTCAGCGGAGCAGGTTCCGGCATCCCCCGCACAGGGAGACCACCCAAACGCCGCCCCCGCCCCCAGCGCGTAGCACACGCCCGCGCCGATGGTGAACGCCATGCCCAGCATCGTCAGCGCGTTGGGCGTGACGCCGACGCGCACCAGCCCCCGCGCGACGGCATCACGCGAAGTCGAGAAGAACCAGCCTACCGCTCGTCCGATCATGGCTTCGCTTCACTCCACCACGTGCCCGCTGCCCGTCACGATCCACTTGCACGTTGTGAGGTCCTCGGCCCCCATCGGCCCGCGGGCGTGCAGCTTGTCGGTCGAAATGCCGATCTCCGCGCCCAGGCCGTAGCGCCCGCCGTCGGCCCAGCGCGTGGACGCGTTCACCATCACGCTCGACGAATCCACCTGCGCGGTGAACCTCTCGGCCGCCGCGATGCTGCCCGTCACGATCGCGTCGGTGTGCTTGCTGCCGTACGTATTGATGTGCTCGATGGCCGCGTCCACGCCGTCCACCACGCGCACCGCCAGCACCAGGTCGAGATACTCCGCGTACCAGTCCTCCTCGGTCGCCGGCTTCATGTCCGGCACGACCGCCCGGCTGCGCTGGCAGCCGCGAAGCTCCACGCCCCTCTGCCGCAACGCCGCCGCAACGCGCGGCAGGAACCGCTCCGCAATGGCTGCGTCCACCAGCAGCGTCTCCATCGCGTTGCACACAGCCGGGTACTGGCACTTGGCGTTCACGGCGATCCGCTCGGCCATGTCCAGGTCCGCGTCGGCGTGGACGTACACGTGGCAGACGCCGTCGAGGTGCTTGATGACGGGGATGGTGGCCGCGTCCATGACCGCGCGGATCAGCCCCTTGCCGCCGCGCGGCACGATCAGGTCCACCAGGCCCTCGGCCTGGCAGAGCGCCGGCACGATCGCCCGGTCGGTGTCGTCGATCACCGTCACGACGGCCTCGGGCAATCCCGCCGCCGCGACGCCCGCCCGCATGGCCGCCGCGATGGCGAGGTTGGAGTGCACGGCCTCTTTGCCGCCGCGAAGGATGCAGGCGTTGCCGCTGCGGATGCACAGCCCCGCCGCGTCGCTGGTCACGTTGGGGCGGCTCTCGTAGATGATCGCCACGACGCCGATGGGCACGCGGCGCTTCTCGATCCGCAGGCCGTTGGGGCGGTTGTAGGCCGCGATCGTCTTGCCCACCGGATCGACCTGCGCGGCGATCTCTTCCAGCGCGACCGCCATCTCCTCGATTCGCCGCTGGTCGAGCGTAAGCCGCTTCACCATCGCGGCGGCCAGGCCCGCTTCCTTCGCGGCCGCGAGGTCCCTGGCGTTGGCGACCTTGAGCTCGGGGGCCGCCTCGCGGATGGCGGCGGCGCAGGCGCGAAGGGCGCCGTCGCGCTGGGCGCCGGTGGACACGGCCAGCGCCGCGGACGCCTTGTGCGCCGCCTGCGCCAGCTCCTGGACGTATCGTTTCGCCTGTGCGTCGTTCATTTTCTCTCCGCTGGTGCGCCGGGAATCCGCACGTAGGGTAACACACGCCCGCCGCCGGAGAAAGGCGATTGCGCCGTGGGCAGTGGCCAAACGAATCGGCGGGATGGCTCAAGTTTTCGCCCGCCACATCCGAAGAAACCAGTGGTATAATTGGCAGGTGTTCGGAACGAAGAACAGCCTCTGCGGTGTTCGACAGTCGGCCTTGTTGAAAAGAACCGATACCCCATTGTTGGGAAGCTGAGTCCGAGCCGCTTCGGCGGCTGGCTGCTGCCCACGTTGCAATAATGGGTTCTTCTTCCCGGGCCGCACCGGCACATGTGGAGGCTTTTCTTTTGCGCACGCCAGGACGACCGGTTGGCACGCGGAAGGCAAACTCGGCCTCGACAACGTTGCGTCCATGGCCGCGAAACGGTAAGAAGAGGGCCCGAAAGGCCAAACCATGCCCAATATCCGACGGCTCCTTTGCAGCGTGTCCCTCATCCTCGCGTCATTCCCGTTCGTCGCCGGCGCGGCCGACGACCCTAACGTCTGGCCCTTTGCGATCCAATACCAGGCCGACACGTCCACCATTCTGGCCTGGGCGCCGCCGGAGGCCAAGCACGTCCGCGCCATGCTCGTCATCCTCAACAACTCCGACTCGAAGAACTTCGGCGAGCACCCCAGACTGCGCGAGATCCTCGCCAGGCAGGAAACCGGCATCGTCTACCTCCGCGTCGGCGTCAAGACCGGCCAGGCCGGACCCGACGCCGAAAGCGTCGACGGCATCTTCGGCGCCGTGGCCGCCAAGACCGGCATCGCCGACTTCCGCCACGCGCCCTGGATCACGTTCGGCAAGTCGGCTTCCGGCAAGTTCCCGTTCCACATGGCCTGGAAGTTCCCCAAACGCACCATCGCCACGATCTCCTACCACGCCGAGACGCCCACCTGGCCGGCCGAGCCGTGGGCCAGGCTCGACGGCGAGAGCGTCCTCCACGTCAACTCCAACGGCGAGACGGAATGGGGCGGCACGTGGTTCATCCATGTCCGCCCATCGCTGCTGAACTACCGCGCGAAGTCCGCCTGGCTGCCCCACCAGGTGGTGGCCAGGGACGTCGGCCACGGCGATTACGTGGACGCCCACGGCGGCGGGAACTTCGGCAAGCTTTTCCCCGACAAGGTGACGGTCGCACGCGTGTGGGACTACCTGGCCCTGTACGCGGGCAAGGCCGTCGCGCTTCGCGTGCCGAAGGACAAGTACCCCGCCGACGGCCCCGTCAAGCTCAAGCAGGTGGACGAATCGGCCGGCTACCTGATCGACCCCTTTGCCGTCGAGGACCTCTTCAACGTGCCGCACCTGCCGCTGGAGGAAAAGGCCGGCGTGTACCTGCCGGGCAAGGGCGGCGACGACGCGAACGCCAGCGGCTTTGTCGCGATGTCCCCGCCCAAGGACTTCGCCGCGCCCGACGGCGTGCCTGTCGTGAAGTACGAGTCCGGCAAGAGCCCACGCCAGTGGATCCTCACCGACAGCTTGAAGTTCCCCATGAAGGCCGACCCCATGCTCGAACTGGGCGACCTGGCCAAGCTCATGCCCAGGGTGGGCGACGGCGTCACCATCGACGGCAAGGCCCTGACCTTCGCGCCCATCATCCCCAAGTACGTCGGGCCCAACGGCGGCATCGCGCTGAAGACCGGCCTGCGGCCGACCAACGGCAAGATCACGCTGCTGGCATACACGATCCTCGAAATGCCCGAAAAGAAGAACGTCCTGGTGCAGGCGGGCTACACGGCCGCCACGCGAATCCAGATGGTGATTAACGGCGTGCCGGTCAAGCACAAGCAGGTGCTGGAACTCCAGCCGGGACGCTACCCGATGCTGGTCGTGCTGCGAATGACGGCCAACTGGGACCGCATCGAGCCGGCCCTGGCCGACGCATCGCCCGAGATCGTGGCGCTGGGCAAGCAGATCCAGATCGAGGCCGACCGCCAGGCCGCGGAGTTGGCGAAGATGAAGGCGGCCGGCGCGCAGCCCCCGAAGGTGCTCTTCCGCAAGGCCGCCGACGTGGACAAGGACGCCCGCAGGAAGATGTTCTGGGTGGCCGACCGCGAACAGGCCGAAGCCTGGCTCAAACTCCACAACGTGAACGACCAGAAGATCACGATCCCGTAGGAGGCCTGCCCGCTTCAGCGGGTGGGTCCCGGTCCGTTCGAGTCACCGCTGCACGATCTCGAACGGAATCGCGGGCAGGACGCCGATGAGCGGGCGGCGCGGCGGCGCGGCGGGCGTGGGGGGCTTGGCGGGCGCCGTTGTCGGCGCGGTTGTGGCTCTGGTTGTCGGACCCGCCGGGGACTTCGCCGTTGGCGCCGGCGCCGCTGAGGGCGTCGACGCCGGCCTGGTCGCTGACACAGGGGTCGCCGGAGGCGGCGTGCCTGGACGCCTCGGGACCATGTACAGGTTGACGATCAGGTTGCCCTTCGTGCCGGGCTTGGCCCTGTCGGCGTCGGCGGCAAACACGATCTCGCTGCCCACCAGGGCCGACGAAACCTTCCGGATCGACACCCCCGCCGGCGGATCGCTCAACTCGAGCTCGAAGTCCGCGAACAGCGTGCTCGTCGGCAGCGTCACACGAATTCCGGCCGTGCCGCCGGCGCGAATCTTCACCGGCAGGAGGCTGAGGATTCTCACGTCGGCCCGCGCCGGGCCGCGCCTCGCCACGGCCACGGCCAACTCCTGTGCCGCCACCAGGTGCCGGTAGGCGAACGCCTGCATCATGTCCTCGGCCGGCACGGCCGCGTGAACGACCTGGCGGCCGTCGATCCTGGCACGCCCCTCGACCGTCGGCGTGACGAGGTCCCTGGCGCCCAGCGCCGGGGCCGTGATGCTCAGCCGCACCTGGTCCTGCCCGGCGGGGATCAGCCCGCCGCTGAGCTTGTAGCCCGGCGGCGCGTCCTTCAGCACCAGCTCGATCTCGCCGGCGAAGCCGTCCCTCCGCAGCGCGTGCACCGCGACCGGCGCGCTGACGCCCGCCCGAACGTTCACCGCCGAAGGGGCGATGCGCAACTGGAAGTCCGGTTGCGGCGGACCGACGCGCAGGCGGTAGGAGCATTCCGGCCCGGCCTGCTGCTGCACGTCGTGGACGTACAGGAAGTACGTGCCGCCCGCGGGCAGCTTCGTACGAATGTACGAATCCGCATGATGCGTGTTCAGGCCGCTGCCCTTGTCCTCGTGGTCGTCGTTGGCGGCGATCTGCCTGCCGGCCGCGTCCGTCAGACGCAGGGCCGAGTCCATCGGCGAATCGAGCCGGCGGGCGAACACTTCCGCCACGACTTCCTCCCCGGCCTTGCCGTCGAACGAGAACACGTCGGCCTGCCCGGGGCGTTCGATGCGCCCGTTGACGATGACCGGCAGCGTCAGCGGCTGCGCGTCGCGCGCGCCTGGGCCGGCGGCGGCTTTCTCGGTGTACTCCGACAGCGAGTCCACCGCCAGCGGCAGGGAGTTGCTCGCCCACGGACCCATGCTCACCTGCAGCGGCCAGATGCCCGGCGCCTTGCCGCGGGCGTCGAAGACCACGCTCGTGGCCGGCAGATTCCAGCCCTTGAGCTCGACGAGCGTCTGTGTGCCGGCCTTGGCGCCGCGCGGGAAGATGCCGGTGATCAGCGGCAGAACGCCGATGCTGACGCGGTAGACGAAGTCCTCGCGCCCGCGGTACAGCGCGTCGCGAATCTCCAGCGTGTATGCGCCGCTGCGCGGGACCTCGCAGCCGATGACCGGGTCGAGGCTGAAGCGGAAACCGTCGGAGTAGCTGACCTCGCGGCCGTTGGCGTCCTGCAACGCCATCACGGCCTGGAACCAGCCCGGCACGGCGTCGGCGATGTACGGCACGAGCTTGCGGGCGGCGGCGGAGATCACCAGCCGCTGGCCCTTGACGGCCTGGAAGCGGTAGCGGTCCACCTCGCCGGGCAGGACCTGGCCGTTGACGGTGATCGGCAGCGTGACGTCCACGGTCGGCCCCGATGGCGTGGCCCGCGCGGGATCGTTGCGGGTGCGGATCGCTCGCGTCGCCTCCACCACGTCGTCGGCCTTGGGCCACCGGGGAGAGTACTCCGACAACTGCCCCACACAGAACGTCAGCGGGTTGGAGACCCCCATGGCCGTCGTCAGCCGCAGCTCCCGCTCGCCGGCCGGCGCATCGCCGTCCAGCGTCACCTGGAGCAGGACGGTCTCGGCGATGGCGGGAGCGGCCGGACGACGCACGAACGCGGCCAGCATCTTGCGGATTTCGGCGATTTCCTTCTGCGAGTTGGGGTCGCGCCCCCGCTTCATCAGTTCCATCAGTCGCTCGCGCAACATGCCGGCCTGGCCGGGCGTGAGCGGCTTGGTGTGCTCGATGATCTTCGCCCTGATGCCGGGGCCGAACACCCGCGCCGCCGACACGCTTTCCAGGTACTGCCCACCCACCTTGACCTCGAAGGTCGTGCCTTGCTTCCCGCCGGCTGGGCAAACGTACCCGATTCGCGGCGGCTGCTGCTGGGCGGAGGCGGCGGAAGCGAGCAGGAGAAGGCAGCCGGCGGCGCTTGCCCAAACGATGGCCCGAAGAACCGGCCAGTGAAGTGGCCCGCCCTCGAGACCAGAGCGCGACACGCCCGCGTGGACCCTCGTTTCCTGAGGGCTGGCCACCTCCGTGGCCGGTTCTTTCCACCTGCTGCTCATGCGTTACATGATCTCCTTGAGCAGGCCGCCGCGTTTGACGCCCTCAGCGGCCGAGGGCGACACGCGCACGTCCAGCCCTTGCGGATGCGGCAACCTGCCGTCGGGGTCGATCCCTAGCAGCGTGTACATGCTCGCGATCAGGTCGCTGGGGTACACCGGCCGATCCTTCACCTCCTCGCCCCTGGCGTCGGAGGCGCCGACGACCTGCCCGCCCCTGAACCCGCCGCCGGCCACCAGGGCTGAGAACACCTTGCCGTAATGCCCGCGCCCGCCGTTCCAGGGAGCTTCCCACTGCACCTTCGGCGTGCGCCCAAACTCGCCCAGGCACCAGACCATCGTGCTGCCCAACATGCCGCGCCCGGCCAGGTCCTCCAGCAAGCTGGCCAGGCCGCGGTCAAGCTGCGGCAGCTTCTGGCGCATCGCCTGGAAGTGCTGCTTGTGCGTGTCCCAGCCCTGGAAGTTAATCGTGATGTACGGCACGCCGCGCTCCGCCAGCCGCCGGGCCATCAGGCACGACTGCCCGAACTTGGTCCGCCCGTATCTGTCGCGCAGTTCGTCCTTCTCCTGCGTCAGGTCGAACACCTTGCCCGCGTCGCCAAGGATCAGGTCGTACGCCTGCTTGTCGGCCGCGGCGACGGCCGCGAGCTGCGGGTCGTTCGGCACGGCCTTCTTCAGGGTGTTGAGCTTGTCCAGCAGCTCGCGTCGGGCGTGCTGGCGATCATCGGTAATCCCCGCCGCCACGACGCCCTCGACCGTGAACTTGAGCTGTGAGGGATCGCCGCCGGTGGCGAACGGCTTGTACCGCGCCGCCAGGAAGCCCGTCTCCGAGAACCGCCCCTGCAACTCCGTCAGCACCACGTACGGCGGGATCAGCCCTTTGTAGCCCGCGTCGTATCCCTTGAACAGCGACACCACCGCCCCGGCGCCCGGGTACACCTCCCGGTCGCCCGGCACGCGACCGGTCTGCACGAGATACGCGGCCGTCTCGTGCCCGTTGTTGCCGTGGGTCATGCTCCGGATGAGCGAATACTTGTCGGCCTGTCTGGCCAGCAGCGGCAGCAGTTCGCAGATGCGGATGCCGCCCACGTTGGTCTCGATGGGTGCTTTGAGCGGGCCGCAGTACTCGTTGCCCGCGTCGGGCTTGGGGTCGAACGTGTCCAGGTGCGCCGGCCCGCCCCACAGCCAGACCTGGATGACCGACCTGGCCTTCGCCACCAACGGCCTGGCCGGCTGCGCCGCCGGCGAGCCGGCGGCAAACAGCCGCCGCGGCAGCACCGCGCCCGCGGCAGCCCCGGCCGCGCCGACCAACCCCAGCCGCATCGCCTCGCGCCGGGACAGCATGGTGCGATCCCGTTCGTGCGTCTCATTTCCCATGGCTCACCTCTCAAGGTAGGTCTCGTCGTCCCGTTGGAACTCCTCGACCCAAAGCTTGTGAAGGAATAGCGTCGCGTTATCTCGCCCGCATTCGACGCCCTCTGTCGCCCCTCCGGGGCTCTTGTCCTTACTCTATGTTCTCCGGGGGCTTACGCCCCCGGCCAGATCCTGACCGCCCCCCCCCGGGCGAAGAGCGACGAGACTGCTTTCCTGATTCTCTCACAAGCTCCCAGCCTGTGTCCCACGCCGACTTCGTCTTCCCCGAAATCGACAGTTGGCAGTCGGCAATCGGCAATTGGCAACCGGCAATTGGCAACTGGCAATCGGCAATTGGCAACACTCAATGCCTGTACTGGAACTCCACGCTGTTGAACAGCGCCCACGTCACGTCCACGAGCACCTCGCGCCCGCGGGCCTTGCCCGCGTCGACGTACTCCTTGATCGCCCTGAGTTCCTCATCGGTCGGAAACCGCGAGAGGATCGCCAGGTACAGCGACGACGACGCCTCGCGCGGCTCGCGCCGCGAGTAGAACAAGTCCTGAAGCTTCCGCCCCTGCTCGATCTTCCGCTGCACGTGGCTGGAGTTCAGCATGTGCAGCCGCTGGGCGGCGGTCACGCGGCTGTTCCGCTCCAGTTCCAGGCCGGTGTCGCGGCTGGAACGTCCGAACATGTCCAGGAACGAACTTGTGATGCTGCCGTCGCTGAGCGCGATGGACCGCTGGTTCTCCGGAATGAACGTGAACGGCTCCGGGATCGGGCTGGTGTAGCGCTCGGTGGTGCCGGTGACCTGGCAGAGGGCGTCCATGAGCACCTCGGCCTCCAGGCGGCGCAGCGGATACGAGGCGAAGTTCGCCGCCGCCTCGGGCCGATGGCTCCTGGGGATCGAGGCAAGCTGGTAGGTTCGCGAGTTCAGGATGAGCCGGAACACGTGCTTGATGTCGTACGTTGACGAGACGACCTGACGTTCCAGGTACGCCAGCAGTTCGGGGTTGGTCGGCGGGTTGTCCGGTCGGATGTCGTCCGGCTCGTGCACGATGCCCCGCCCCATCAGCCAGAACCACGCGCGGTTGGCAATCGCCTTGGCGAACCATGGGTTCCTCGCGGCCACCAGCCAGTCGGCGAACACCTCGCGCGGGTCGCGGTCGGGCGTTAACGCGGCGCTCGTGCCGTCGGGGAAGACCGGCGCAGGCAGCGGGCCCTTCGCCGCCCCCGCCGCGGGATCCCAGAACACGATTTCCTCCTTCCACTCGGCCGTGGACTTGTAGCCCACCTGCGTGAAGAACGCGCTCATCGCGGCCAGGCGGTCCTTGGGCCAGTTCTCGGCCCTGCTTGCCATGAAGGTGAGCGCGACGGCCCGGGCAAGACCCTTCGGCTCTCGCGTCTGCACGGCGCGATAGAAGTTGACCTGGCCCTTGCGGAAATTGCTCCCGCCGCCGGTCAGCAACTCGCGGGCGAAGCGGTCGTAGGGCTTGTTGTCCTTGAGCGACTCGTAGACGAACCGGTGGTAGGCCTGGGCGGCGTTGGGCCAGAGATTGATGGGGAACTCCGCCTTGATGCGGAGCAGGTCGCCCCACTTCATCGCCCAGTACGTGGGGAACTCGTCGCGCGCGAGCAATCGCTCGATCAGGGCGGATCGCTTGGCATGGTCCCTGCTCTGGATGAACTCGCGGGCCTCCTGCTCCGTCGGCAACGTGCCGATCACGTCCAGGAACGCACGCCGGACGAACACCGCGTCGGAGCACGCCGCGGCCGGCTCAATCCCCAGCTTCTCCAGGCGGGCGAAGACGAGCTTGTCGATCTCGCTCAGCGGCAACGTCTCGGCCGCGGGTGGGGCCTCATAGGGCCGACTCGTCGCCGTGATGAGCGGCGGACTCACGGGCCGGGCACCCGGCGCGCCCGTCGGCGCGATGGCGGGCCGGGATGCCGGCCTCGCCGCGGGTCGCACTATCGGCACGACGGCCGGGCGCGCTATGGGCCGCAATGGCCCCGCCCCCGGCGCCCCGCCCGCGACGGCGCACACCGCAACCGCAATCGCAAGGATCGACGTTGTCCTGTTCATGGGTCTCCGGGTGAATTGTACCATCGGCAGGGACAGGCACAGCGGCAACCTTCGCCCGCTGTTTTGAGTTGCGGGAACAGGGGGCACGGTTTAGCTCGACGTTCCTGGGAGTTGGCAGAACCTACTGTCTCGTGGATGGCTTGTCGTCCGGTGGCGTTGCCTGCAAGGCCCGCACGTCCTCTAGATCGACAGGCCGACCCGCCGCGAGTTTGGAGGAAATCACGTGCCTCCGACTGAGGATGTTGAACGATTGCCCCCGCATGACGGCAATCTCCCGTTCCTTCCACGCATCCTCAAACTCGACCCCCGGCGTCTTAGTCTGGACGTCGACGAGAACACGGTCTTGGAATAGGGTGATGTCCGTATCCACGATCCCTTGCGGAGTCGTGAGAGCGGCCGTGCCGAACCCGGCTTCCTCCAGGGCATTCAGAAGTCGGCTGGCGTTTCCGACGCTTCGCTCAATGAGGATGCCCAGGTCGAGCGTAACTCTCGGCACGCCGTGGGCGATGGCGGCGACGCCTCCGATCACCACGTAGCGCACGTTATGGGATTCGAAGGATGCGAGCACCGGGGCGAACCGCTCCAACATGTTTCTTCTCCGGCAGATCGGGGTGCCGCGACACGGCGAATTCGCCCATCTCGCAAGCCAACTCCAGACGCTCCTCCATCGTCAGCGTCTGAAACCACCTGGCTTTCGCCTCCAAGGAGTGGTCGGCCAGACTGTGTGAGATGCTCGGCTCCATAGCGTGCATTCTATCGTCTTCTGCAGACATGCACAATGAGGCCAAACGGATGGGATGCACGACCGCAACTGCGAGCCCCCTGGACGACAACCCTATCGAATGCGGCGGCTGCGACGCCGCTTTGGCTGGGCCGCGGCGCAGGCGTGCTTCATCCGGGCCGGCGTGGCGAATGAGGTGGCGAAGGCGCAGGAGCAGTTCCTGACAGTCCATGGGATGGCGGTGGAACCCGTCGTGGACAAGGGCCACGGCTACTGTCTTCTCCGGAACGACAAGAAGAGTACAGGTTCGTCGCCGGTTGCAGATCGACGGTGGTTCACGAATGCCGCGTAATCAAGGACCGCCTCGTACTGCTCGGCAGGCCCGTACGGGGGCGCTCCCGTCCCGCTCCCCGCTCTTGACACTCGACCCTCGCCCCTCGACACTTCGGCCCATGCCCGACCTGGATCGCTTTCTCGCGTGCATGGAATACCGCCCCGGCCCGCGCCCGAACCACGAGCTCGGCGTCTGGCCGCAAACGCGACAACGCTGGGAGACCGAGAACGCCCCCGCCGTCGCCGGCTTCAGGTGGAACTGGTTCGACGGCGAGGCCGCCCTGGGCATGGACCGCCGCGAGTTCATCCCCGTGAAGTTCGGGTTCATCCCGCCCTTCGAGCCGCAGCTCATCGAGGAAACGCCCGAGTACGAAATCCGCCGCAACGGCAACGGCATCATCACCAAGGCCCTCAAGGAAGGCACCCTTGGCGGCGGGCGCATGTCCATGGATGAGTACATGGACTTCCCGCTCAAGACGCCCGCCGACTGGCCGGGGATCGAGCGCCGGCTCGTAGCCGCCATGCCGCAACGCTGCCCCGCCGACCTGGACGCCCGCGTGCAGCAGTACAAGCGGCGGCAGCACGTGCTGGTGCTGGGCAACAACTGCGCCGCCAACGGCTTCTACTGGCGGGCACGCGAGTTCATGGGCACCGAGGGCCTCTCGCTGGCGTGGTACGACTACCCCGAGATGATGCACGAGATCATGGAGTTCTTCGCCGACTTCATCATCGAGACGGCCCGGCCGGTGCTGGAGAAGATCGACGTCGAGTACTTCACGCTGAACGAGGACCTCTCGATGAAGTCCGGGCCGCTGCTGGGCCCGGAGACGTTCCGCACATTCATCTTCCCGCACCTGAAACGCATGGTGGAGTTCTTCAAGGGCCACGGCACGCGGTATTTCGCGGTCGATACCGACGGCGACCCCACGGTGCTCATCCCGCTGTTCATGGACGCCGGCGTGGACGCGCTCTGGCCCATCGAGCGGGCCAGCAACGTCAGCCCCGTCGCCTGGCGCAGACGGTTCGGACGCGGTCTGCGGTTGTGGGGCGGCGTGGACAAGCGCGTTCTGACACGCGGCCCGGAGGCAATTCGTCAGCACCTGCGCGAGTTCATTCCGCTCATCGAGGAGGGCGGGTTCATTCCGACGGTGGACCACACGGTCCCGCCGGATGTGTCGTGGGACAACTTCCGCTACTACATGGAAGCCAAGGCCGCCCTGCTGGCCGGGGAGTTCGGCAAGCTGGAGGGGTAGGGAGTGCAGCAGGCGGCAGTGCCGGGCCGAGGGCCTGGCCGCCCATGGACGGCACGGCGCGGATCAGCCTGCGCAGCAACAGGGCCCGCCGGATCGCTCCGACGGGCCCTTCGGTTCTTCCAGTGCTCTCCGTGCCACTATGGTGGACTACATCGACGCCATCTTCACGATGAGGTCGGCCGAGCGGCACGAGTAGCCCCACTCGTTGTCGTACCACATCGTCACTTTCACCATGTCGCCGTCCAGCACGATCGTGTTCGTCGAATCGAAGATCGAGCTGTGCGGGTTGTGGATGATGTCGCTGGACACGATCGGGTCGGTCACGTACTCGATGATGTTCTTCATCGGGCCTTCGGCGGCAGCGCGAACCAACTCGTTGATCTCCTCGACGCTCGTCTTGCGGGCCGCATTGAAGGTCAGGTCGGTGATCGAGCCGGTGGGAACCGGAACGCGCAGGGCGTAGCCGTGCAGCTTGCCCTTCAGCGCCGGGATCACTTCGCCCAGGGCCTTGGCTGCTCCCGTCGTCGAGGGAACGATGTTGAGGGCGGCGGCTCGCCCGCGGCGCTTGTCCTTGTACGGCATGTCCAGGATGGCCTGGTCGTTGGTGTAGGCGTGGATCGTTGTCATGAGACCCTTCACGATGCCGATCTTCTCGTGGAGGATCTTGCAGACCGGGGCCAGCGAGTTCGTCGTGCATGACGCGTTGGACACGAGCTTGTGCTCGGCCTTCAGCGTCTCGCAGTTGACGCGCAGGACGATCGTCGCGTCGGGCTTGTCCTTGGCCGGGGCAGACAGCAGCACCTTCTTGGCGCCGGCGGCCAGGTGCGTGTCGTAGCCGGGCTTGCCTTCGACGGCGCGGCTGGTGAACTTGCCGGTGGACTCGACGCAGACGTCCACGCCCAGCTTGCCCCACGGCAGCTTGGCGGGGTCTTTCTCGGCCAGGACGGGGATTTCCTTGCCGTTGACGACGATCGCGCCCTGCTTGGCCACGACCTTGCCCGGGAACCTGCCCTGGGTCGAGTCATACCGCAACATGTAGCCGAGCATGTCGGCGTCGAACATGTCGTTGATGGCCACCACGTCGAACTGTTCGGGCCGCTCCGCCATCACGCGGAACACCAGCCGCCCGATCCGTCCGAACCCGTTGATCGCTACCTTCACTGCCATTGCTGAGGTCCTTTCTGATGGTCGGCCTGGCTTGCCTGACCGGGTTTCTCTTGACGCCTCCGGGAACCAACCTGGCTGCCCAAACGATCCCCCTCGGGCATGGAGACGCCCCAGGAACGGGTAGACTACGGCCGCCGGGAGGGAATGTCAACAGGTCTTGGCGAAGGTTGTCATAGCCCAGTAGTAATGTCCGGTTCCTGCCCAGTAAGAATGTCCGCTTTCCCCAAAGGATGAAAGGAAGGCGGATGAACAGGGATGGAGACCGGATCGAGATGAGTCGGCGAGATCGAGATCGATTGAAGGTGATG
>CAYWTX010000209.1:0-5806 GCA_964461295.1 uncultured Planctomycetaceae bacterium | reverse complement strand
ACCCACTCGTGTGCTCGTGGCCGCCGGGCGGGGGCCTGCGAAGAACACCATCTGGCGTTCCGCATTCCGGTCCTGATAGCCGGGGGTACCGGGCGCCAGCACAAATACCGGACGTGCCGCACCCCACCCGATCAGCCGGATCGACGGCCACACGTGCACCGTTCCGGTGAGCGCCTGCGGATCCACCTGCACGCGGACGGCGTACTTCTGCGAGCCGAACACCTGCACCTGGGCGACGCCGGAGATCATCGAGATGCTCTGGGCCATGGTGGTCTGGCCGAACTCGTCCAGGGAGTACGTCGGCTGCGTGGGGCTGGTCAGGGCCAGGTACAGGATGGGCTGGTCGGCCGGGTTCACCTTCCGGTAGTTGGGCGGGGTGGGCATGTTCTGCGGCAGGCGGCGCAGGGCCCGGCTGATGGCGGCCTGGACGTCCTGGGCGGCCGCGTCGATGTTGCGCGAGAGGGCGAACTGGATGGAGATGTTCGTCGTGCCCAACTGGCTGGTGGAGGACATCGAGTCGATGCCCGAAATGGTGGAAAACTCCTTTTCCAGCGGCGTGGCGACCGAACTGGCCATCGTCTCGGCGCTGGCGCCCGGCAGAGCGGCGTTCACCTGGATCGTCGGAAAGTCCACGTTCGGAAGGTCGCTCACCGGCAACTGCCGGTACGCCACGATGCCCAGCAACAGAATGCTGGCCATCGACAGCGTGGTCATGATCGGCCGACGGATGAAGACCTCGGATATACTCATACGCTTGCGCTTTCACTCGCTCGCTTCGGCGTCGCCAATCACCGCGTTGGGACCCAACAGAGCCGGCTCGTGTCGAGCCGGTCGGCTTCGACAAGGACGCCGCTGCCACACGCTCATCGCGGTTTCGTCGTCGCCTCGCCGGGCTTGGGTCCCGCGTCCAGCAGGTCCTTGCGAATCGACACCTTCGCGCCGGGCAGGAGCCGAACCTGTCCGTCCGTCACCACCTGCTCGCCCGCCTTCAGCCCCGACTCGACGATCGCCAGCCCCGCCGTCGTGCGGCTGACGGTCACCGCCCGCACCTCCGCGGTCTTCTCGCCCTTGGCGTCCTCGCCGATGACGAAAACGTATCGCCCGTCGCGCCCGCTCTGCACGGCCTGCGAGGGCACCACCGTCGCGCCCTTCTGCACCGTCATGCTCAGGGCCACGTCCACGTACAGCCCCGGCCAGAGCTTCTCCTTCTCGTTGGTGAACGTCGCGATCAGCTTGATCGTCCCGCTGGTGGGGCTCACCGTGTTGTCGATGAACGTCACCGCGCCTTCCTCGGCCGGTTCGCCGCTGCCCGGGATCGTCGCGAGCACCTTCAACGGCCCGGCGTCCTTGTATTTTCGCACAGCCGGCAGGTCGCGCTGCGGGATCGAGAACACGACCTCGATGGGGCGGATCTGGGCGAGGGTGACGATGTCGACGTCGTTGGCCTTGACCAGGTTGCCCACGTCCACGGCCAGGTCGCCCGCCCGGGCGTCGATGGGCGAGACGATCGTGCAGTAGCTCAACTGCACCTTGGCGTTGTCGATGGCGGCCTCGTCGGCCTTGACGATCGCGGAGAACGCGGCCTCGTCGGCCTCGGCCTTGTCGTACTCCGCCTGCGAAGCGATGCCCTTCTTCAGAAGTTCGGTCTGGCGGGCGAGTTCCTTCCGGGCGTTGCGGAGCTGGGCCTCGTCGCGGCCCTTGTTCGCCTCGAGCTGCTGCAGCGCCGCCCGCAACGGCCGCTGGTCCAGTTCGAAGAGCTTCTGGTCCTTCTTGACCTCGTCGCCCTTGCGGAAGAACGCGGCCTGGATCACGCCGGTCACCTGCGACTTGATGACGACGGTGGACAGGGCCTGCACGCGCCCGAAGGTCGCTATCTCCAGGGGCACGTCGCGCGTTTGGGCCGTCCCGACCAGCACGGGCACCGGCCTGTTGGGCGGAACGACGGCCTTGGCGGCGCCGTCGGTCTTCTCGCACCCGCCCAGGACCGCGGCCGCCAGCATCGCGCTCGCCGCCACTCTCGCCAGCGAAGTTCTCATGCGCACCTCCGAAGCTTCCGCGGCCGCCCCGCGCCTACACGTGGAACCCGCGCAGTGGGCAACCGCGGCCGGCATTCTACCAGAACTGACTGGTCAGTTCTATTTCGGTTGGCGAGAAAAACACTCCTCGCTTACTCCCCGCTTACGGGTTGCCTGACGCGGCAGAGCGTGGTAGCCTTCCTGTCAGGTCGGTCTGCTCGAGGAGCGAAGATGCTGAAGGCCGCCATCTGCCCTGAACGCCACGAACGTCGAGGGAATCGTGGCCGTCCCGAAGGACAGTAGCATATGCAGGCCGTACCAGGGCAATGAACTCGCGGTTGCCGCATAGTGCCGGAAGGCTCTGCCGCGACTTCGCCTGACGGCTTGCCTTCGGGCGAAAGGTGGCGGAAAGGAAACACCCATGGCCGCCATCACCCGTCGCGACTTCCTCCAGCTTTCGGCCGCCACGGCCAGCGTCGTCCTGGCGGCGCCCTGGCCCCTGCGTGCCGCCGGCGGCGCCGTCAGGAAGCCTAACTTCGTGCTCTGCATGACCGACGACCAGGGCTGGGGCGACGTCAGTTACAACGGCCTGACCGCCTGCAAGACGCCCAACCTCGACGCCATGGCCGCCGCCGGCCTGCGGCTGGACCGCTTCTACGCGGCAGCGCCGGTCTGTTCGCCCACGCGGGGCAGCTTCCTCACCGGGCGGAACCCCAACCGCTACGGCACGTTCCAGCACGGCTATCCGCTGCGGATCGAGGAACGCACGGTCGCCCAGGCCGCCAAACAGGCCGGCTACACAACGGGGCATTTCGGCAAGTGGCACCTCAACGGCGTGAAAGGGCCTGGACAACCCATCCCCGCCGCCGATCCGCTCCACCCCGGGCGCTTCGGATTCGACGAATGGCTCTCGGTGTCGAATTTCTTCGACCTCAACTGGACGCTCAGCCGCCGCGGCAAGGATGAGAAGTTCACTGGCGACGGCTCGGACTACATCGCCTCCCAGGCCGCCAAGTTCATGGCCGACGCCGTCAAGGACGGCAAGCCGTTTCTGGCCGTGGTGTGGTTCGGCAACCCGCACTCCCCGCACCAGGCCCTGGCGGCCGACCAGACGGCCGCGGGGGGTTCGGCCTATTACGGCGAGATCGTCGCCATCGACCGCGCGATGGGCGCCCTGCGCAAGGCCCTGCGCGACCTGGGCGTGGCGGACAACACCATGTTGCTGTTCTGCAGCGACAACGGGGCGACGAAGACGGGATCCACCGGCAACCTGCGCGGCAACAAAGGCTCGCTGTGGGAGGGCGGCCTCGCCGTGCCGGGGGTCATCGAATGGCCGTCGCGGATCGCCAAGCCGGCCGTGTCGAACTTGCCGGCATGCACCAGCGACATCTACCCCACGGTGGTGGAGGCGCTGGGCGTGAACGTGGTCAAGCAGCCGCAACCGCTGGACGGCATGAGCCTGTTGCCGCTGCTGGCCGGGCGCATGAAGGCCCGCGGCGCGGGCATCGGGTTCTGGTACGGCCTGGCGGGCAGGAGCGGCGCCGCCCGGGGCAGCGATGTCGGCCATGCCGCGTGGACGGAGGACCGCTACAAACTGCACAAGGTGCCGGGCGGCACGTACGAGTTGTACGACCTCGCCGCCGACCGCAAGGAGACGAAGGACCTCGCCGCCGAGCTGCCCAAGGAAGTGGAACGTATGAAGGCGGATCTGGCGAAATGGCAGGAGTCGGTGGAAAAGAGTCTGAAGGGCGATGATTACCGGTAGCGGGGCGCTCGCTGCCGCCGCTCAAGGAGCCAAAGATGAATCGACGCGAATTGCTGAAGGCGGGTGTCGCGGGGGCCGCGTTGGCGGCCTGGCCGCGGGTGCTTCGCTCGGCCGGCGATTTGCCGCCGGTCAAGCGGCCAAACATCGTGCTGATCCTGGCCGACGACCTGGGCTACGAGTGCCTCGGAGCGAACGGCTCGACGACGTACAAGACGCCCGTATTGGACGGCCTGGCGGCCAAGGGAATGCGGTTCGACCGCTGCTACGCGCAGCCGCTGTGTACGCCCACGCGGGTGCAGCTCATGACGGGCATCTACAACGTGCGGAACTACATTCAGTTCGGCCTGATGGACCCCAAGGCGACGACGTTCGCGCACCTGCTCAAGAAGGCCGGCTACGCCACGTGCATGAGCGGCAAGTGGCAGCTCGGAAAGGACCCAGAACTGCCGAAGAAGTTCGGCTTCGATGAGGCGTGCCTCTGGCAGCACACGCGCCGGGCCAGCCGTTACGCCAACCCCGGCTTCGAGGTCGATGGCAAGCCGGTGGACTACGCCAATGGCGAGTACGGCCCGGACATCGAGGCGAAGTTCGCGCTGGATTTCATCACGCGCCACGCGAAGCAGCCTTTCTTCCTCTATTGGCCGATGGTGCTGACGCACGGGCCGTTCGAACCCACGCCGGACAGTCCCGACTGGGGCGACAAGGGCGGCGCGAAGGCGCCCGCCGGGAGCGGGCGAACGGGACAGCAGCACTTCGAGGACATGGTCGCCTACATGGACAAGATGGTCGGCAACCTGACGGCGCACCTGGACAAGCTCGCCCTGCGCGAAAACACGCTGATCCTGTTCCTGGGCGACAACGGCACGGGTAAGGGAATCGTCTCGAGCACGGGAGACAAGGCGGTCAAAGGCGCCAAGGGCGAGCCGAACCTCTCCGGCATGCACGTGCCGATGGTCGCCAGCTGGCCGGGCGTCTGCGCGACAGGACAAGTCTGCCCCGACCCGATCGACACCACCGATTTCCTGCCGACCCTCTGCGCCGCGACCGGCGCGGCCGTGCCCGAGGAACTGAAGATCGACGGGCGCAGCTTCCTGCCCCAGCTTCGAGGCCAGAAGGCCAACCCGCGCCAGTGGCTGTACTGCTGGTACGCCCGCGACGGCGGGCCCAAGGCCGCGGCTGAGTTCGCGTACAACCGTCGCTACGTGCTGCATCGTGGCGGCGAACTCGAGCGGATTGCCGACGACGGCCAGACCACCACCCCGCCGGATGCCAAGGACGACGCAGCCGACGCGGGCGCGGCCCGAAAAACCCTCCAGGCCGCGCTGGACCACTACGCCGACGCCCGGGCGAGTTTCCTGAAACGCGGTGGCCAGCGCGGCCAGGAGCCTTGACGGCAGCGGCTGCCGCTACAGCCTGGCGTACTCGCCGGGGCAACTAGCCCGGATTCCCACGGAGGGTGGGGCAGCTGGCGAAACTAGGGACGCGCCCTGGACACTAGGGACGCGCCCTAGTTTCTAAGAGTAAAGGACAGAAAAGGGGTAGCGTCCCAAGATGTCCATGTGTGTCGGAGTGACGGAGAAAGGACGCGCCGTGATGGACGCTGTCGGTTGGCCAACGGCAAACGGCCGCGGCCCCGCCGAGCGCCCGGGCCGGAACGTACGCATTTGACAGACCCGCCGCGGCCGCGGATAATGCCCACCATGGGGATCGGCGTCAACCTGGCCGTCGCCCGGGGCGCCCGGAAGCGGCGGCGGCACATCGCGGCCGCGTGCGGCCGGGGCGTGCCGTTGCGGCCGGGGAGTCATTTGCGGCCGGCGCGTGCCGTTTGGGGGCGGGCAGCGACGTCGGCGACGCCCGCCGACCCCAGGCCGCGCTGCGCCTTTCGCTCCCCCGGCCGAACCGGTCTAGAACCGCTGCCAAGGGGGCGCAGCCGCACGATCTCCTCCAATGGCGACCCTAGCACCCCCGCCCCGTCCGATGCGATCCTGGCCGGCAGGATTCCGGCCGGCGAGCACATCTACTACGC
>CAYWTX010000208.1:0-1773 GCA_964461295.1 uncultured Planctomycetaceae bacterium | reverse complement strand
CAGGCCGGGAATCCGGGAGCGGTTCGCCTTGTCGCACCAGGTGTCGAGGAACTTACCCGCCCAGGTCGGACTGACGTATTCCCAGAAGCACTGGAACTGCTCCTTGAGCAGGTAGGCTCTGATGATCGGGAGATTCATCTTCAGCAGGTCGCGCAGGCGGAAGCGCTCCTTGTGGGTGAGGTTGGACGGACGCTTCAGAAAGCACCACCGCGTGTGCTTGAGCACCGGCGCCTGGCCGGCTTTCTTGAGCCGCCGAGCCTCATCGGCCCGTACTTTGTCGATGACCTTGGAGAACTTCTGCATCACATGGAATCGGTCGAGGAGGTGCAGCGCCTTGGCGGCGCGTTCGTGGGCGACCCGGAGGTAGGGTTTCCACATGTCGCTGCAGACAAACCGCAGGCCCGTGCCAAACCCTTCCTGAAGCTTCTCCAGATCGTCGAAGAACTTCCTGAGTGTGCCCCGTGTGCGCTCCTGCCCGACCCACAACAGGCGCCGGACGGCACCATCGAGCTGCCAGACCAGCGTGACGTAATGGTGCCCCTTGCGCCAAGCCAGTTCGTCAATCCCGATCGCCTCCACGCCCGCCAGGCGGCGCTCAGCCAATCCGAATGCCACGACGGCCGCGACCGAACGGCTGACCGTGTCCCAGCTCGTCCGGAACTTCTCCGCCACCGTCTTCCAGGACAGCAGCTTCGCCCAGCTGGCCAGGAATGCCTGGTAGTGCGTCGTCGCCGGACTCTTGCCGTCGGACCACGGCACCCGCTCCACCCGCACACCGCAGTCCGGACAAGCGAGGCGCCGCAGGGCATACGCGAGGAAGCACCGCAAACCCCAGGCCGGTATGAACTCGAACCACCGGACGGGCAAGCGGTCGTAGCCAGGGGCGCGCTTACCACACCCAGAGCAAATGCCCTTGGACCCGCGCCTTGCCCGGATGCTGAACACCAGGTGCGTCCGGCCTTTCAGCTGGCATTGCGCGAACACGAACCCCTTGAAACCGCCAAGCCTGCTGAGTATCGTTTCAATGCGCATCGCGTGGTTCCTCCGGGTGCTTCGCGACCACAACATACCTCCGGTGCGCCGGTATTGCCGCCGGCCGTCAACCGCCCTGGTCGCGCCGGTCCCGGGGGCGTCCGGCATCGCCGACCGCCCGGCGGCTCCGGGGCTGCCGGGCGCTCACCCGCCAGCCGGCCAACCCCAGCCAAGCCTGGAGCGGTTCGCCATCCTTCATCTTTAGTCGCCGGTGCCGCCGCGGCGTTCCGGGTGCTGCAGCCCACCCGTTCTCGTCGTCGGCTCCTGTCAACCGATCCGGCGCACTTAGGCCACTACGTCCTGCCGAGGATTTACCCACGAATTGTGCGGAAGAGCCTAAAAACTATGCCGGCCGCAATGCTACCCGGGAACAGCGTCGGGAGTGCCAGGCGTATCTCAGCGCGGCCGTTGTGGAGTACTGGCGGGCGCGGCGGGACGTGGCGGGCATTATGGGGCCGATGTACCTGGATTACAACGATATGGGGTTGACGTCTCACAACTTTCTCGATTTGGCCAACCTGGTTCTGGAACCACACTTCGCAGACTACACGAAAAACGCCTACTCTCCCCTGGCGGTTATGATCGATGACTTAACGCGACGCCTCGCCCCGGGGTCTCGTCGTGAATACCGCATGATAGTGACGAATGATGATTCGAAAGCGCAGAAAGGCGTCCTTGAGCTGAGAATAATGGGGAAAGATGAAAAGGTTCTCACCCAAATCACACAGGAATTTTCAGTGA
>CAYWTX010000207.1:0-4562 GCA_964461295.1 uncultured Planctomycetaceae bacterium | reverse complement strand
TGTTGACGACTGGCAACCGACCGACCGCAAACCGATCCATGCCGAGTACGTCGTGGAATGGGCGGTAACGGGCATGCAGGTGCGGGGGTCCTTCACCGGACGCGCCGAAGGCGCCGAGGTCTCCGGGGCCGTGACGGGTTTCCTGGAACCACTGGAATATGTCCGCCCCCCATGGGGTGCGACAGTGAAGGTGAACAAAGCAGTGAAGGACGTGACAGGATATATCTTCATTGGCATCGAGGCGGACGACAAAGGGGTAAGCCGTCTCACGCACTTCCCGATTCCCATGGATGTGGAGCGCCAGGATTTCAAGGTCGAAACCGACCGACTCACAGGCATCGTGCAAGGGAAGATGAAGCAGGGATCGTACCAGGGCAAGAAACTCGTGCTGAAGTTCGCCGGCAAGGCACTGAGTGAATTGGGTTCCGGCACTATGGAAGTCCTCGTGGACGGCGAGAAAGTCGATCAGGAGGCGATCTTCATCGGGGTTCATGCCGCGGCCGGTCCGGGCGGCGGATGACGGGACGCCACCGTAAGAAGAGGCGATCAGGATGACGAATCGAGCGATGGATGCAACGCCATCCCGGGTGACGCGAGACCTTGCCTACCACGAGATCGGCGACGCTCGGCTCAAGCTCGACTTGCGCCTGCCGCCGTTGTCGCCTAGTGCTCTGTCAGACATGACTTGATGGGTGCCACGGCTGCGCCGCTTGCAGTCGTGGTACCCGGTACCCATCATTTCGTTTCTGACAGAACACTGGCCACAGGCCGCCGGCGGTCGTCCGGACCCGCGCCGGAACCTGGCAGTCCATGGACCGCTCGCGCAGTCCTTGGGCGAGATGACTCTTGCCGTTGCTGATGGCTGATGGCTGATGGCTTTGCCGACTGTCCCGCGCGGACTGGTGAGCGTTTGTGAAGGAATCGGAACTCGCGGCTTGGTCCACGCTGGAGGCTTTCCGTCGCCCCTTCATGGCTCATCGCCGGACCCATTGTCTAACTGGGGCTTACCCCCACCCCCCCCCGGCCAGACCCTCGACGCCCCTGCGGGTCTAAGAGGGAGAAAGGCCGCTTCTGCGATTTTTCCGCAGCCTCTCCGAAGTGGCCGACGCGGGGGATCATCGTTCGGCGCTGCCTCCGGCCGACCCGCGGCCCTCCATCGCCACTTCGGGACGCGGCGGGGGTTCCTTCAGGTCGGTCGGGGCCTTGTCCTCAGCCGTCAGCGGCCTGATGGCGAACCGCTTGACGATAACCTTCATGCCTTTGAAGTCGTTGCCGCCGTGCACCTGCATGCCGAACTGCCCCTTGGCGAACGTCTTGTCCTTCACGTCGGCAACCTTGTAGCCGTTGAGGCCCATGATAATGTGCTCGCCGTTGGCCCAGACCCGTGCCACGTTCCAGCCGGCGCGGTCCTCCAGCGCCTTGTTCAGGTTCCGCGCCAGGAACATCTTGCCGTGGCAGTAGAGCGTTCCCGTGTACGCCTCGGGCCTCTTGTACTCCAGCACGTCGAACTGATAGCCGGCCTTGCCGTCCCAGCGGAACCAGAAGCCCGTATTGGCCGGCCAGGCGACGCGGTACAGCACGCGCAGCTCGAAGTTGTCATAGCCCTTCTCGCTGAACAGGTCGCCGCCCTTGCCGCTAGTCTGCGTGCCGACCAGGCAGCCGCTCTCAACGAACCAGGTGGCGTCCTTGTTGTTGGGCTTCCACCCGGCCAGGTCCTTGCCGTTGAACAAATCGGCAAAGCCCGGCCAGTTCGCCTCCGGCGGCGCGGGCGCGTTGGCGTCCTTGCTCGCGGCGAACGAGACGGCATGGGGGATACACCACGCAACCATCGCTAGAATCGCTCTGTGCATCTGTGCTCTCCGCCGGAAGGCAAGCCGTCAGCAGGACAGGCTCGGGGCGCACCAGGCAACCAGACAACGGGGCAACCAGGCCCTACTCCAGCGTCTTCATGCGGATGTCCTTGAACTGCACCTTCATCGGCGGACCGGCGTGGAGTTGCAGCGCCAGAATGCCGCTCATCGCCCGCTTGGCTTCCTGGTTGTCCGTCAGCTCAAACGTCATCACGCCGTTCACCCACAGCGTCAACACGTTGCCCTTGCCGAGAATCGTGAAGTCGTTCCAGTCGCCCTTCTTGATCTTCTCGCCGAATTCCTTCTCCGTGCACGTCTCGCCCTTGACGACCTTCTTGCCGGCCGCGTCGATCTCCAGTTTCGTGCCGCGCTTTCCCAGGATCCCGCGCCCCTTCTCCTCGTACAGCATTCCCGTGTACGTGTTCTTCTCGTCGATGTCGCCCTGGTAGCCGCCGACGACAAAGTTGCCGGCGAACTGCTTGCTGCGGAACTGCACGCCGGAGTTGTGGTTCTCCAGCCTGAACTTCATCCGCAGTTCGAAGTCCTTCATCTCCCCCGCCTTCCAGACCAGGAACGTGTTGCCCTTGGTGGGCTTGTCCTTGGTCGTCTGCCCCGTGATGGCCCCGTCCTGCACCGACCAGAAGTTCGGATCGCCGGCCCAGCCGGTCAGGTCCTTGCCGTTGAACAGTTTCACGAACCCCGGCTCGTCGGCGTCGGCCTTGGCGGCCGGTGCGGGCGCGGCGCCCTTGGCATCGGCGAACACGGCAAGGGCGAACACGGCAAAGCCGACGAACGACAAGACGCTTCCTGCATGGCGAGTCATCGGGATTCTCCTTTCGTAGGAATCGTGTATAGTGGCAGCCGCATGAACGCCGCGGCAACAATACGGTTAAAACCCGCGGCACCCCAAAGTATCGAAGGCGTTCAACAAAGCGAAGACGCTTGTCTTCCCATGGAGATCATCATGAATCGCTCGCGCACACAGACCCGCCGCAACGTTCTCAAGGGCGCCGCGGCCGCCGCGGCCGCTTCGTTCGCCGCGCCCTACGTCCTGACCTCGACGGCGCTGGGCGCCCCGGGCCGCGCCGCCGCCAGCGACCGCATCGTCATGGCGACCATCGGCATGGGCGGGCGGAACACGTACGACACGGGCGTGATGATGGCGGACCCGCGCGTGCAGACGGTGGCCGTCTGCGACGTGCAGAAGGCCAAACGCGACGCCGGCGTGGGCTTCGTCAACCGCAGGTACGGCAACAGCGACTGCAAGGCGTACATCGACCTGCGCGAGATGCTGGCCCGCCCGGACATCGACGCCGTCAACATCGGCACGGGGGAGAACTGGCACGGCCCGGCGTCGATCCTGGCGATGAGGGCTGGCAAGGACGTGTACTGCGAGAAGCCCGGCTCGCACACGATCGCCGAGGGCCGCCTGCTGGCCGATACCGCCAAGAAGACCGGAGCCGTCTACCAGGGCGGCACGCAGCGGCGCAGCCTCGGGCAGTTCACCTTCGCCCTGCACCTGGCCCGAAGCGGCAAGCTCGGGCGGATCAAACGCGTCCTGGGCGAGGCCCACGTGAACGTGCCCGGCTACATCCGCCTGCCCGCCGAACCTGAGCCCCCACGCGAGATTGTCGATTGGGACATCTTCCTGGGCCTCAACCCTTGGCGGCCGTTCAACCAGCAGTGGCTGAGAGGCTGGCGGGGCGACTATGACTTCCAGGGCGGCGGAATCAAGGAATGGGGCAGCCACACGGCGGACCTCTGCCAGCTCGCCGCCGACGGCGACCTGACCGCGCCGGTGGAGTACCGCCGCGAGGGCAAGGACTTCGTCTGCCGCTACGCCAACGGCATCGAGATGGTGTTCACCACCGGCCTGGGGCAAGTCGGCGTGAAGTTCGAGGGCACCGACGGCATGGTGTGGACCAACGACGACGGCGTGCAGGCCACCGAGCCGCGCAGCCTCATGAAGGAACGCAACTTCGCCAGGGGCTACCCGGCCAACGACCACATCGGCAACTTCCTCGACTGCGTGAAAAGCCGCCAGCAGCCGCGGTCGTTCGCCGAGGCCATCCACCGCTCCATGACCGCCTGCCACTGCGCCGACATCAGCCTCATCCTCGGCCGGCCGCTGAAGTTCGACCCGGTCAAGGAAGAGTTCATCGACGCCGAGGACGCCAACCGCTACCGCAGCCGCCCCGGCCGCCAGCCGTGGGTCCTGTAGTCCGGGGCGCGCGGACTGAGAACGTGTATGGGATCGCTCTGGCTGCCCTCCAGGCCCCGGCCCGGCGTGGCCGGGGCTTCTTGCGCTTCCACTGGGTTCCCGCGCCTCTCGACCCGGGTCCACGCCCGTCCCTGCATCGCCTCTTCAGCCTGAAGGGCTGACAGACGACAGCCCAGGGCAACGCCCTGGGAATCCGCACCAGGGAGAGACCAAGCCCTGAAGGGGCGGCGGAAAGCTCCGACGCAACGCGAAGTTCCGTCGCCCTTTCAGGGCTTTACCGGTATGCGAACACCTGTCCCAGGGCGTTGCCCTTGTCATTACCCACATCTCCGCAACACTCTGTAAACACGGCAGATACAACTGACGTTCCCAATTTGCCCTTTCGGCTTCTTCTCGGCCCATAGGAAGCGATTCCTCGGTTTTCCGGTGCTTTTTGCACACCTCGCGCCTGCGACTGCCCAACCCGAAGAGATGTGGGTAATGACAAGGGC
>CAYWTX010000206.1:0-2179 GCA_964461295.1 uncultured Planctomycetaceae bacterium | reverse complement strand
GGGCAGTAGCGCTCGAGTATGGGCAACACCCGTTCGCCGCGTTCCTGCCTGCTCGCGTGATGATACGCCCCGTAGAAGACGCAGTTGGTGTCCAGCCAGAGAGCAATGCGGCGCATGTCCTCCGGCGGCAGCTTCAGGCCGCTGTGGCCGGCGTCGAGCATGCGGAACAGCAGCGACGCCCTGGCCCCGAACTCCCCCGGCGTGGAGCGCGAGCCGCCGTGAAGCGGATCGACGAACCTGCCGATGATGCTGTGGAACCAGAACCCGCGTGGCGCCAGTTCGCGGTAGGAACGGCTCCAGCCCTCGCCGGCGGGCTGCCCGGCTTCGTCCACGACCTGGCCGGACAGGTTGGGCGCAGAGGCCTGCCTGCTGTGGCACGCCACGCACCGGCGGTCCAGCACCGGCTGGACCAGCCGAGGGTAACAGACCGGGTAAGCCCCATCGACTTCCGGGGCGATTCCGGAGGGCGGCCGGCGCATCGCGATGGGGGCGGACTTCGGCGGCGCGGGCGTGCTCTGCCGCCGCTCATGGCAGCCCTGGCACACAAGACGCTGGCCCGGCTGGACATACGTCACCGACCGCATCGACTGCACGGCCAGCCCGCGCTCGTCTAGTGCCTGAAAGTAGACCGGCCTGTCCGGTGGGACGGTGAAGTGGGCGCTGCCGTCGCTCTCCACGGGCACCGTGCCCAGCACGCCCCTGGCCGAGGCCTGCCTGCCCATGCTGATCTTTGGGCTGTCGGCCCAGGCCGTAGACTTCGCAAACACCTCCACGATCCGCAGCGAGGCGATCTTCGTGCCCGATGGCCAGGGCGAGAGGGAGTCATAGACGTTTACGCAGGCGACGGCGCCGTCGGCGCGGGGGGCATCCGCCGCGGGGGCCGGCGCGGTTAAGACCGGGGGTGGCCTGCGGGCCCGCACCGGGATCGGGCTTCGGCAGCCGATCTCGTCGTCGCGGTAGATGAGTTCGCGGTTGCCGAAGCTGTCGAGCAGGTAGATTCCCGCCGGCACATCGCGCGAAGGCGAGTACGCGCAGAGGTAGTAGTCCTCGCTCAGGGGCCAGGCCGTGGCGAAGTTCCAGGGGCCGCGGGCCCCCTCGGCCTCCGGGAAAGGCACGTCGGGCGTAAGGCGGCGCACGGGTGCGGCGAGGTCATCGTCCTCAACATCCGGGTCCACAACCACCAGCGAGCCGAAGGCCTGTCCGTGGTGGGGCGCCGCGGTGGCGACGTACCTCCGCGAGCCTGGGATCGCCCTGACGTTCATCTCCATCCACGGACGGGCTTGCCGTCCGTACGGCGCCACCGGGAAGTTCCCGTGCATCGCGCGGGCGTCGCGCCCGTCCGGAGACGTGGTCCACGGGTGATGGGCGACGTTTGTGTCCCGGTCAACGTAATCCCATCGGGTGTAAACGATCATCCCGTCGTGGTTCACGCTTGGGTGCCACTCATTGGTCTCGTGCCAGCTCAGGGCCCTGATGTCGCCGCCGTCGGCGCTCATTGCGTGGAGCGTGTACGTCGGCGTGTGCGGCGCAAAGCAGCGGCCGAAGCCGCCGCGCCGCTCCGAGATGAAGCAGATGCGCCCGTCGGGCAGGAAGCAGGGATGGAGGTCGTTCCACGGGCCGTCGGTGATCTGCGCCAGTCCTCGGCCGTCAACCCCGACCCGGAAGATGTGGAAGCAGCTTTCCGGTCCCCAGTCGGTACCCATGCACTCGGTGTGCGCGAACAGGATGGTCTTGCCGTCATAGGACAGTTCCGGCGAGAGGAAGCAGCCGCCTCGAAGGCTTTGTCCCTTGAGCCGTCCGCCGGCGACCAGCGCGCCCGAGAGCACGTTGCGGAGCTTCGGCGAATGGCCGAAGGGGTCCGCCAGCACGTAAAGCCCGCCTCCCGGCACGGCGTTGCGGCCGTAGTACTGGTAGCACATGTGGTTGCCCCGCGACGGGTGCCGCTTGATGAACAGCAGCTCGGCGAAGTCCAGAAGCGGGTTGGACAGGGCGATGGCGCGCCGGAGCCGGCAGGCGTCCCCGTAAAGACCGGCCCGGAGTTCTTCGCGGGCCGGATCCGCCTGCTCGGATTGCGCTTTCAGCCGGCCCAGCCTGGCGGCGAAGTCGGCAGCCCTTGCCGGCTCCAGACGTCCAGCCAAGTCCGCAAGCAGCGCCGCCGTTCGCCGAAGGACCACATCGG
>CAYWTX010000205.1:0-2501 GCA_964461295.1 uncultured Planctomycetaceae bacterium | reverse complement strand
CCTCGTCGCAGCCCATCAGGCGGCCCGTCAACCCCCTTCGGGGTAAAACCACTGACCGGAGAGCCGGATGCGGGAAAACCGCCCGTCCGGTTCGGAGGGGGGAGGGGCCGGGACGCAAACCGGTCCCTCCTACCCCTATCCATCACTTGCCCCCTTCGGGGGCTTGAAAAGGAGCGTTCAATGCCTCGCACGTACGACTGGGAGTTTCCGTTAACGCGGACGCACATGGGGATGCTGCTGGGCAACGGCACGCTGGGAGCGATGGTCTGGGGCGAGGGCGGCTGCCTGCGGATCACGCTCGGGCGGGCCGACTTCTGGGACCACCGCGGCGGGCTGCCGTGGGACGAGCGGCAGTCGTACGCCAACATCCGCCGCTGCCTGGAGGCCGGCGACGAGAAGGGCCTGCGGGCGCTGTTCGAGCCGCTGTCGGCCAACCAGCCGGGCCAGCCGGCCCGGCCCTCCGTGCTGCCCGTCGGGCGCGTCGAACTGGACTTCGGCCCCGCCGCCTCGCTCGTCACCGGCACGCTGAACCTTGAGGACGGCACGGCCGTCGTGCGCGTCCGCCGCGGACGGCAGACGCTATCGGTGCGAATCGCGCTGGACATGGAGCGCAACGCGGTCGTGGTGCAATCGCCGCCGGCCCTGCGAGTGCAGGCGGTACGGGCCGTCACGGCGTGGGGGGCGGTCGGCGAGCACCTGGGCAAGATCGGCTTCCAACCGCCGGAGATGTTCGGGATGGGAGAGGACCAGCGGCGAGACGCCGGTGCCACCTTGGCCGGGTGGACGCAGATGCGCCCAGCCGATGCGACGCTGTGCGTGCTCTGGCGGCAGAGGGGGCGCGAGATCGCCATTGCCGTCGAGTACGGCGACGACGCAGCCGGCGCCCGGGCGGCGGCGGGCAAGACGGCCGCGGGCGCCCTGCGCGCCGGCTGCATCGCCATGCGGAAACGCAACGCACGCTGGTGGGCGCGCTATTGGCGTTCGGCGGGGGCCGTCAGCGTCCCGAACGCGAACCTGCAATTCCTGCACGATTACGGCATGTACAAGTTCGCCAGCTTCACCAACCCCGCGGCCGTGGCGGCCTCGCTTCAGGGCCCATGGATCGAGGACTACCAGATGCCGCCGTGGTCGAGCGACTACCACTTCAACATCAACGTGCAGATGTGTTACTGGCCGGCGTATCTTGGCAACCGGCTGGAGAACCTGCGCCCGCTGTGGGACATGATGCGTTCGTGGCTGCCGGTGCTGAAGCACAACGCGAAGGTGTTCGTGGGGATCGACGACGGCCTGATGCTGCCGCACGCGGTGGACGACCGCGGCACGTGCATGGGCGGCTTCTGGACGGGCAGCATCGACCACGCCTGCACCGCGTGGATGGCGGACATGATGTTCCGCTACTGGCGGCACACGATGGACCGCGGCTTCCTGCGCGAGACGGCCTGGCCGTTCATGGTGGGGGCGATGCGCGTGTACGAGGCGATGCTCCAGCGCGAGGGCGAGGCGATGGCGCTGCCGGTGAGCGTGTCGCCGGAGTACCGCGGCGCGGCCATGAACGCCTGGGGACGCAACGCCAGCTTCCAACTCGCGTGCATTCACCGGCTGATCGAGGACCTGCACGACGCGGCGGCCGAACTGGGCGAGGCGCCCAGCCCCGCGTGGGCGGACATTGCGCAGCGCCTGCCGAAGGCGTCGCTGATCGGCCCGGCCGGCAAGGAGATGATCGCGTTGTGGGAGGGCACGCCGCTGGAGGAGACCCACCGCCACCACTCGCACCTGGCGGGCATCGTGCCGTTCGACACGCTGGATTTCGCCGACGCGGACACGTGGGGCGTCATCGACCGCAGCATCTTCCACTGGATCAAAATGGGGTCGGGGCTATGGAGCGGTTGGTGCATCCCGTGGGCGAGCATGATTCACTCGCGGCTGGGCAACGCCGAGGCGGCCGAACTGTGGCTGGAGTTGTGGCAGAAGGTGTTCACCAACCGCGGGCACGGCACGCTGCACAACGTGGATTTCTCGGGCTTCTCGCTGATGGGCAAGGGGGCGATCCTCGGCCGCACGCGCAACGAGATCATGCAGATGGACGCCGGCATGGGGGCGGTGACGGCGATCCAGGAGATGCTGCTGCACGTGCGGCGCGGGGTGAACCACGTCTTCCGCGGCGCGCCCGCGGCATGGAAGAACGCGAGCTTCGCCAACTTCCGCACGGATGGAGCGTTCGTGGTGTCGGCCGAACGCAAAGGCGGCTGCGTGAAGAGCGTGACGGTCTCCGCCCCGGCCGAGGGCGGCACGTTCCGCCTGGCCAACCCCTGGCCAGGCCGTGCGGCGGCAGTGTCTCGCGGCCGGCGACGCGAGACAGTGGCGGGCGATACGCTGGAAATTCGCTTGACGAAGGGCAAGACAGTACGGATTGAGGAGAAGAGGTAGCGAGGAAAGTAGCCTCTTGGTCTCTTCCCTTCCCGCTCTTCCCTGGATGCATGACCCTGGCGGTGCGCCCGTAG
>CAYWTX010000204.1:0-2673 GCA_964461295.1 uncultured Planctomycetaceae bacterium | reverse complement strand
CATGGGGGCATTTTACGCTCGGGGGCCCGGATGGTACACGGTCCAGTGGCCGGCGGATGCACTTGGTTGTCCGAGATCACTTCACGACGAGGTTGACCAGCCGTCCGGCGACGACGATCCGCTTGACGATCTCCTTGCCCGCGACGGCCTCGGCGATCCTGGGATCGGCCAGCGCGGCGGCGATCACATCGGCCTCCGGGGCGCCGGCGGGGACGGAGACCTTCGCGCGTATCCTGCCGTTGATCTGCACGGGCAGTTCGACCGTCGCGTCGACGACCATGGCCTGGTCGTACTCCGGCCAGGGCTCATACGCCAGCGAGCAGCCGTGGCCTAGCGCCTGCCACAGTTCCTCGGCGACGTGGGGGGCGAACGGCGCCAACACGAGCAGGAACCGTTCGGCCTGCCCGCGGCCGATCGAGCCGGCCTTGTAGACGGCGTTGATGAACTCCATCATCGCGGCGATGGTGGTGTTGAACTTCATCGCCTCGACGTCCTCGCCGGCCTTTCGGATCAGCTTGTGCAGGGCCCTCTCGATGGCGGTCCAACTGTCCGAGTCGCGATCCTCGGTGAGCAGGGGGGCCATGTCCTCGCCGCCGCGGATCATGCGCCACACCCGTTGCAGGAAGCGGTGGACGCCGGGCACGTCGCGCGTGTTCCAGGGCTTGGACGCCTCCAGCGGGCCCATGAACATCTCGTACAGGCGGAACGTGTCGGTTCCGAACTCGGCGATGATCTCGTCGGGGTTGACGACGTTCTTGAGGCTCTTGGACATCTTCTCGACGCTTTCGGCGAGCTTTTCGCCGGTGGCCTTGTGGTATGCGCCGTCGTCGCGCTGCTGGACCTGATCGTAGCCGACGTACACGCCGCGGGCGTCGCGGTAGGCGAAGCTGCGGATCATGCCCTGGTTGAACAGCTTGCCGAACGGCTCGGGCGTGGAGACGTGGCCGAGGTCGAACAACACCTTGTGCCAGAACCGCGCGTAGAGCAGGTGGAGCACGGCGTGCTCGGCCCCGCCGACGTAGAGGTCGACGCCGCTGGTGGCACAACTCTCTGAGTTGTGTTTCCTCCCGGCCACAGCTCGGAGAGCTGTGCCACCGCCCATCCAGTATCGCTCCACCTCGCGGCCCACGAGGGCATGGTCGTTCGTCGGGTCCAGGTAGCGCAGGTAGTACCAGCAGCTTCCGGCCCATTGGGGCATCGTGTTCAGTTCGCGTTTTGCGGGGCTGCCGCAGGAGGGGCACGCGGCGTTCGCCCACCCGGCAGCCTTGCCCAGCGGCGGCGCGGGCGGCGCGGCGGGGTCGTCGGTGGCGGCCGGGGTGAAGTCCTCCATCTCCGGCAGCACCAGCGGGAGCTGGCTTTCCGGCAGGGGCACGGCGCCGCAGCGGTCGCAGTGGACGATGGGGAACGGCTCGCCCCAGTATCGCTGGCGGCTGAACAGCCAGTCGCGCAACTTGTAGTTGACGGCCCCTCGGCCCAGCCCGGAGGAGGCCAGGTCCTCGGCGATTTTCGTCTTGAACTCGGGCGTGGTCAGGCCGTCGTACGGGCCGCTGTTGACGGCGGCGCCGTCGCCGACGAAGCCCCGCCAGTCGGCGCCGCCCGGCGGCTGGACGACCTGGAGGACCGGCAGGGCGAACGCCTGGGCGAACTCCAGGTCGCGCGTGTCGTGCGCGGGCACGGCCATGATGGCGCCGGTGCCGTAGCCCATGAGGACGTAGTCGGCCACCCACACGGGGACCGGCTGGCGGTTCACCGGGTTGATGGCGAACGCGCCCGTGAACACGCCGGTCTTCTGCCGGGTGTCGGTGGTGCGTTCCACATCGCTCTTGTTGATGGCCGAGGCGACGTACGCGGCCACGGCCGCCCGCTGCTCGTCGGTCGTGACGCGCTCGACGAGCGGATGCTCGGGGGCCAGCACCATGTAGGTGGCGCCGAAGAGCGTGTCGGGGCGTGTGGTGTAGACGCGGATGACGTCGTCTTCCTCGACGGCGGGGAATCCGCTCTCCGCCCGCTCGGCGAACCAGGTGGCACAACTCTCCGAGTTGTGATTGGTGGCACAACTCTCCGAGTTGTGATTCCCGAATGCGCCATGGTTCTCGGCGGTCAACTCATCCGCATTCACCCAAAGCCACGGGTAGTCTTCGGGCCTGGGTGCCAGACCGCGTTTCACCGGGTTGTCACAAACATAGTAGACGAAACTCGCGAGGTCCTCGTTGTGACGGACAACGTGGTCGAAGCTCTCCGTCTGCCAGAGGTGCCCGGTGGTGCCGCGACTCGCGTTCACCTCCCTGGCCGAGAACTTCCTGACACTCTCCAGGATGGCAGACAGTTCGTGACCCTCGTGAGGTCTCAGGATCACGTGGACATGGTCGTCCATGACAACAGCGGCATAGAGGGTGCACCGATTCCCGTGCCAATGCGTGACGGCACGCAAGACAGTGTCCCGTTCCTGCGGAGTCAGCGAGCCGGTCTGAGCCCTGAACGTCGCGAAGTACGTTGCGCGGGACATGCGGATGTGCGGAAGATCACGCCTGGTGCCCCTCACGGAGTCGGGAACTGGTTGCCCTTGGGGGAACGGATCGCACGGCACGAAAGACGTCGAATGGAGTACTGGTCGACGTTCCATCGGCAAGTCGAGGATCTGGCTGAAGAGAGCCACAACTCGGAGAGTTGTGC
>CAYWTX010000203.1:0-1528 GCA_964461295.1 uncultured Planctomycetaceae bacterium | reverse complement strand
GTGGCACCCATCAAGTCATGTCTGACAGAGCACTAGGCGACAACGGCGGCAGGCGCAAGTCGAGCTTGAGCCGAGCGTCGCCGATCTCGCGATAGGCAAGGTCTCGCGTCACCCCGGATGGCGTTGCATCCATCGCTCGATCCGAACATCCGATTTCTCCATGGAACCATAATTGCCGCCGTGGGTCATGGAACTGGGCCGGTCCACAAAGGCGCTTTCCCATGTAACGCCGTCCTTCGTCAGAAGCACGACCGTCGGGCGTCCGCCCCGCGGGCGCGCGTCGAACGGATAGAAGAAATCGAACCGTGCCTTGGCGGGGGCGGGATGGGCGTCAGGTGCGATGGTGCCGGTGACGGCGCCTTCGACGGCGAGGTCGCCGAAGCGGCCCTTGAATGTCCCGGCCAATTCGGCGTCCCTGACTGTGACGTCAATACGGTAGGTGGCGTTGACCGGTTTGCCGTCCCTGGGCACCCAGTGGTCGGGCATCACCACCACCTTGAGATCGCCTTTGAGACTCCGCCCGTCAAGTTTCACGCCGGCGAGGTCGACCTTGTGCGACACCGCGTTGTGCTGACGTGCCAGCCCGAAAGCCCGCTTGCCCACGCCGCCTTCGTACACGGCGTAGATGGTCAGCGTCTTCTGGCCGGGCAACGCATTGGCCAGTTCGATCCGATACGCCGCATTGGCCGGGTCCGGCAAGGGGGGCTGGCCCGCTCCCATCGCGGCCCGCGCGACCATGCCTCCCAACACCGCCATCATTGCAGCCGTCATCGTTCGCATCATGGTTCCTGTTCCTCGGAGGTTCCGGGGAAAGCTGCATCGCGGAGGGCGATCCAGAATACCCGCCCACGCCGCATCCTGCGCGGCGCCTCTGCATGGAACAACGCGGAAGCTGCACTGTTCCGGTTCGCTGGCCAGGTCCACCGGGCGGACGACCGTGCCTGCCGGCGCCGCCATGGCAACGGGAGCGAAGTTCAGTCCGGATGGGGCATCGGTCGCTACAGGTTCTCGAGGATGTGTCCCAGCTTGTGCTTCTTGACGCGGAGGTATTCGCGGTTCACGTCCTGCGGGGCGATCTCGATGGGCACTCGCTCGATGATCTCCAGGCCGAAGCCTTCCAGACCGTAGATCTTCCGCGGGTTGTTGGTCATGATGCGCAGCTTCCGCAGACCCAGGTCGCGGAGGATCTGGTTGCCGATGCCGTAGTCGCGCCGGTCGGGCTCGAAGCCCAGGCGGACGTTGGCCTCCACGGTGTCCATCCCCTGCTCGATCTGGAGCTTGTAGGCCCGCAGCTTGTTGATCAACCCGATGCCGCGCCCCTCCTGGCGGACGTAGATCACCGCGCCCTTGCCTTCCTCCGCCACGGCCCGCAGGGCCACGTGGAGCTGGCTGCCGCAGTCGCACTTCAGCGAGCCCAGCACATCGCCGGTGAGGCACTCGCTGTGTACGCGCACCAGCACAGGCTCCTCGTGCGCGATCGGCTTGCCGTCCGCGCCCAACTTGCCCACGCCGCCCATGCAAATGGCCA